>JADHNL010000004.1 GCA_016779525.1 SAR86 cluster bacterium | reverse complement strand
CTTGAGGACGTTGACAGGCTGTTATCCTTTCAGCCTAAGACAATCTTTGAGTTCAGAGATAAAGCATTTCTTGAACTACTCTACTCTTGTGGTTTAAGGGTTTCTGAAGCAGTTAATGTAAAAGTTTCTTCGTTTGAGCAAGATTTTTCTTTTGTTAAAGTCTTGGGCAAGGGAATGAAAGAGCGATTAATTCCGGTTGGCCAGTATGCGCAACAAGCAATATCTGATTGGCTTTCAACACGAAAAAATATAGTTGATAAAGATGCTCTTTTTACCAATAAATATGGGGTCAGAATTTCTGTAAGGGCAATGCAACAAAGATTATGGAAAATTTCACTTTCATTAGGTATGGCCCCCGTTCACCCTCATATGCTAAGACACAGTTTTGCTACCCACATGTTGGAATCTTCTGGGGATTTAAGATCAATTCAAGAAATGCTTGGCCACAGCAGTCTTAGCACAACTCAAATATATACCAAATTAGACTTTCAACAGTTAGTAAAAATTTACGATAAAGCTCACCCCCATGCCAAGAAATAAATTAAAACTAATTACCCTTGATTTGGACGACACCTTGTGGCCCAACACCAAAATTATTATCGCTGCAGAAAATGCGATGTGGAGATTTATTTTGGGAAAGTTTCCAGATATAAAAGATTCATTTTCAGATAATCTAATAGGCGATATAAGAACATCTCTCGTAAAGAAAGATAAAAGTCTTAAATTTGATTTAACAAGATTTAGAAAACAAATTATTAAAGAATTATTGCTTGATCATGGAGCAGATGAAAGTTCGGCAGCATATTATAGTAATGAAGGATTTAATGTGTTCTTTAAAGCTAGAAATAAGGTTCAGCTTTATAAGGATGCCAGGATTATTTTAGAGAGGTTGTCACGAAAAGTTAATCTTATATCGCTCTCAAATGGCAATGCAGACCTAAATATAATTGGAATAAGTAATTTTTTTATTGATCAAATTTCTTCTAAAGATGTGCAAAGCAATAAACCATCATCTGGGCACTTTATTAAAGCTCTTCAAGTGGCGAAATGTGAACCACAAGAAGTTTTACATATTGGAGACTGTCCAATAAACGATATTGGTGGTGCAAGAAATTGTAATTTCAATACTTTATGGTTTAATTGTGAAAAGCGAAAATGGGAAGAAATTGTTCCCTGTGAATTGCAAGCTAAAACCTGGAAAGAAGTTTACCAGGTGGTAAATAAAAATTTTATTTTGGAGAAAAAAGATGTTTAATCCTTTTGGAATGAATAAAGACCTAAAAGGCATGGAAAAAATGGTCAAACCAGCATTAGAAAAGTTCATGCTTGAATCAGGTTTTGTAAAAAAAGAGGAGCTCAATAAGGCTCTTGATAGAATTGCGGAACTAGAAAAAAAGGTTGCAAATCTTGGTGGTTAGTTAACCGTTAATGCATCAAGCATATATTGAACTGATTGCTCAATCTCTTCTCTTGTGCAGTCCATGCAGAGACCTTTTGCTGGCATAGCATTGTATCCATTGTAAGCATTATCAGTTAAAGTTTGCAGGCCCTTATCAAGGCGCGACGCCCATTGTGCCTGATCACCCAAAAGTGGAGCTCCAGCTAAACCAGCATTATGACAAGCTGCGCAACCTAAATCATAAACAGTTTTGCCATCTCTACCCTCACTAACTGCAACTAGTTCAGTTTTGTTGCTTTTGACTCCAACGCCAGGCATAGATTTTACGCCACAACTTTCATCTTGTTTGCAGATTTGGCCTTTTAAGCCTAGTCTTTTTCTGACTTCATCTTCATAAGAGTCTGAAATTAGATTTGGAGCAAAAAGTATGAGTGCTGTAATAATGATAGTTTGCTTCATGTCTTTATAAATTGTTTCTAAATTAATTTTTTCAAGCTATTTGTCCAAAAGAAATAAAATTGTTTCAATTTCTTTTGTTCTATCCCTTTGTCTGTTAACTAAATATATTTTATTAACTATTGTTGTTGGTGTCCCAGAAAATTCCACGCCAGAATTAACGAATTTTCTTGGAGTGCTAATTGCATTTCTTGCTTTTACTTGAACTCCAAAGGAATTATAAGTTTTAGCAAAACTTTCTTCGTCGTAACCATGTCTTTTTGCAAAAGAACGAATATCTTTCTCATTTCTAAAAGTTTTTCTTTGAAGCTGCCAATCCTCAAAAACTTTTCTGTGAGCTTCTTCTTCAAGTCCGAGAGATTTTATTGTGTAATAAGTTTTAGCAGTAGGCTCATCCCAAAGCGGTATTAGATCAATTTTTACATCAGGCCTTCTTTCTCTAATCTCATCAAGGACTTCTTCGTAGGCAAAACAAGCAGGACAACCATACCAAAATACTTCGGTAACTCCATTTTCTTTGATTAAGCCTTCAGGAATTAAAACATAATCTATTCCTTCTCTAGGCTCGGCAGCAATGAATGAAATAAAGAATAATAAAAGTAAAGATCTAATCATTAATACAATCCTATAATGTAGTTAGATAAAGCCTCAATATCTTCCTCACTAAGGCGCTGTGAAATTTGATTCATGATATAGGCATTAGGTCCACTTATTCTTTCACCATTTTTATAGGCCAACAAAGAGCTGATTAAGTATTCTTTGTGCTGGCCTCCAAGAGCTGGATAACCCGCTAAAGAATTACCAGAACCATTTGCTGCATGACATGCCTGACATGAAGGTATGCCTCTTTCATAATCACCAATCTTATAGAGTAATTTTCCTAAAACTAGAGATTCATCATCAGCTGATTGACCCATTGTCATACTATTATTGGCATAGAAGGCTGCAACATCTCGAAGATCTTCTTCTGAATAGCCATCAAGCAAGCCTTTCATGACGTCAATGTACCTTTCTTCTGTTTTTATTAACTTTAATTGTTCAAAAAGATAACGCTCATTTTGGCCAGCAATTTTTGGCCAATTACCAACTTGTGAGTTTCCATCCGTCCCATGACATGCTGCACATACAGCAACTTTTTGAGCACCTGCATTTGAGTCGCCCGTTTCAAAATTGACTGAAGAGGCTTTCTCTGCACCAATGATTGAAAAAGAAATAAGTAAAAGAAATATCCTAAACATGCGAAAATGATTATATAACAACTTGGAATTAATTAAATTATTAAGATGAATTTATCCTTCCTAAACTTAGAGTTTGAGGTAAGTCATGCAACCTATGATCAATTGCATGGTCATGATGGGGTTGAGATAGCCTTTGTTGGGGCTTCAAATGCAGGAAAATCATCAGCAATTAATGCTGTTAGCTCCAATAAGAAAATTGCTAAAACCAGCAAAAAACCCGGTAAAACAAAACTATTTAATTTCTTTAAGATCGGAGTTAACTACATAGTAGATTTTCCAGGCTATGGCTACTCAAAAACTTCAAAGAAGCAACAGGACGAATGGGCTATTGAGCTACCAAAATATTTTCAAAATAGAAATAACCTTGTAGCCGCAATAATTTTTACAGATATCAGACATCCCTTAAGATCATCTGATCTTCAAATGATCAATATGTTAGAAAGTCTTAAGGTTAACTACTTTATAGCCCTCACAAAAGCTGACAAACTAGATGATAGTTCGGTAAAGGTTGTATTAAATGCAATTCAAGAGAATTACCCAAATGCATTCTCTTTTTCAATAAAGAGACCCATGTTAGTAAGCTCATTTGTTAGAACAATCAATGAGCTTCTTTCCAGTTAGCACCAAAACCATAGTCGACACGCAAAGGCACCGATATCTTTGTGCTTTCTTCCATGAGCTGGATTATTTCTTTAATGCTTGAATCATTAAAGTGTGCTGGGACCTCAAATACCAACTCATCATGCACCTGCATAATTAAATCTATTTTTAAATTCTGTTTCTTTATTAATTTGCTTATTTCGATCATAGCAACCTTAATAATATCAGCGGCACTACCTTGAAGTGGTCCATTAATTGCAACTCTCTCAGAAGCTTGTCTCATCATGTAATTTGGTGAGTCAATATTTGGAACATGAATTTTTCGTCCATAAAGTGTCTCAACATATTTAGAAGCTTTGGCTTGTTCAACAATATTTTCCATGAATGATTTAACTGAAGAATATTTCTCAAAATAACTTGTTAAGAACATTTCTGCTTCAGGCCTTGAAACCTTTAACTGATTCGCTAAACCAAATGCACTCATACCATACAAAAGACCAAAGTTTATTGTTTTAGCCCGCCTTCTCATGTCAGCAGTTATTTGATCAAGAGGAACACCAAAAATTTCGGCTGCTGTTCTCTTATGTATATCCTCATCGTTATTAAATGAATTGACCATTGTTTTATCTTGTGAGTAATGAGCCATGAGTCTTAATTCAATCTGAGAATAATCCAGAGCAAGGATTTTTTTGTCAGGTGGGGCAACAAATGCTTCTCTAATTGTGATCCCCTCTTTAGTTCTTATGGGTATGTTTTGCAGATTTGGCTCCGAAGATGATAGTCTGCCTGTAGACGTAACTGCTTGATGGTAGGATGTGTGAACTCTTGAATTATGGTCGCAGATTTCAGAGATTTTATCGGTATAAGTGCTTTTTAATTTTGCCAACGACCTGTACTCGAGTATATTCTCAACAACTTGATTCTCTTCGGCAAGTTGCTGCAAAATGCTTTCAGATGTAGAGAAGTAGCCTGAAGCAGTTTTTTTCAGACCTTTGGTAGGCATGCCCAATTTATCAAACAAAACCTCGCTCAATTGTTTTGGTGAATCTAAATTAAATACCACCTGGCATTTATCATGGATTGATTTTACTAACTTTATAAGCTTGCTACCGAATTCATTCGACAATTTATTCAGGTGTGCTTGATCTATCAAAGCTCCAGTCTTTTCCATCTGCATCAATACAAAAACCAATTGATTTTCAATTCTCTCTAACAGTTGCTTGTTCTCATTTGTGAGCTTGTCCAACAAAGTCTGATATAGACATAAAGTAACTTCTGCATCCTCAGCAGCATAATTTGTTGCCTCTTTTATTGGCACCTCAGAGAAGTTCTTGAGTTTAGATTTCCCTTTACCAATAACATCCTCAAACTTAATTGTTTTTCGAGATAAATAGTGCTCAGCTAATGCGTCAAGGTTATGTCGAGATGCGGTGCTATTGAAAACATAAGACATTAAAATTGTATCTGCTAAAAAACAATCTAATGAGATGTCATAGTTTTCCAATATAGCGAGGTCAAACTTTAGATTGTGGCCAATCATTTTTCTTTGATTGTTTTCAAGAAACTGTTTCAACCAAGACATTATCTCAGCTTCTGATAGATTTGTAGTTTCTGTATGGTTTATTGGAACATATGAGCCAGTTCCCTTCTTTGTTGAAAAAGAAAGACCAACTATATTTTTTTCATTTAAATTAAGAGAGCTCGTTTCCGTATCAAATGAAAAATATTCAGCATCCTCTAATTCTTTATTTAATTCTTCAAGCTCATTTGTATTGGATATTGTTTTGTAGGCTAAGCTTTGAACGGCAGGAGTAGCAGACTCAATAAAGGTGTTAAATTCTAAGCTTCTATAGAAATCAACTAATTCGCTGTTATTTGCTTGAGGCAGAGAAATATCTTGTATCGATAATTTTAGGTCTAGGTCTTCCTTTAGCGAAACCAAGAATAAATTTCTTTTTATGAATTCTTGTTCGTTGCGCAAGTGCTCACCTACTACACCTTTTATTTGATCAATGCTATCAATCAAAGCATTAATTGATCCAAATTCATTGAGCCATTTTGCTGCTGTTTTTGGCCCAACTTTAGTTATCCCAGGAATATTGTCTGCTTTGTCTCCAACCAATGCTAAAAGCTCTTTAATTTGATTTGGCATAACACCAAATTTTTCGAAGACCTTAGCTTCATCGAAGAAATCATCGCTCATAGAGTTGTGCTGAATAACTTTATCTGTCACTAGCTGTGTTAGATCCTTGTCTGGCGACGAAATTAGAACTTTATGCTTAACGCCAAAACTCTTAGCAAGTGTGGCAATTACATCATCTGCTTCGACCCCTACAACCTCTTCACTATGCAGCTTGAAGAGTTTGGTTAATTCTTTAATGTCCGAAATCTGGGATCTAAGTTCATTGGGCATTGAAGGCCTATTGGCTTTGTAGCCTTTATAGTAATCACTTCTAAATGTTTTTCCTTTTGCATCAAATACCATCACCATTGGCACATTAGGATATGTTGAAATAAGCTTTCTTAGCATTGATGCAAAACCTCTGGTAGCTCCAGTTGGCCTCCCTGTGCTAGTCGTTAGTGGTGGCAAAGCATGAAAAGCTCGGTAAATATATGAAGAGCCATCAATTAAAATTATGTCTGGTCTAAAAATCATATGACTCTATATAATACTTAATTATGAAAGTAATTTTTGAGGGATATTTTAACTTTATTGTTACCATTGCATCTTTAATTGTTGTGATCAGTCAATGGTATCTTGAGAATATAGAGGGATTGGTGCCATGCAACCTTTGTTTGCTGCAGAAATATTCTGCTCAAGCCATATTTCTTATATACCTTTTTAAGATGGTAACCCCAAAACTCAAAGTGCTTTTTGATGTGGTTGGCATGGTCTTTGTTCTATTTGGGCTCAGTGCTGGTCTTCGACAAGTATACCTTCAAAATCTACCAAAAGATGAGCTGCCATTGGGGTTGTGTGATATGCCTTTTGAGGCAATATTTTCGTTGTATCCTTTCTTTGATGGTCTTCAAAAAGTATTTTTAGGAAGCAGTAAGTGTGCCGAAGAACAATGGTGGCTTCTAGGTTTGAATATTGCAGAATGGTCGAGTGTATTTTTCTCTTCAATCTTAGCGATAATGTTGATAAGATACTCCCTGATTATGTTTAAGGGCCATAAATATAACTAATGTCTAGAATACTTGAACTTTCTAATACAAAGTTAATCCAACGCGCTGTAGAGAACGGTGAAGGTGAATTAGTCGCCAATGGAGCATTTAATTCTTTAACTGGCAGCAGAACAGGGAGAAGTCCAGCCGATAGATATATTGTAAAAGAGAGTAGCACAAGTGATCAAATTGATTGGGGTGATGTAAATAGACCATTTGACTCAAACCATTTTGATGCTTTGTGGGAAAAAGTTTCAGACTATTTAGACAATAGAGATCACTTTGGTTCAAAAGTTCATGTTGGTTCTAATAAAGACCACTACATTCCTGTTGAAGTTAAAACCGAGTTAGCCTGGCATTCTCTATTTTCAAAGTTAATCTTTATTAACCCAGATCAATTCAATCCCGAACAGAAAGAAACATGGAAAATACTTTCTGCTGCAAATTATGTTTGTGATCCTGAAATTGACCATACTAACTCTGAATCCTGTGTCATTATTAACTTTCTAAAGCGTAAAGTTCTTATCGCCGGCATGAAGTATGCTGGTGAAATGAAAAAGTCGATGTTTTCAGTTCAAAACTTTTTGTTACCTGAAAAGGACGTATTGCCAATGCACTGCTCTGCCAATCAAACACAAGACAAGAGAACAACATTGTTTTTTGGTCTTTCAGGGACAGGAAAAACAACACTTTCAGCCGACCCAAGATGCAATCTAATTGGTGATGACGAACATGGATGGGGTGACGGAACAGTATTCAATTTTGAAGGTGGTTGTTATGCAAAATGTATTAAGTTATCTAAAGAAAATGAACCATTAATTTGGAATGCCATTAAATTTGGAAGCGTATTAGAGAATGTTGTTACAAATGATATCGGTGTTCCAGACTATAATGACGATAAGTATACTGAAAATACCAGAGTATGTTACCCAAGAGATTTTATTGAAAACTCAGTTCCAGAGAATGAAGGTGATGAGCCTGATAATATAATTTTCCTTACCTGTGACCTATCAGGAGTTCTGCCTCCTGTATCCTTGCTTGATGAAAACGCTGCTGCCTATCACTTTTTGAGCGGTTACACGGCCAAAGTTGGCTCAACGGAAATAGGGAGCACTAAATCAATGGATTTTACATTTTCTACCTGTTTTGGGGCTCCATTTTTTCCAAGGCCTGCTAGTGTATATGCAGACTTGCTCATAAAAAGGATTAGAAAAAATAACACCAAAGTTTATCTAGTGAATACAGGATGGACTGGTGGGAGCTATGGTGTTGGAGAAAGGTTTTCAATACCAACAACCAGAGCAATAATCGCTGCTATCCAAGAAAATACAATTGATCATGATAATGTGACAAAACTAGACAAACTTAATCTTAGCATTCCTAATAGTATTGACGGAGTTGATCAAAACTTGTTAAATCCAAAGAATACATGGACATCTGTCCAAGATTATGACCAAGAATGTGAAAAGCTTTGTTCAAGATTTAAAGAAAATTTTCAGAAATACAATGTGGCTGAAGAGATTATTGCCGCAGGACCTCAATAAAATCTACCCAAAATGATTACTTCAAGCCAGTTAAGAATTGGCGCTTTTCTCAATTCAGATAAAAAAATAATTAAGGGTGTTGAAAAAGAAAATCTGCGGTCAAATTCGAGCGGTGAAATATCAAATAAAAGCTACCCAGAATCTTTAGGTAGTCATCACTTTAACAAGTTTGTTACATTAGATTACTCTGAGCCCCATCTTGAGCTTGTTACCCCCACTTTTGATAATAACCATGAATTATTTGAGTTTTTACAGCAACTACATAGCTATGTAGAGAAAAGGCTAGATGGTGATATTCTTTGGAATTATTCAATGCCGCCTGTATTCAACAAAGAGTTTATCACTCTACCGGAGGCAGGGCTTACAAATAAATCCAAACTAGCCTACTTATACCGCCTAGGACTGAGAAACCGTTATGGGGATAAAATGCAAAGTACTGCTGGCATCCATTTTAATATTTCGTTTTCTAAGACATTCATAAAAAACATAGGCATTGATAAAAATGAATTTTATCTAGGAATAGCGAGAAACTTTATGCGCCTATTTCCAATGGCGCTTAGGCTTACAGGCTCCTCCCCAGTAACACACTGTTCATTTCTTAAAGGTCGAGATCTTCATGTTGAAAAGCTAGGAGATGAAAATTGTTATCTTCCTAAATCTACTTCGTTAAGAGTTAGTAGGCTTGGCTACTATTCTGAAGAACAAGATAAAAATTTTATAACTTTTAATAGCCTTAATGAGTACTTGGAAATTATGAGTAGATACATGAATACGCCTAATGAAAAATTCTGCCACATTTCTTCAACAAGTGAGAAGTATGAGCAAGTTAATAATGGAACTATACAAATGGAGAGCGAACTGTATAACCACATTAGGCCAAAGGCAAAACAAAACAACTTGCGACAGTATTTGCAGCTTCAGAAAACCGGAATTGATTACTTGGAGATAAGATCAATCGATCTTAATCCTTTTTCTGAGATTGGGATAGCTCAAAACGATCTGTTGTTTTGGGAAGCTTTTATCTTTTATTGTGCAGTATGCGACTCACCTCCTATATCATCCATTGAAATTGAATCCATTAAAGAAAACATAAGAAGAGCCTCGGAAGCAGGTCAAGAATGCAACCTAATTACTGGCTTTGATCGGGCAAATGCTGAAATTGATATCAAAGAGCTGACAGCTAATTTTTTAAACTCTCTTAGAGCTGCCTTAAAAAATGTATCTAGTGAAGGTTCATTTGATCAGATGTTTGAAGAATATGAAAATAGAAATAAACTCCCCATCTCAGCTCAAGTAATTGAATCGACTCTTAAAAATGGGAACATAATTAGCTTTATTAAGGAGCGCTCCCAGCATCTGTCTTTAAAAAATAATCAGGAGTTGTACAAATTATTTGAAGAGGAAAAAGTAAACTCGATAAATAATTTTCAAGCTCATTTGTCATCTAATGAGTTAGAATTTGATGAGTTCATAAAAAAATTTAGAGAGGAGACACAATGAAGCGTATAGTATGTAAAAACTTCGGTCCAGTTGATGAATTGATTTGGGAAGAAACAGATGATCTAAGCCCAATGCCCAATGAAGTTGTTATAGAGATAAAAGCAGCTGCATTAAATTTTCCTGATTTTCTTATAGTTCAAGGCTTATATCAGTTTCAACCTCCATTGCCATTTACGCCTGGCAATGAAGGAGCAGGTATAGTTAAAAGCGTTGGGTCTGATGTTTCAAAACATAAACCGGGAGATAGGGTCTATTTTATGTCTGCAATTGGAGCATTCTCTGAAGAAATTGCTTTAGATCAAAATTTAGTATTTGCTATGGAAGACACTATGTCTTTTGAAGTAGCAGCTTCATATCAGCTGGCTTATGGCACAAGCTTTCATGCACTTGTGCAGAGAGGATCAATTAAAGAGGGTGATGAAGTTTTAGTTTTGGGAGCATCTGGTGGTGTTGGGCTGGCAGCAATTGATATTGCCAAAGCCTATGGTGCAAGAGTTGTGGCTGGTGTATCAAATGATGAAAAAGGTGAGATATGTAAAACATATGGCGCGGATGAAGTAGTGATATATGGATCAGAAAAATTAGACAAAGATGCACAAAAAGCTTTTTCAACCGATCTAAAATCAAAAAGTATTAAAGGTGGCTACGACATTATTTTTGATCCAATAGGAGATTGTTATGCAGAGCCAGCTTTTAGATCAATTGGGTGGAAAGGAAGATACTTGGTTATTGGTTTTGCAGCTGGTGAAATTCCAAAAATTCCTCTAAACCTTGCATTATTAAAAGGTGCTTCAATATGTGGGGTCTTTTGGGGCACGTTTACTGGCCTTGAACCACAGATCAATAAAAACAATATAGACACTCTGAATAAAATGGTGTCTGAAGAAAAAATTAAACCACTAATATCACAAACCTTTCCAATGAAAGAGGCTGTTTCAGCTATTAAGATGATAGGTAATAGGGGTGTCAAAGGAAAAGTGGTTCTGGTAAACCAATAATGATAAAAAAATTCATTGAATGGCATAAAAAGATTGCTGAAGATTTTATGAATTACTTTGGATTAGACCGCTATGGCCTTATGTGGTATGCCTGGATAGAAGGCTTTATTGTCGGTTGGCTTATTTTCTGGCTTATTACTTAACTTGTTATCAAAAGAGATTTAAGCACCAGTGACATGCTGCTGCTATCAAATGGTCCTCGAAAAATTCCAAGAATTTTTCCATCTGAATTGATAGCAATAAGATGATTGGTATGTGAAATTACTCTGTGGTTCATGTGGTCAGTTGTTGGAGCTAACTTTTCAACTCCCAATTGATACCCAAGCTTTAGTACTTCAGATATATCCCCTGTTATCCCAATAAAATCTTCATTAAAAGCAGTTACATATTTTTTTAGCTGATCCTTTGTATCTATTTCTGGATCAAAACTGATTAAATAATACGCAATTTCATTTGTGTCAATTTTTGAAAAAACCTGTTTCATAACAGACATCATTACTGGACACTCAGTTGGGCAAGTTGTATAGCCAAAGTACAGTAGGTTTATTTTATTGTTTTCTAACTGTAGGTTGGTAAATTGCTCTCCATTATGATCGACCAAGTCAAAAATTCTAACTTCTTGATTATCGCCATACTTAACGAAACCATTAACTTTCATTTCTTCTTCTGATAAAACTCGCGGTTGAGTGATTCTATACATAGAAAATATTGTTAAAAAAACAACCAGTAGTATTAACAGAGAAACGAGAAGGTTTTTAGACATCTAGGTAAATTAAAAAGTCTATATAAGTCATAGAAAAAAATAAAAACATATACCAGACTGAAAAATTAAAAATTTGCATAGACTTTTTATTTTCTTGGTCTTGTAAGTAACCGTAGCAAAGAAATAAAAAAATCAGGTTCAATGCAAGTGTACTAAAAAAATATATTTCCCCTGCTAGCCCGTAGAAGTATGGGGTTGTAGATGTAATTGTTAGTAATAGAGCATAAATTACCATTTCAAACTTTGTTCTTTTGATGCCTTTAGCAACTGGCATCATTGGTACTTTTTCTTTTTTATAATCTTCAATTCTGTGAATTGCTAAGGGCCAAAAATGTGGGGGTGTCCACAAAAATATCACCGCAACCAGTATTATTGGCATTAGAGAAATCTCATTATTAATTGCTGTCCAACCAATTAGTGGCGGCAAGGCCCCAGAAAAGCCTCCAATTACAATATTTTGGGGTGTAGACCATTTCAAAAATAATGTGTAAATAATGCCGTAGAACACAAAGCCAAATACAGTTAAGGATAAGGTGAGAATATTTGAATATTGGTACAATAAAAAACAACCACATAAAAAAAGAAGAAAGCTAAATACCAAAGCATGAGACAATTTAAGTGCTCCCGAAGCAACGGGTCTGTTTTTAGTTCTAACCATGTTCTTGTCTAAATCTTTGTCAAAAATTTGATTAAATGCAGCAGAAGAGGATGCCAAAAGAATAAATCCAAGTAGGCTTATTAGGCCAGAAAAAATATTGGTATAAAAATTAACAGAAAGAAGCATGCCAACCAATGCAGTTAGCCCCAGCATTAGAACAATTTTCGGCTTACAAAGCTCAAGATAGGCTGCTAGATTCATTTTTCCCTTTATAACTAAAATAAATCATAACAACAAACCACAAAAACAACATTACTCCAACCATATTGTGGGCAACAGCATTCCATAGTGGCAAAGAGCTTAGTATATTATTTATTCCTAAAAATATTTGGGTCCCCAAGATTCCTAAGAATGTAAAAACAAATAACTTTGTCTGTTTTGAATAGATCTTGGTGGCTAAAAAAATTGAATAAAGCAGCACAATAACAGCACCAATCCTGTGTGTTAAGTGAATTGCTACCCTAGCTTCATTGCTTAACTGACCAAATAAATAATTAGGTCCTAATGACTGTAAAAAATTAAACCCTTCTGAAAAGTCTGTTGGTGGAATCATTTGGCCTTGGCAAAGTGGAAAGTCCAGACATGCTCGTGCGGCGTAATTTGTTGAAGTCCAGGCTCCAAGAAAAATCTGCCATATAACAAGACCAAAGCCTATATAAATCAATGCTCTTCTTGATCTTAAAACATTAGAGCTGTATTGATAATTTGATGTATTGAGAAACATTATTAAAAAAATTGATGTAACTATCATTGCCCCAAAAAGATGGCCAGTAACTATAAGTGGATATAGCTTTAAGCTAACAGTCAAATATCCAAAGATTCCTTGACCAATAATAACTGCAAGCAAAGCTGAAGATAGTTTTATGTGTTTATTGTTTTTTTTAGAGAAAAATAAAATCACGATAGCCAGCAGCCCTAAAGATGCAGCAAAATATCTGTGCACAACTTCAGGAATAATTTTATCTATTTCAACTGGACTATGGGGGTAAAGGGCTTCAGCTTGTGCTATTTCGGACGCTGTTGTTGGGAATGTAACAAAACCATAGCAGCCAGGCCAGTCTGGACAACCAAGACCAGCATCAGCAAGTCTTGTCCAGGCTCCAAGGGCTATAACGACAAATGCAAGCAGTACTCCAAATGCTGAAAGTATTCTAATTGGGTTCATAATAAAGTTTTTAAATCTTCAAATATTTCCTTAAATTCTAAATCTGTCTTGAATTCTTCCATTATGTTTGAAAAATCATCTGATAAATAAATTGACCGACTCTCATATGGATTTGGCCTGTTCGCAGAAATCTTACTTTCTAAAATCCTATCCGTATCAACTAGAAAAAATGTACTTGGAAATTTATCAATAAGCTCTTTTTGTTCGATAGTTGTTATTTTGTTTTTAAGCACTACAACTCGTTTAACTCTGTTCATTTCCCTACCAAGTGTTGTGTTTAAGCTAAATAAAAGTTTATAGGTTTCTTCACTCTCAGAGACGCTCTTTAGACTATCAAAATATATTAAGTACCATTTCCCTTTTTTAAAGCTAAAAGGCTCTCCAGATATTTCTTTTAATCTGGCGCCATCTGTTTCGATATGTGGATATATTAGCTCACCATTGTTTGATGACGAGTCAGGCTTGTAGCCAAAATAAAATGTTAATGTTGATAGGCCTAGCACCACAAGAGGTGTAATTAGTATTATCAGTGCTAGCCACTTGTTATTTTTCATCTCTTCTTAATCCTATTACTAAGGTCATAATGAATAAGATAGCAAACAGACCAAACCATTGAATAGCATAACCTAAGTGCTTTTCTGTTGTCATATTTATGGGCTTTTCTACAGATTTAAATTTATTTTTATCAGAAGGATTGAGATTAAACAAAAACCCATAGACGGGCTTATTTTTTAAATAATTAAAATTATCGATAATTTGATCAAGGTTAAATTCTTGGATAATAAGTGGGTTCTCTTCAGCTAAATTTTGTACAAAAGGGTTTTTATTTTTTTCCAGTTTGTTGCCAGTAAGCACAAAATCTCCTTGTGGAATGCTGACTAAGGGTAAGTCATTTTTTATTTGCTGTCTTTCAACAAAACCCCTGTGAATAAAAATATATTTATCATCATTTGTTTCAAAAAGGTGATAAACCCTAAAGCCTGCTTTTCCATCTAAAAGTGCATTGTCTTCATATAGCACTAGATCTGTGTACCTGCCCTGGGCAGTGATAGGCTGCCAATTTAGCAGCTCATCATCAAGATTTGCAGGTGCTTTAGTAACCAGCTGATCAAATGTTGCCAAAATATTCCTTTTCTCATCTGCTCTATCAAGTTGCCATAAGCCAAGTGAAAATGTTATCGGCATAAAAATAAAGGTAAAAATTAAAATCTTGCGTTTAAACCCTTTCATTTGTGTTTTAATACCTGTGTGTTGCAAAATATTATTATTCTGTTGGTAATTCTTATACTCATAAGTCTTGCATCAAGCTTGGTTTTTCTTTTTGTTGATAGAGGGAACCCGGGCAAAAAAAGAATTCTCTATGGCTTGGGGTTCAGAGTAACATTGGGCGCCATTCTCTTAATCTTGGTTGGTTATGGTCTGTACACTGGACAGCTTGGAAACAATGCCCCGTGGGGTTAGAGAATATAAACAAACAAGAAGAGACATACCCATACCACATCAACAAAATGCCAGTACCAAGACGCTGCTTCAAAACCAAAATGCTCTTTATCTGAAAAATGCTTATAGCCTGAAGATCTTACTAATTGTGTAAGAAGGAATATTCCACCAATCAGCACATGCATTCCATGAAAACCCGTCAACATGAAGAAGGTTGTTCCATAAACTCCTGATTCGAGTGTTAAGCCTAAATGGCTGTATGCTTCGTAATATTCAACAGCCTGTAAAATGACAAATATAAATGCCAATGTCACAGTAACTCCCAACCAAAAGTTAAATCTTTTTTTGTTATTCTCTTTTAGAGCCATATGGGCAATGTGTACTGTTCCACTAGAGCTTAAAAGAACCACTGTATTCCACAATGGAAGCCAAGAACCTATATCCCTAAGGCTGTGCAAATACATATTTTCATCTGGTCCTTTAACTGCAGCATTTTCACCTAAAAGACTTTGTTCTGGAGTGATCATGGGTGGCCATGTAGCCTCAAATTCAGGCCAAAGAAGCTCGCCAGCAATACCTTTAGCACCCTCTCCCCCTAACCATGGGACTGCAAATGAACGAATGTAAAACAAAGCTCCAAAGAAGGCGAAAAAGAACATTACCTCTGAAAATATAAACCATGCCATTCCATAAACGTAGGCATTATTGAGCTGAGGAGTATCTAGCCCAGCTTGTGATTCCTTGGTCACAGTTGACCACCAAAATGCAAGTGTAAATATTACTGCGACCAGCCCAACGTAAAGCATTGTTGTTCCATAACCGGCCACTGCATTAGCTGCACCAAATCCTGCTATAAGGGCGGCAAAAGCAAATACTATAGGTATTCTGCTTTCTTCAGGCACATAATATTTTTGATGAGTATCTGTTTTAGCTGTCATGATGCATTACCATTGAATTCTCTCTATTATTTTCAAACAAAGTATAAGACAAATAAATATCATTTACATTCTCTCTAAGCTCTGAATCAACATAAAACCTAATTGGCCACTCTTGTTCTTCATACGGAGCTAAAGTTTGCTCTTCAAAGCAAAAACATTGAATTTTTTTTACCTGCTCAGCTGCTAGTCCAGGAGATACAGACGGTACAATTGTTAAAGTAAGTGTTTTGTTTGTGTTGTTTCGAGCTATATAAGATGTTTTGGTGACTTTGTCTGTTAAAACTTCAAGGGATTCTGATGATGGGTAAAAAGTTACAGGAGCCGATTCATTTACTTGGCTTAAAAAGCGAATGTTGACATTCCTTTCTCTAACTTCTTTTTCGGATTTAAAAAAATCTGATGGTCCATATATTTTGCCATTCAAACCTGTGACTTCGCAAAAAACATTGTATAAAGGCACCAACATGAAGGAAAACGCAAACATGAAAAGTGTTGCTGCTATTAAACCAACAAATGCTTTTCTCATAGTTTTGTTTGCTCAGTAATCTTCGGTGGAACCTCAAAGGTATGGTATGGAGCTGGCGAATCTACTGTCCATTCTAAGCCCCTTGCACCATCCCAAACTTGAGGGGTAGCTTTCTTTCCAGCCATAACTGCTTTTACAACAATATATAGAAATAAAAGCTGAGAAAAGCCAAATAAAAATGCGCCAATAGATGAAACGGCATTCCATTCTGCAAACTGAAGTGCGTAATCAGCATATCTCCTTGGCATTCCCGCCAAACCAACAAAGTGTTGTGGGAAGAATGTTACATTGACACCAATGAATGAGAGCCAAAAATGGAGTTTGCCCATTTTTTCGTCGTACATGTTTCCAGTCCACTTAGGCAACCAATAATAAACAGCTGCCATAATAGAAAATACTGCACCCGGTACTAAAACGTAATGGAAATGAGCTACCACAAAATAAGTATCGTGGTACTGAAAGTCTGCAGGTGTAATGGCTAGCATTAATCCAGAAAAACCTCCAATTGTGAATAAAACTACAAATGCAATGGCAAAAAGCATTGGGGTTTCATAAGTAATTGATCCTTTAAAAATAGTTGCGACCCAATTAAAAACCTTAACTCCAGTAGGAATAGCAATTAACATTGTTGCCCACATAAAAAATAGTTCAGCAACAAGAGGCATACCAACTGTAAACATGTGGTGTGCCCAAACAACAAAAGACAACACAGCTATTGAAACCATGGCGTATACCATTGATGAATGTCCAAATAGTGGTTTTCTAGAGAATGTGGAAATGATGTGAGATGTAATTCCAAAAGCTGGCAAAATCATAATGTAGACTTCTGGATGTCCAAAAAACCAAAATATGTGCTGAAATAATACAGGATCTCCGCCACCTGCTGCATCAAAGAAAGATGTGCCAAAATAAGCATCCATCAATAACATTGTTACCGCACCAGCTAACACTGGCATTACCGCTATTAGCAAATAAGCAGTAATAAGCCAAGACCAAACAAAAAGTGGCATTTTCATCAGGCTCAACCCAGGAGCTCTCATGTTCATAATCGTAACTATTACATTAATGGACCCCATTATTGAGGAAATGCCCATGATATGTATGGCAAAGACGAAATAAGCTATGTTTGGATAGTTTGTTGATAAAGGAGCGTAAAAAGTCCAGCCAAAACCCGGCATGCCCCCTTCCATGAATGCTGTTGATAGCAGTATAGTGAACGCAGCAGGTAGTAGCCAAAAACTTAAATTATTCATTCTTGGCAATGCCATATCTGGTGCTCCAATTTGCATAGGTATTAACCAGTTTGCAAGCCCAACAAACGCAGGCATAACTCCACCAAAAATCATGATTAAGCCATGCATAGTGACCAATTGGTTGTACCTGATTGGGTCCATTAGTTGCAATCCTGGCTCAAATAATTCTGCTCGTATGCCCATTGCCATTGCACCGCCCGTCAAAAACATTAAGAAACTAAACCAAAGATAGAGAGTTCCAATATCTTTGTGGTTTGTGGTAAATAGCCATCTTAAGAGACCTTTTTTTGGTCCGTGATGATGGTCGTGGCTCTCAACTACTGCACTCATTTTTTCTCCTTAGCTATCTTTTTGCTTATATTCAACAATATCTTTTGGTATTACTATTTCCCCGTCTCCTGCTCTGTCATTCCCCCATGACTGTCTTGTAAATGTAATCACTGAAGCCATCTCAACTTCGTTGAGCTGTTCAGCAAATGATTGCATTTGGCTTCCTCTAACGCCCTCCATAAGGATCTCAATATGCTTTGGTTTGTCATAAAGCACAAGATCACTACCTGCGAGCGCTGGGTAGAAGCCTGGAATGCCTGCTCCATTCATTTGATGACATGCAGCACACCTTGTGTTGTAAATCTCCTCACCTTGTTCCATTAGCTCTGCTAGTGTCCAGTCTTTTTCTGTTAGGAAAGCAACCTGCTCAGCAGCATCTTTTTTGCTTTGCAGCCAGTCCTGATATTCGTCTCGCGTGACTGCTCTTACAACTACAGGCATATACGCATGACGCTCGCCGCACAACTCCGTACAGTTTCCTCTGTAAACACCTGGTTCATTAATAGTAGTTTTCGCTACATTGATGAAGCCAGGAATAGCATCTTGCTTCACTGCAAAATCACTCATATACCAGGAATGAATAACATCGTTACTTGTAATTAAAAATCTTATAGGCGTATTTATGGGAACAACAACTTCTTCATCAACTTCCAATAAATAGTTTTCTCCTTTAGTTGCTTGGTTGGTTTCATATTGGTCAGAAGGTGTGGTCAAGTTTGAGAAAAAACTTAATGGTTTGTCGCCTACTTTTTCATCTAAATATTTATACTGCCATTTCCATTGCCATCCTATGACCTGAATATCAATGCCACCTTCTTCTGCCTCATGGTCATACATTTTTTTTAGCAAGCTTGATGCTGGCAAAGCCATTAGGATGAGAATAATAGTCGGCACAACAGTCCAAGCTATCTCAAGTTTGTGGTTTTCTTCAAAGTCAGCAGCAGTTTTATTATTTGACCTTCGGTATTTCCACATTGCGTAAAATAAAACACCAAAAACGACTACACCAATAGCAATCATTATCCAAAACATAAGCATGTGTAGGCCAAAGACATCTTGGCTGATATCCGTTACACCAACAGGCATATTCACATCGAGCCAATCTGCAGATGAAATGAAAGGTAATGTTAAAAGTGTTAAAAGCCCAAGTTCTTTCTTCATGTACGCCATATAGTACTATAAATGGTTTTAATGTCGAGCAATAAACTACATTAATAGTAGGTCTAATCGTCGCTTACTATTCTAATGGATTCAATTTGATTGTGGTCTTTCTTTTTAAAATAATTACATAAAACACACTTAATTTCAGAATCATCGTTTTTGAGTACAATTGAATCTATTTCTCCACACTGAGGACATAAGGCTCCAGCGATAAATTTATAATCTTTCATTAAGAAAATTTTTTATTTTTTCAGTCGATGGTGAATAATTAAACCACAGCCTATAGGATTCTGCTGCTTGTTCCACAAGCATTCCCAGACCGTTGAAAATACGATCTTTAGAAACCAACTCTAATGACTCAATTGTGTTTAGTGTGCTTCCTGTGTAATTAATATCATAGATATAGGCATCTTTTCTCAAATTGATTTGTCTGATCTGCTTTTCTGTATTTTGATCTATGTCTTGTACACACAAAATCACTAGGTCTATCTCTTGGTTAGCATATTCTTCGACATTTAAAAATGAATTTTGAATTATTGATAATTTTTCCTTAGACCTATTTGCAATATAAGTAGTTTGATTATGTGAAAGCTCTTTCACAATTGAGATTCCTGCTCCTCCCATACCCCAAATTAGGATATTTTTGCCCTTAGTTTCAATATTCTTGCTTTTTAGATCAGCTATAAGCCCTATACCGTCTGTCGATGCTGAGTTTATGGGTCTGCCAAACAAACAGTTTACAGAATTTAAGTCTTTCGAAAATTTTTTAGCAACTATCTCCTTATATGGTTTTGTAATATTTAAACCAATGCCGCCATGATTGAAAAAATTTTCAATAAAACCTATTGGATCAGCAGGAATATCAAAAATCTTATAAGCAATATCTATTCCATGCTCTTTGGCAAAACTATTATGAATCTCTGGCGACATGGAATATGAAATTTCTTTTCCCAAAACACCTAACTTCTTCATTTAACACCAATCCTTGGTTGACTTAATGTATTTATAAATCTGTTTCTCCTTATCTGTTAATTTGTCTTCATATCTATATCTCCAAGACACATCTGTAGGAAGAGACATTAAAATTGATTCGATTCTGCCTCCTGATTGAAGGCCAAATAGCGTGCCTCTATCATGAAGTAGATTGAATTCAACATATCGACTGCGTCTAAATTTTTGAAACTCTTTGTCTCGATGATCAAACGTTAAACTCTCTCTTTTTTCAATGATCTTGATATAGGCGTTTATGAATGCATTGGTAACTTTTTGAGAGAAGTTCAACCCTTTTTTGTAATCTGAAAAGTTCAGCTGTTCATAGAAAATGCCGCCAATTCCTCTATGTTCTTTTCTGTGAGGCAAGTAAAAATAATCATCGCAATTTTTCTTAAATTTTTCATAGTAGCTTTTATTTGCCGAATCACATGCGGCTTTCGCATGCTGGTGCCAAAGCAAGTAATCTTCTTCAAATGGGAAGTAAGGAGTAAGATCAAAACCACCTCCAAACCATTCACTCAAAATTGTTTCACCTTCAAAAACACAAAAATATCTTACATTTAAGTGTGCCGTTGGTATGTTTGGATTGTCGGGGTGACAAACAACTGATACACCGGTTGCATAAAATGGCTTGCTTTCAAACTGACCATTGGATCCTACAGAAGAAGCAGGCAAAGATTCCCCCTGAATTCTAGAATAGTTTACGCCCGCCTTATTGAAAAAATTCCCGCCATCTACTACAGCTGAAAGGCCTTCACCAAGGTTATCCTTAGTCCATTTGTCCATCTCCCATATTGTCTTATCTTCTTTAAGAAAAAAATGTTCTAATAAAATATTTTGAAAGTCCTTAAATCCCTCGCCAATGTGCTTATTTTTATCTAATAACTTCATTTCTTTTAATATCAATAATTGTTGAAGGTTTGGTCTGACCTTGCAACTTTAAATTCAATACACCATAAACCTCGCTACCAAAATGAGTTTTAATTTCAGTGACGTTCTTACAAACATCGTTACCAGAAATATTTGCAGAAGTTGAAATAATTTCTTCGCCAACGGCTTTTAGCAACTGTTTTAGAGTTTTGAAACTTGGTACTCTCGCAGCCACTGAATCTCCCTCTGGGGTTGGGAATACAATAGTAGTAAAACTGTATTCGTATTTTTTTGCTCTTATCAGATATTTTTGTTTAATCTTATACTTGCTGCCTAGACTATCTAAGCTATCAAACAATAGTATAAATTTCTTATTTAGGTCTCTCTTCTTTATTTTCCCAATCTTTTTTATTAATTGAGGATGATTTAATGAACCTATCCCCCAAACACCCTCAGTGGGATAACAAATCACATGGCCTTCTTTAATCCAACTAGCTGCCTCTAAGATAGATTGTGTAAATTTCAATCTCTATCTAGGTTCTTATCCTTTTCGATTGTTTTTTCTCTAAGTTCAGACTTAAATTCTTGAACTTTATTAGCAAGAGTTGGATCGTTAACTGCTAACATTTGAGCAGCAAAAATCCCTGCATTTGTAGCCCCTGCACTTCCTGCAGCAAATGTAGCAACTGGAACACCAGAAGGCATTTGCAAGGTAGAGAGAATTGCATCCAAGCCTCCAAGTGAGCTATTTGCTGAGGGCACCCCAAGAACTGGACTTGCTGAGTGCCCTGCAATTGCTCCTGCCAAATGAGCAGCCATGCCAGCTATAGCTATATATGCTTTGCAGCCTCTTTCTTTGGAGGATCTAAGATATTCAACCAGCACATCTGGTGATCTGTGTGCAGAAATAACTTTCAGCTCTCCTGAAAGATCAAATTTTTTTAAAGCGTTTATGCTCGCTTTTCCTAGTTCAAGGTCAGAATCTGACCCCATTATTACAGCAACGTCTATTTTTTCCATAGGTTTTAAAATTATAATTTACAGAATGAATAAGCTAAATATATTAACATTTCCTGACCCTAGGTTAAGAAAAAAAGCAACGCCAATAGATGTTTTTGATATTGAGTTAAAAAAAATGGCTGAAGCCATGTTATATACAATGTATAAATCAAATGGTATTGGTCTAGCAGCCACACAAGTTGATTTTCATAAAAGGCTTATTGTTATTGATGTCTCTGAAGAACAAAACGAGCCGCTATTTCTAGTTAATCCAGAATTTACCGTTTTAGATGAAACTATTGAGCAATACAAGGAAGGCTGTCTCTCAATTCCAACTTTTTATGAAGAGATCTATCGTCCAAAGAAAATTGAATTAAGATTCCAAACCCTTGAAGGAAAACATGAATCAGTCATTGCAGAGGGCATTCTAAGTGTATGTGTTCAACACGAAATAGACCATTTAGAAGGCAAGCTTATGGTTGACTACCTGTCGCCTCTAAAAAGAGACAGAATTAAAAATAAGCTTGTTAAGAAAAAAGATGCCACAAACTAAAATTAGACTTGGGTTTGCTGGGACACCTCATTTAGCATTGGAGCATTTTAATGAGTTATGCTCATCAACAAGAAACGATATCAAATTTGTAATTACCCAGACCTCCAAACCATTAGGTAGAGGCTTGGTTGCTGAGCAAAGTCTTTTTGCTGACAACAAAGTTAACGCACCAGTTTTTCAGCCGCATTCGCTTGATGATCAATCATTCATGTCAACAATCAAACAATTTGATATTGATCTGCTAGTTGTGGTTGCTTATGGAAAAATAATTCCTGATTGGATGTTAAATTATCCTCTCCATGGTTGTGTGAATGTCCATTTTTCTTTATTGCCAAAATGGAGAGGAGCATCACCAATGCAAAGAGCAATACAAAATGGAGACAAAGAAACAGGTGTAAGCTTTATGAAGCTTGTTAGTCAAATGGATGCGGGGCCAATATATAAACAGATCATAAAACCTCTCAATGGAAAAGATATTTTTCAGACAGAAACCATGCTAATTAAAGAATCAATAAGCAATTTAAATGAAGTTATATCAAATATTGTAAATGGCACTTTACTGCCTGTCCCACAAAATGAATCTGCAGTGTCTTATGCTGGAAAAATAACGAAATCCGATGGAGTAATTGATTTAAATATGAGTGGTGAGTCAATAATTAATCAGTTTAATGCATTTAAAAGATGGCCACATTCATCAATAAATGTAAAGGGTGAATTAGTTAAAGTTTTAGATATAGAAATTATTCCTGACATTGATGGCTCTACAGGTTGTGTTGCAAAATTCGACCAAAAATCATTGGACGTTTTTTGTTCAGATGGACTTATAAAAATTAAATCTCTTCAATTTCCTGGGAAAAAACCAATTGATTCTAATGATCTCTTTAATTCAAAAAGAGATATAATTTACCCAGGAGAGATGCTAGCTTGAGAATAGTTATACTAGGAGCAGGTTCTATTGGTGGCAGCGTTGCTAACGAACTTTCTTCAGAAGAGAATGACATTATTGTTATAGACAATAATGAAAAAAATCTTGAAAAGATTAATGGCAAAGAAGGTATTATTGTCATTCAGGGTAATGCTTCATCCCCCAAAACTCTTTCAAAAGCGGGCTTTGACAGCCAAACTCTATTATTGTGCTTAACTGATGTCGAGGAAACAAATATCCTCGCCTCTATTGTTGCCAGATCGCAGTTTGAAATTGGAAAAATTGTCTGTAGGCTTACTGGATCTGCTTACACAAACATTAGCGATGAAATTGCAAGTGGAGTTGACTACTTTATCAACCCTGAAGACTTAATTACAAACGAGATAAAAGACCTTTTGGTGCATCCAGGTGCTTTGGAGGTTTTAGATTTTGATGAAAATAGGACAAAACTTGTAAGTGTTTACGCCAAAAAAACTGGCCTTTTAGTTGGAAGACAGATCAAAGAATTAAAAAAGGATTTACCTGATTATGAGACAAGAATACCCGCTATTTATAGAGAGGATGAGTTCCTTATTCCTAATGGGGATACAGTAATTAATGAAGAGGATGAGGTTTACTTCATTGCTGATGAGAACCACATTGAAGATGTGACAAGAGAGCTTCAACAGCTCGAGGATAAATACAAAAATATCTACATAGCTGGGTGTGGTAATCTTGGGAAATTATTGGCTAAAAAAACAAACAATGATTTTAATGTAAAAGTAATTGAAAAAGATCCCGACCAGTGTGAGAAAAGCTCAGAAGATCTTGATGGAGTTCTTATATTAAATGCAGACGTTGCAGATAAAGATTTTCTAGCAAGTGAGAATATTGAAAACTGCGATGTATTTATTGCTGTAACGCAGGATGATGAGACCAATGTTCTTTGTTCAATGATGGCAAAAAAACTTGGCGCTAAGAAAACTATTACTATTGTAAACAAAGAGGCATACCTTGATCTGGTAGAAGGAAACGATTTAGATATTATTATCTTTCCAGTTCAAATAACTGTTTCACACATTTTAAAGTACATCAGAAAAGGCTCAGTATTTAATGCTCATAAAGTAAAAAAAGGGGCTGCAGAAGTAATGGAGCTCAATGTTGATTCATCAATAAAAAATTTAATTGGAAAATCAATACAGGAATTGAATTTGAATGGCGATATGAATATCCCTTGCTTGATTAGAGATGAAGAAGCCATCATGGCGCACAGCTCAACCCTAATACAAGAGAGAGATCATTTATTAATTTTTTATAAAGATAAATCTGTCTTTGATTCATTTTATAATAAGTACAAATGACAACCCTGCTTAAGGTTTTAAGGTTTTTGGGACCAATTTCGCTGTTCTTCTCTTTCTTTGTTGGTTTGCCTTCTTACCTTTTAAGCTTGTACGGTGGTCAAGCAGATTCTTTATTAGGCTACATTCTTTTTTGGGGTTTGATCTATTCCTTGGTAATTTTTTTTACACTCCGACGGACAAAATTTAACTACACGCCAAGAGATGGATTCATTATCACTTTTGTAAGTTGGTTTTTGGTTTCCATCATTGCTGCTATTCCATTTATTAGTTTTGGCATGTCCCCCTCTGACGCTTTTTTTGAGGCGGTTTCGGGCTTAACTACGACTGGGTCTACCAGCATATCTAATCTTTCTATTTTGCCAGACTATATGTTGATGTATCGTCAATTATTGCAATGGGCTGGCGGGGTTGGTTTGGTTATTATTGTCATAGCGATTATTCCAGCGATTTCTGGCGGTGTTAAAGTGCTACAAGCAGAAACATCTGGCTTTGCAGAAAAAAGCTTTTCACCAAGGCTTCAAGAAACTGCACGATCACTCTTAAAATTTTACTTGGCCATTACGTTGCTTTGTGCTTTGTCTTATTGGATTGTTGGCATGACTGTTTTTGAGTCATTTGCTCATTCGTTTAGCACAGTCTCAATTGGCGGTTTTTCAATCTATAACGACAACTTTGGTCACTTTAATAATCAAGCTATTGAACTAGTAGCAGTTGTGTTCATGCTCCTCTCTGCAACAAACTTTGGTCTCCACTTCATATCTATTGTTAGAAGATCTTTCAAGTACTATAGAGAAAATGACGAGTTTAAGTTTTTTAAATTTATTGTGATTTTTTCTATTCTTATGTCGGTACTAATTTTATTTTTTCGTGAAAATTTAAGTTTCTCTGAATCATTACGATATGGGGTCTTCCAAACAGTATCAATTATAACGACCACTGGCTTTACCTTGGTTCCGCTAAATGACCTTGGAACAATTATGCCTTTTTATATTTTTATTATTTCATTCATTGGCGCTTGTTCAGGCTCATTTGGTGGAGGGATGAAGGTCTGGCGGGTTTTTATGTTACTAAAGGTAGGATTCAATAATATAACAAAACTAATGCACCCTAATGCTATTAACATTACAAAAATAAGTGGCGAAAAAGTCGGCAGCTCTCAAATTGAGGCTGTTTTTTCCTTCGTAGCTATTTATATAACTTTCTTTTTGGTTTTTTTATTTATTTTGCTATTTCAGGGGGTTGATTTTTATTCTGCATTTTCCGGAACGGCAGCAGCTATTAATAATTTAGGGCCAGGCTTGGGTGAGTTTACCCATGACTATTCTGCCTTAAGTGATGTTGGAAAATATGCTCTATCTTTTGCAATGATTGTTGGAAGATTGGAATTGTTTGGTGTTTTGATCTTATTTTTTCCATCCTTTTGGAAAAATTAATAAATATTTTTAACCTCTCCCTGTAATTTTCTAAATTTTTTGTACTCCCAACCATAGAGATCCGGTGCTTCGGTAATGGCTTTTTCAAAAAAATTATTCATTTCATCTGTTGAGATAGGTCTGTTAATCGTTTCTAGATTAAATTTGTATTTCTTATTATTGCCATGCGTTAAGTAAACAAAATGCAAATTATGAGTATCTTTTTTTGAGAGCTTCTCAATTAGATCAATGCTAAAACATGGCTTGTTAAATAATTTTGAGTACGTTCCTTTGTGATGCGGTACAAGATCACAAGCAACAATCACATTCTCTCCATTTAGGTAGTTTTTGTATAATTCTTTCATGCCACTAACATTAGCAGTATGAAGTTTTGCTGCCATAGACTGGCGTATTTTTCGAACAGTATCCTCAAAATTTTTATTCTTTGCAGGAGTATAAATAATATTTAAATTTGGAAGGTTGTATGAAGAGTGAAAAAGCATTACATCTACACAACCCATATGTAGTGTAAATATCAAAGATGGCTTATCAGATTGTGATATTTGATGAAGCTCTTCATTGTGTTCGAGTAATTTATGATAATTTCTTGGATTACCCCATATATATGGGTATTCAAGGAATGTTTCAGCAGTCATATTTATGCTGTTGCGAGCAAGTTTTTTGTTCTTGAATCCGCAGTAGTTTATGTTCTTTTTAGTGATTCTGTATGGAGATAAACTAAAAATTATTAAACATTGAGCAAATAAGCTGGCAATAGCTTTTAAAAGGAAGAGTGGAAAAATAGAAAATAGTTTAAAAAGTATGAGAAACATTTTTAAAGTAATAGAATAGCTTTAATTATTGAGTTTAGGAATTTAAATGGCTGCAAAAACTATTGATGAGTTAATTTCCTTGTGTAAAAGAAGAGGCTTCATATTTCAATCAAATGAAATATATGGTGGTCTGCAAGGTCTTTATGACTATGGGCCTTTAGGAGTTGAACTAAAACAAAATATTAAGAACTCTTGGTGGCGTGAGCTTGTCTATGAACGCGATGATATTGAGGGTCTTGATGCTTCTATATTAACTAAACAAACTGTTTTAAATTATTCCGGCCATGAAGATACATTTACTGATCCATTGGTCGATTGTAAAAATTGTAATGCACGCTGGAGAGAGGACCACTTAGAAAAAAAGATTTGTCCTGGCTGTGGGTCTAAAGAATTAACTGAACCTAGACCCTTTAATTTAATGTTTAAAACAAATATTGGCCCTATTGATGATGGTTCTTCTTTTGCTTACCTGCGGCCAGAGACAGCTCAACAAATTTTCGTTAACTTTAAAAACGTTGTTGACTCAACATCTCGATCATTACCATTTGGTATAGCACAAATAGGAAAGGCTTTTAGGAATGAAATTACGCTTAAAAGTTTCATTTTTAGAGTAAGAGAGTTTGAACAGATGGAGCTTGAATTTTTTGTGACTCCAGGTGAAGATGAAGAATGGCATACGTTTTGGGTGAATGAGCGTCTTGATTGGTGGGAGAGACAAGGGGTTTCCAGAGAGAGTTTAGAGCTTTATCAAGTGCCACAAGATGAGCTTGCGCATTATTCTAAGGCAACTGTTGATATTATGTATAAATTTCCTCATGGGACTGAGGAACTTGAAGGCATTGCAAACCGAACAGATTTTGACCTTGGTTCACATTCAAAAAATCAGGATGAACTAAATATATGTTCGAAAATAAAACATAATAATGATTCTAATGCGAAACTAGCAATAAAAGAACCTCATATGAAAGATTGGATTGTGCCATTTGTAATAGAACCGTCTGCAGGTGTAGATAGGGCTGTCCTAGCAATATTGAATGAGGCATTTCATGAAGAAAAGATCGAAGATTCTAAAAGACTAGTTCTAAGACTTAAGCCTCATCTATCACCGATAAAGGCCGCGATAATTCCTCTTAAAAAAAATAACCCTGAAATGGTGGAGATGGCAAAAAAAATTAAAAACCAGCTGCAGTCGAAAGGTCTTGGCAGGGTTTTGCTTGAAAATACAGGCAATATTGGCAAAAGTTATAGAAAACACGATGAAGTTGGAACACCAATATGTATTACAGTAGATTTTGAATCATTAGAAAATGGTTCTGTTACTGTAAGAGATCGTGACAGCATGAATCAAGAGCGAATATCTAAAGAAGATATAGAGAAATATTTCCTTAATTATTTTTAAATATCTACGTTTTCAGCCCTTAGAGCGTTGTCATCAATAAATTCTCTTCTTGGTTTAACTTCGTCACCCATAAGTGTCTCGAAAATTTCTTCAACAGCCTCTCTAGCATCGCCTAAAGTAATATTAACTAGTCTTCTGTTTTGAGGGTCAAATGTTGTCTCCCATAGCTGCTCAGGATTCATTTCCCCTAAACCTTTATATCTCTGTATTTCAGGAGCTCTAGCATTATCAGAACTATCAGATCTAATCTCTTTTAAGATATTATCCTTCTCATCCTCATCTTTTGCGTAATAAACCTTTGATCCCTTTTTAATTTTATATAAAGGTGGCAGTGCTAAATAGATATGACCCTTTTCTAATAAGTCATACATTTGGTTGTAAAAGAATGTTAGTAAGAGCGTTCTAATGTGAGAGCCATCAACATCAGCATCGGTCATGATTATTACTCTATGATATCGGAGCTTCTCTAAACTAAATTCATCTACACCTATGCCTGTGCCTAAAGCAGTAATTAATGTACCAATTTCATTTGAGCTTAAAACCTTATCAAGCCTTGCTTTTTGAACATTAATTATTTTTCCCTTCAAAGGTAAGATCGCTTGAAATGCTCTATTTCTGCCTTGTTTAGCTGAGCCTCCAGCCGAATCTCCCTCCACTAAAAATATTTCTGATTGAGCTGGATCTTTTTCTTGGCAATCAGCTAACTTCCCTGGTAACCCACCGATATCTAACAACCCTTTCCTTCTGGTCATTTCTTTAGCTTTTCGGGCAGCTTCTCTTGCATACGCTGCCTCTAATATTTTTCCTAAGATTTCTTTTGCTTGCTGCTTGTTGGCAAGCAAATAGTCCATAAAGTAGTCATTAATCAGGGTTTCCACTGCTGGCCTTGCTTCAGATGATACTAATTTATCTTTAGTTTGAGATGAGAATTTAGGGTCTGGCATTTTTAGTGAAATTACAGCAACCATACCTTCTCTTACATCTTCGCCTGTAATTTCAATTTCTTTTTTCTTCATTAAATCTTCCTTTTTAATGAAGTTTTTAATAGCTCTTGTTAAGCCGCCTCTGAAACCTGCTAAATGCGTGCCGCCATCAACTTGGGGGATATTATTTGTAAAGCATTGAACATTTTCTCTATATGTTGTTGTCCATTGAACAGCGATCTCAACCCCCATTCCCTTTATGTTAGCATTTGCTGAGAAAGTAGAGCCCACAGTCTCTTTCTTTCCGGTTAAGTACTTAACAAATTCAACTAAACCTCCATCTGATTTAAATTCATAGTGCTTACCATCTCTTTCATCTAAAATAGTGATTCCGATACCAGAATTAAGATAAGAGAGCTCTCTTATGCGTTTCTTTAGTATTTCTACATCAAAAATAGTGTGAGAAAAAGTATCTTTAGATGGTAAAAAAGTTACTTTTGTGCCTGTTTTATCACTTTTCTCAACTGGTTTTAATTCGGTGGTGGGGGCTCCATCAGCATATTCTTGACGGTATTTGGAGCCATCCCTGTCTATTTCTAATATTAATTTGCTACTAAGCGCATTAACTACAGACACTCCCACTCCATGAAGGCCACCAGACACTTTATAGCTATTCTCATCAAATTTACCGCCAGCATGCAAGGTTGTCATAATTACTTGTGCAGCAGAAACTCCCTCTTCATGCATATCTACAGGTATACCTCTACCATTGTCTGACACTGATAAACTGCCATCTTTGTGAATCACAACGTTTATCTGGTTGCAATATCCAGCCAACCCTTCGTCTATGGAATTATCTAATACTTCAAAAACCATGTGATGAAGACCAGAACCATCATCTGTGTCCCCAATATACATACCAGGACGTTTTTTAACTGCTTCTAGCCCTTTTAATACTTTTATACTTGCTGAATCATAGGCATTATCTGACATAAGAAACGCCTCCTCTTTGTTCTACATGGAACATTTGTAAATCGTTGATATCATTAAATGAGGTGTTAGTTATAGAAGTCATAAGTGTTTGCTCGGTATGTTCTTCTAGATATTTTAACATTTTTTTTAAATTATCGCTGTCTAATTCTGATGAAATATCATCTAATAATAGTAATGTATCTGTCAGTGTATGCTCATCAATTATTTCTTTCTGCAACACATGAAGAATAATAGAAAGAAGTTTTTGTTGCCCTCTGGAAAGTTTTAAATTTACATCTTCATTATTTGATTTAATGGTGAATTTTCTCTTGTGTGGTCCTTCATTAGTACGTTTTAGCAACTTATCTAATTTTAAATTTAGGGATAAAACTTCATTTAAATCAACACCCTCACCAAAACCTGTGTTGTAAATGAGCTCAATGTCACTTATCCAGGCATTTTTAGCTAAAAAAGTTTTTACAAGAGCACTATCTTTAATCCTAGTATTTATATTTGAAATTATTGCCTTATTCTGTTTTGTAATTAAAGGCTCAATGTCACAAAGTTGTTCTGTCCAAAGCTTGATGTCTTCATATGAGCCAATTTTCAATGCATGATTTCTTTGATTATGTATTTTTTTTAACTTTCTTAGTAAATCAATGTGGTTCTGTTCTACGTAGAACAATGCTTTATTTAAATAACTTCGTTTTTTCTCTGGGTTTGATGAATTGAAGAAAAAATCATTACTCTCAAGCAAACACAATGGATGCGCTTCTAATAACTCCCTAATCTTTTGTATTTTATTGTCTGAATTGACGTGTTTTACAGTAGTATTAAGTAATTTTTCTGATTGTATGAACTTGTTGTTCTCAAATATTACCTTTGTCTTAAATTGTGAACTGCCTTTTTGAATTATGTCATCGATGTTTTGTGTTCTAAAGCTGCGGCCAGACAAATTGTGTTGAATGGCTTCTAAAATTGTGCTTTTCCCTGCTCCATTTTCACCATGAAATAAAGATATCCCAGAAGAAATAGTGATATCTAATAATTCATAGGATCTAAAGTTAGATACTTTTAGTTGTTTAATTATCAATTAAAGCAATAATGGCATTAAAACAAGTGTTTGATCAAGGTCTGAACTTTTAATTATTGCGCTTTTGTCTGGCCCAAAACTAACCATGGAGATGTTTTCATCTTCTATACTAGATAAAACCTCTCTAAGATAATTTACATTAAATGCAATATCAAAACCTTCGGCTGTTTTTACAAGCGGAACAAGCTCTTCAGCAGATTCTTGCTCAGGGTTATGTGCAGAAACTTCTAAGCTTTCACCTTTTGTGCACAACTTTACACCCTTAAATTTTTCACTAGACAAAACTGATACCCTCGAAAGTGTGTCCAATAGTTTTTTTCTCTCAATAGTAATCTCTAAACCTTCTCCTGCTGGAATGACTTGATTGTAATTTGGATAATTTCCATCAACAAGCTTTGATTTAAATGTAAAATTTTTAGACATAAAAACAATGTTGTTTGTGTTTATATAAAATGAAATGTTTTCATTTGACTTTGGTAGTATTTTTAGCAGCTCTATTACAGATTTTCTTGGAATTATTCCAGAAAACTCTCCTTCTTGTTCAAGTGGAATAATGTATGTTGCAAGCCTATGAGCGTCTGTGGCAACCATAACCAGGTCGTTTAAACTTTTCTGAAATAAGCATCCATTAAGGTAGTGTCGCCAATCCTGGTTTGCCATGGCAAAAGAGGTTTTTTGTATCAGATTTATAAAAGATTCTGATGGAATATTATATGTTTGGTCTGATTTGACAACATCAAAGTCTGGAAAATCTGATGCCGATATTGTTGAAAGATTGTATCTGCCTGATGATGATTTAATTAAAAGCTTTGAGGCGTCATCATTTAATTCAAAATCAATTTGTCCATCTGGAAGTTCTTTGATAATGTCTGAAATTTTTTTTGCTGGAATTGTGATCTCGCCTGGAGTTTGGTTTTTATTGGGTATTACAAATTCAAGCTCTACCTCTAGATCTGTGCTCTTAAGAGTGATTACTTCTTCATCCGCCCTAATTAAAATATTGCTTAGTATTGGTAGTGTTTGTTTTTTATCGGCGACTGCTGCTAGTGATTGAAGTTGGTTAATTATTTGTTCTTTGTTGATACTAAGTTTCATATCAGGCAGATAAGCTTCTTCTTAGTTTCCTATAATCCTCATCGATTTCAAGGTTTGATAGCTTTAATTCTTTCGTTTTTTCACAAGCGTGTATAACTGTGGTGTGGTCTCTTCCACCAAAAGCCTCTCCAATCTCAGGTAAACTATGATTAGTAAGTTCTTTGGAGAGAGCCATAGCCAACTGTCTTGGTCTGGTAATTGATCTGTTTCTTCTTTTTGAAAGAAGGTCACTCATTTTTATATTGTAATAATCAGCCACAACCCTCTGGATATTTGAGATTGTAACCATTTTAGCCTGTATAGCTAGAACGTCTCTTAATGACTCCTTAATGAGGTTTATATCAATATCTGTTTTGGCAAATTTTGCATTGGCAGCCACCCTTTTCAAGGCACCCTCAAGCTCCCTAACATTTGATTTAACTTGTTGGGCAATAAAAAAAGCACAATCATCGGGTAAGCTTAGGTTCATATCTTCAGCTTTTTTCAAAAGAATTGCAGCTCTTGTTTCAAGGGCTGGTGGATCAATAACTACAGAAAGGCCCCAACCAAACCTTGATTTCAGCCTTTCCTCAAGGCCCTCTATTTCTTTTGGGTATCTGTCACATGAGAAAATCATTAAATTTCCAGCCTCTATAAGGCTATTAAAGGTATGGAAGAGCTCTTCTTGTGATTGCTCTTTGCCAGCAAAAAATTGAATGTCGTCAATTAATAGTGCATTAAGGTTTCTGTAGAATTTTTTAAACTCATTAATTGCACCAAGCTGTAAAGCTTTTACCATGTCGCTAACAAACCTCTCTGAGTGGACATAACATATTTTTGCATTTGGCCTTTCTTGTAACAGGCTGTTCCCAATAGAATGCATAAGGTGTGTTTTTCCGAGCCCCACACCCCCATATAGAAAAAGAGGGTTGTACTCTGTGTTTGCAGCTTGCTCTGCTACTTGTTTGGCTGCTGCAAGTGCAATTTGGTTGGATTTTCCTTCAACAAAAGTATCAAAAGTATAAAGCCTATTTAATCCTGTTGTGTTTGGAGATTTCGGTTGCTCTTCGCTAATCGATACATTTAGTATAAATTTGTTTCTGCCTATGTGATTTTCTAAAAAGCTGGTTATTGTTGGTAGATATTTTTTCTTAAAAAAATCCTCTACAAAACTATTGGGGGCATAAATATTAAAGTTGTTCTCTTTCAAATCAAACTCTAGGGGCTTAATCCAAGAGTTAAATTCAGTTGAATTTAATTGTTTTTGCAGCTCTTGCACACTCTTGTTAAAAATATTTACTGTAGAAAGCTTGTTAGACATCGCGATAAGTTTATAATACTTAAGCTTTTAAAAACATGTAACAAGTATATTGGTTTTTTGTTAAAAACCTGTGGATAAAAATGAAAAGAACTCTAAAAGTAACAAACATAAAAAGAAAACGAACACACGGCTTCAGAGAAAGAATGTCAACAAAAGCCGGTAGAGCTGTACTATCAAATAGACGTGCAAAAGGAAGAAAGACACTTTCTGTATAGCTGTAAATGCCTAAAGCACCAGCTCTTAACAAAAAAAATAAACTAAAGAAAATTTCAAAAGAGATGTTTTCTTGGAGCAGAGAAAATATTTGTGATGGTTTGGTGGTGTTTGAGTCTGGAAGGGTTGAAGTGGGGGCTATTTTAGTTTCGATTCCAAAAAAGGTTGTTGGCAGCTCTGTAGAAAGAAATCGTCTGCGTAGGGTGGTGAAAGAAATTTATAGAAAATCATCAGACCGCTCCTTTAATAAACATTTTTTGGTAAAATTTAACTCAAATTTAGTGGATTTCGAAAAAGCCCTAGAAAATTATTTTAAAAATGTTTAGTCCAAGGATTGTTTTTTTAGCATTAACTTTTGTTTTTGTTTTGTTGTTGGTTTTTGACTGGGAAAACATCAATAAAGAAAATAAACTCAACACCTCTCTAGCTGTGCAAACAAATGACAGCCAATATCAAAAAATTTCAAATGATTTCCTAGAAATTTATGTTGATCAAAGAGATGGTTCTGTTAAAGAGGTTTTTCTTGCAGAAAAAAATGAAAGAAATGGGCTTTATAAAACAAGGCTAATGTCAGACGATGAGTTGTTGACTTTTTATTTCAAGACCTCTGTCTCTGGGTTTTCGTCTGAGGTTTTTGTGGTCGAAGAGCTCACTTCAAGCAGCTTGGTGCTGGTGGCTGAAGATGCTGCTAACAATAAGCTTAAAAAAACATTCAACCTTTCAGACAATTATGTTTTAGAGATATTTGATGAATTGTTGTTGGCAGTTCCTGGTTATGGTTCTATTAATTTTTTTAAAACATTTTATCGTAATGGAAAAAAATCAGTAGATTATGGCACCTCGTTTTCAAGAGACCATTTGGCATTTAGCACAAGCGAGGATGCTTTTAAAGATGAATCGCTTACCTTTATTAAGGCAAAAAAAGAATATCTTGGGCACTGGGTTGGACATTCTCAAAAACATTTTGTTGTCTCTGTGTTTGATAAAGAAAACATGCAGAAAATATCAATGTATCCTGCAGACTCTAACGGTGTTTATAGGTTTGGTTTTGAAGAACAAGTTACCTCTTCAAGTGGTGAGTATTTAAACAAAACCAGCATTTTTTTTGGTCCAAAGAAAAAAGAAGTTCTTGAGGTGGTAGCCCCCCACTTTAAGTACAACCTGGACTTGGGTTTTGTGTTTGGGATAGGAGAGTTCTTTATAGTTGTAATGAACTTTTTATATGGTTTTGTACAAGACTGGGGTATCTCTATTGTTTTGCTTACGGTGCTATTTAAGCTTGCCTTGTCGCCTCTTCAGATAATGCAAATTAAGTCCATGGTTCAGATGAGGAAGCTTCAGCCCAAGCTGCAGGAAATTCAACAAACCTACAAAAATGACCAACAAAAGCTTGGCATGGAGATGATGAGCCTATACAGAAAAGAGAAATTTAATCCAGCTGCTGGGTGTTTGCCTTTGTTTGCCCAACTACCAATATTTATTGCTATGTTTTGGGTTACAAGAGAAGCTTTTGAGTTTCGGGGAGAGTCTTTTTTATGGATACCTGACCTAGCAGAGTCCGACCCACTATTTATAGCACCTGTTTTAATGGGTCTAATGATGTATGCTTCCCAAAAAATGATGCCAAAACCCCCACAAACTCAAGGCATGCAAGCCCAAATTGCACAACAAATGATGGTGGTATTTCCACCAATGATAACTGTAATATTTTTATTTATGCCGGCTGGGGTTGTTATATATTCAGTCGTAAATATGGTTTTATCTATTGTTCCGCAGATGATAATTATGGGAAGAGTTGAACCAAGCACTGGTGGCGGTGGCGGTTAATAGTAAACCTGATTCAATATATGGTCTTGCAACCCCATCAGGAAGGTCAGCAATATCAGTAATAAGGGTTAGTGGAAAAGCCCTTCCAAAAGATCTCGAATCATATGTTTGGTCTGACAAGGGGTCTGCTAATCTTTGTGTAAAAACCTTAAAGTTGCCGAGTTTTTCTGATCAATGTTTGTTTTTGTTTTTTCCTTCTCCTAATTCTTATACTGGTGAAAATGTTATAGAAATTCATTGTCACGGAAACCCCATAATTGTTTCGGCCATATGTTCTTGGTTGGAAGGGTTGGGGGTAAGAGAAGCAGAAAGAGGAGAATTTAGCAAAAGGGCATATCTCAATGAAAAAATAACACTTGATCAAGCAGAGGCAATTTCTCTTGGTATTGAAGCCAGGTCTTTAAACGATCTTGCGGCTATGAACTCTTTTCGCTCTGGTTTGTTGGCAAACAAAATAATGGAATCCTTGGTTTTTTGCGAAAAGTTGCTGGTTTCTGTTGAGTCTCAGATCGATTTCTCTGATGAAGAAGATGTGTACGAGGTTGGTGGGCAAGAGGTGTTGGATGGTTTGAGCCGCTTAAGTAATGGGTTGGGTGAAATTCTTATGAACTACAGACCAATCACTCAAAAAGTTTTAAAACCAAAAGTTGTGTTGGTGGGCAAGCCCAATGTTGGAAAATCTTCTCTATTCAACCAGCTTGTTGGTAATGATGTTGCAATTGTTTCAAGCAGGCCTGGAACAACAAGAGATGTTGTTAAAGGAGATTTATATTTGAGTGGTGTTGAGGTTGAAATTGGTGATACTGCTGGCATTAGAAACACATCCTCAAAAATAGAGCTTGCTGGCATAAAAAGAACATCTGACGCTGTCAAAAATGCTGATATTGTTGTTTGGGTGAGTGATTTGAGTGATTTAGAGAAAAGAAGGCCTGTTTGCGAAATTTGGGTTGGAAATAAGGTAGATAAAATAAAAAAAGGTTTTTCTGAAAATTGTGATTTAACCCTTTCTGCAAAGACTGGAGAAGGAATAGATCTGTTGGTGAAAGAGATTAAAAAAAGAGTTAAAACGGATAGCAATTATCACTTGGTGTCAGAAAGAATTTATAAAAATTTATCACTAGCTGTTCAGGTGCTCTCAAATAAACCTTGTGGGGAAGATTTATTTGAAAAAACAGCTCAAGACTTAAGAGATGTGCTGGCACTAATCAAAGATATTTACGGAGACTTTAGCAACGAAAAAATTCTAGATGAGATATTTCAAAATTTTTGTATAGGCAAGTAGTTTGCTTGTGGATTGGTTGTGTGTTCTTTTTTATCTACATTCCATCAACACCAAAACCATTAACAATGCAGAGGTTATGAACAAGTGTCTTGTGTGGTTTGATTTGTCTGAAAGGCCTATAAAAATATATAATTCTGACGTTGTGCACAAAAAAAGGACCCCTTAATAAAAACAATAAACATAATATGAATAATAAGTTTGATTTATTAGTAATAGGTGGAGGGCATGCTGGTGTTGAGGCTGCACTTGTTGGCTATAGGTTTGGTTTGAGTGTTGCTTTGGTTACGCTCGATAAGTTGAAGATTGGTAGAATGTCATGCAATCCAGCAATAGGGGGTATTGGTAAATCTCATTTAGCTAAAGAAGTTGATGCGCTTGGAGGGTATATGTGTGAAGCAACTGACCTTTCAGGGATACAGTTCAAAACGCTTAACAAAAAAAAAGGACCGGCTGTTCAAGCAACAAGAGCGCAAACAGACAAGCTGCTTTACGAAAAATCCATCCAAAACAAAATTGCAGAAACCAACATACAAGTCTTTGAGGATGAAGTTGTAGATTTTGAAGAAAAGAGCGGAGAGGTAACAACAGCCATTGGGATAAGCAACACATATAATGCAAAAGCATTCGTTCTTACAACAGGCACATTTTTAAATGGATCAATTCTTATTGGAGATGAGCAAAGAAAGGGGGGCAGAATTGACGAGAAAAATGCTTCAGGGTTGGAAAAGTTTTTTTCAAAAAAGAACCTAAAACTAGGCAGACTAAAAACAGGCACACCCCCACGCCTATCAAAGAAAACAATCGATTTTTCAGTTATGGAGGAGCAACCTGGCGAAGAAGATTTATTCATGTCATTTATGGGGAATAAAAACAAACACCCAGAACAGACAATATGCCACATTACAAAAACCAACACACATACCCACAAAATAATTAAAAAAAACATTAAAAAATCAGCCATGTATTCAGGGCTTATTAGTGGTGTTGGACCAAGATACTGTCCATCAATCGAAGATAAAATCACAAGGTTTTCTCAGAAAGATAGCCACCAGATATTCGTGGAACCAGAAGGCATAAGCTCGGACTGGATATACCCAAATGGTATTTCAACCAGCCTGCCAAGCGACGTTCAGCTTGAATATGTTCGTTCGATTAAAGGTTTTGAAAATGCGGAAATTCATCAATACGGCTACGCAGTAGAGTACGACTACATCGACCCAAGGAATCTTGAAAAAACCCTAAGACTAAAGAAATCTGAAAACCTTTACCTGGCCGGTCAAATCAATGGCACAACAGGCTATGAAGAAGCAGCTGCACAAGGCATTATTGCTGGCATTAACGCCTGTTTAAAAATAACCAAAAAGAATCTCTGGATACCACAAAGACAAACAAGTTATTTGGGGGTATTGGTGGACGATCTAACACGGTTTGGTGTAAGCGAGCCATACAGAATGTTCACTTCAAGAGCTGAACACAGGCTTTTGCTTAGACAAAACAATGCCGACGAAAGAATGTTTGATCAAGCGATGAGTTTTGGAATTATCGACGAACACAGACAAATCACCTTCAACGAAAAAAAGGACAGTAAAAACACAATACTAAAAACCCTAAGAAACACAAAGACAAAAATTAACAACGAACCAAAAACAGCAGAGCAGCTTTGTAAAAGAAATGATTTTTCTGAAATGCAAATCAAAACATTGGTGAAGGAATCAAGCCCATTATTTAGAGAGGTTTATTACGATGTCAGGTACTCTGGTTATGTTGAAAAACAAAACAGAGAAATTAATAAAATGAAAAACCTAGAGGAATTTCAGCTGGGAATAATTTTTGACTACAGAGAGGTTGTTGGCCTTTCTGCAGAACTTCAAGAAAAACTTAACACACAAAAACCAACAAACCTTTACGAGGCCTCGTTGATGGAAGGCATAACCCCAGCAGCCCTAAGCGTTATTTCAATACACCTAAAAAAACTAGATGTTATCAGAGCAAGCTAACAATAAACTTAATAGACTAGCGCTCGAGATCATAAGAGAATCAAAAAAATACAACCTTACAGGCTATACTGATAAAAACAAATTCTTAAAAGAGCAGATTGATGATTGTATCCAGGCTTATGAGGTGTGCAAGAACCTTTTGGGTACAAGGGTGGTTGATGTGGGTTCAGGTGCCGGCATACCAGGCCTGGTATGGGCAATTGTTTCAGACAGGGCGGTTTTAAACATAGACTCAAACCGAAAAAAAGTTAAATTTCAAAATGAATTTATTACAAAATACCAGATTTTCAACGCAAGAACCGAGCACAACCGAATTGAAAATACCCAACTATCAAAGGGTGAAAGTTTGGTATGTAAGGCCTTCTCCTCAATAAAAAAAACCATAAAACTAATCGAAAACAAAAACCCAAAAAACATATTATTTTTAAAAAAGAATGATGAAAAAACAAAACTAGAGATATTAGAAGCCAAACCTTTGTTATATCATTACAAAATACACCCATACAAATCCAACCTCGGAGAAATGTGTGTTGTAGAAGCCTATGACAGTAAAAATAGCAATCACTAACCAAAAAGGGGGTGTTGGAAAAACAACCACAGCAGTAAATATTGCTGCATCCTTAGCCAAGGTGAAACGCAGGGTTCTATTAATTGATGCCGACCCACAAAGTAATGCAACTTCAGCAGCAGGCATTCCAAAAAACTCTAAAAACTCACTATATGAATATTTTGAAGAGGGAGGACCAGTAGAAAGTTTTATAAAAGAGGCAACTGGAGGCTATAAAATTTTTCCTGCCAACTCAAACTTAGTAGCCACAGAAAAGATCATTGAAAATACAAAAACAAGAGAAAAATTTTTCTCAAACAACCTCAAAATAAATAAGAAAGATTTTGATTACATTATTTTTGATTGCCCACCCTCATTAAACCTTTTAACAATCAATGCGATGGAATATTGTAAAAATGTTCTTGTGCCTGTGCAGTGTGAGTATTACGCCCTAGAAGGGCTTGTAACATTAAAATCCACGATAGACCAATTAAATGAGGGCAGAAACCTCAATATAAAAATTGCTGGTATTCTTCGTACAATGGCAGACTGGAGAAATAACCTTACACACCAGGTTTCCTCAGAGCTGGAAGCCCACTTCAAAGAAATAGTTCTCAACACCATTATTCCAAGAAATGTAAAACTGGCAGAAGCGCCAAGCTATGGCCAATCAATACTGGATTATGATATAAAGTCTATAGGCGCTGAGGCATTCTTAAGTTTGTCTGGTGAATTTATTAGAAAGTTTGAAAATGGCAGGAAAAAAACCACTAAATAAAGGTCTTGAGGCCTTGTTGGGGGATGTAAAAAAAACACCCGCGACCAAAAAACAACCAAAGGCAACAAAAACCGAAACAACAAACGAAGCACCAATTTCAAAAATTACAGAAAACCAATACCAACCAAGAGCTTTTTTTGACGACGAAAAACTTAAAGATCTTGCAAACTCAATTAAAGAGCATGGAATTATTCAACCCCTTGTGGTACGAGAAACCACCAAAGGTTTTGAACTAATAGCTGGAGAAAGAAGATTAAGAGCAGCTAAAATTGCTGGATTAAAGAAAGTACCAATCTCAATTACCAAGGCCACAAATACCAAATCTTTAGAAATTGCCATACTTGAAAACGTTCAGCGTGAGGATCTTGATGCTATAGAGATTGCAAGGGGTTACCAAAGGCTGAAAGAAGAGTTTAATTATACTCAAGAAGCACTATCAAAAAGTATTGGAAAGCCTAGAAGCTCGGTAGCTAACTCTTTAAGGTTGTTAACCTTGTCAGAGAAAATTCAAAAAGAAATAAGCGCTGGAAAAATTTCCGAAGGTCATGCCAAAGTTTTGCTTGGACTCGAAACAATTCAGGCAGAAGCCCTGGCTGAAAGAATTGTAAAAGAAAACCTCTCAGTAAGAGCGCTTGAAAACCTCTTAAAACAGAAAATCACAAAAACCACCAACAAAGAAAAGACAAGGGATGAAATCAACCTAGAATCTGCATTAAGCTCGAAACTTGGCTCTAAAGTTACAATTGATGACAAAAAAGGCAAAGGAAAATTAACCATAAAGTATTACTCATACGACGAGCTCGATGGAATCATTGAGAAAATTTCAATTTAACCCTATAAACATAACAAAAATTACATTAAAATTTACGCACCTATGGCATCTGAAAGCTCGGGACGTACTTTTCAAGAATATTTAGCGCACCATCTACAGAATTTGGTGTATGGTCCTTTGCCCGAGGGGCATGAAAGAAAGTTTTATGCGAAAGGAGACACTGCTGCCGAAAAAGACTCTTACTGTCAAGACAAAGGGATGGATTATGATGGCAGCAAATATTGCAAAGAAACCCTAGCCGAAGATGGTTGGTATCTTGCTAACAATAAAACAGATGTCGAGGCGATGGGTTTTTGGGCCCTCAATATAGATACCCTTTTCTTCTCCATTTTGCTGGGCAGTATATTTGTTTTTCTTTTTGCCAGAGCGGCCAAAAACTTTTCCTTAGAAAAACCAACAAAACTACAATGCTTCATTGAGATGATGATTGATTTTATTAACGGGGTAGTTAAAGGAACCTTTAAGGCGGCCAAAAACACCCTAATAGCACCTATGGCCTTAACGATCTTTTTTTGGGTCCTATTAATGAATGTCATGGATTTGGTTCCTGTGGATCTTATACCCTATCCAGCAGAGCTCCTTGGTGTGCCTTATTTGAAAGTTGTTCCAACCACCGACCTTAATTTAACGGCAGCATTAGCGCTTTCAGTTTTTGTTTTATATTTAATTTTTAGCATCAAATCCAAAGGCTTTATAGGTTTTATTAAATCGATATCGCTACACCCGTTTGGGCCATGGATGCTCCCAGCCAACCTATTTATTGAAATAATAGATTTAATTGCTAAACCACTTTCTTTAGCACTAAGGCTCTACGGGAATTTGTATGCAGGAGAAATGATATTTTTATTGATTGCTGGCATGGTATCCATTAATCTTGCAGAATTAACTTTAACAGGCATAGGTTTGAACTTAGCTGGTATAGCACTAAGTTTGATTTGGGCAATATTTCATATTTTGATAGTGGTGCTGCAAGCATTTATTTTTATGATGCTTACAGTGGTCTATATGAATATGGCACACGAAAAATTTGAACAACATTAAGGAGGTTGTGAATATGGATGTAGAAGCTGCAAAATTTATCGGAGCAGGAATTATGTTTGGTTTGGCAGCGATTGGAGCTGGAGTTGGTGCAGGGGTATTAAGCTCTAAGCTAATCGAGTCAATTGCAAGACAGCCAGAACTAGAAGACCAATTAAGGCCAACATACTTTTTAGGTATTGGTTTGGTTGATGCGGTACCAATGATTTCTGTTGGTTTGGCTTTTTATGTATTGTTTGTTGCATAAATAATGAATTTAAACGCTACACTTTTAGGTCAAATGATAGCTTTCGGGCTATTTGTTTGGTTTTGTTGGAAATTCGTTTGGCCCCCTCTGCTTTCTGCAATGGAAGAGCGGGCTGAAAAAATAGAACAAGGGCTTAAAGATTCAGAAGAAAGTGCAAAGAAAATAATAAAAGCACAGGAAGAAGCTGACTCTATGGTCAAGTCTGCTAAGTCAGAAGCAAAAAAAGTTCTAGACAACGCAAAACAGCAGGCCGATAAAATAGTTGAAGATGCAAAAAACAAAGCCAATGAAGAAAAAGACAGAATCGTAAGCTCTGCTCAAGCAGAAATAGATAAGGAAGTTGTCAATGCCAAAAAATCTTTGGAAAAAGATTTTGCTGTTAATGTGATGGCTGCTGTGAAAAAAATTGTCTCAAAAGAGGTTTCGTCTACAGACCACGATGACACAATTAAAGAAAGCCTCAACGACTTTAGAAAATGAATAAATTGTTTGAGGTATACTCCAAAGGTCTTTTTAGGTCTCTTAATCGATCAGATGTTCCTGAGGTTATTGAGCTATTTCAAAGCTATACCAAATCAAACACGAGAAGCTTAAGCAAGTTTTTCAAAAATAAAACAATTTCTAAAGCAAAGAAGCTAACTTTTGCAATAGATCTTTTTGGATCATCAAAAGAGATAACATCGTTTATCAAAACCATTGATGAAAATAACAGATATGAGCTATTTCCAGGGATATTTGAATATTTTGTTACTTTTGCTCAAAAAGAGCTCAACAATATACCAGTCAAAGTATTTGTTAACAAAAAACCAAACGAAGAAGTACAAAATAAGGTTAATGGTTTTGTTAAGGAATATCTTGGAACAGACACGCCTATAAGTTACGTAATTAATGACAGCGTTTTAGGCGGAATAATTCTGAAATATAAAGATAGCGAAATCGATTTAAGCATAAACAATAAAATTAACGGTTTACAAACCACACTTATTAATTAAAGGAGAAAAAATGAGTACAAAAATAAACCCCTCAGAAATTTCCAACATCATTCAAAAAAAGATTGATGAATTCCAGGGAGCACAAGCCGAAGCAAATGTTGGTGAAGTAATCTCAACAGCTGATGGCATTGTTCAAATATATGGGCTGGAAGAAGCTATGTATGGTGAGTTATTGGATTTTGGGGAGGGAACACTAGGGATGGCCCTTAATCTAGAGACAGACTCTGTAGGTGCTGTTGTGCTTGGTGATGCAGGACACATCAAAGAAGGTCAAAAAGTCAAAACAACTGGCAGAATTCTCGAAGTCCCTGTTGGTGAAGGCTTAAAAGGGAGGGTAATTGATGCACTTGGTAGACCCTTAGATGGCAAGGGAGAAATTAAATCAGATGGTTTTTCGGCAATTGAAGTTGTTGCACCTGGAGTTATTGATAGACAGTCTGTAGATCAGCCAGTACAAACAGGATTAAAGTCAATTGATGTGATGGTGCCAATTGGTAGAGGTCAGCGTGAGCTTATTATCGGTGACAGGCAAACAGGTAAAACAGCTATTGCAATAGACACTATTATTCATCAAAGAAATTCAAACATTACTTGTGTGTATGTTGCGGTTGGCCAAAAACAATCAACAGTTGCAACAGTGGTGCGCCAATTAGAAGAGGCGGATGCTTTAAAAAACACTATTGTGGTTTCTGCTACAGCTGCTGAAGCAGCTTCTCTTCAATTTATTGCACCATACTCTGGTTGTACAATGGGAGAATATTTTAGAGACCGAGGTGAGGATGCTCTCATTATATATGACGACCTCTCCAAACACGCCGTTGCTTATAGGCAAATCTCATTGCTCTTAAAAAGACCTCCTGGACGTGAAGCTTTCCCAGGGGATATTTTTTATTTGCACTCAAGACTGTTAGAAAGAGCAGCTCGAGTAAACCCAGATTACGTTGAGCGCTTTACCGAAGGCAAAGTTAAAGGCAAAACAGGCTCTTTAACAGCTTTACCTATTATTGAAACTCAAGCGAGTGACGTGTCTGCTTTTATTCCGACCAATGTCATTTCAATTACAGACGGACAAATATTCTTAGAAACCGACTTATTTAATTCTGGGATTAGACCAGCCATTAACCCTGGTATTTCTGTTTCAAGGGTTGGTGGTGCTGCACAAACAAAGATTATTAAAAAGCTTGGTGGTGGTGTTAAATTGGCATTAGCTCAATTTAGAGAGCTTGAATCTTTTTCACAGTTTGCTTCTGATCTTGATGATGCAACCAGGGAACAGCTTGAAGATGGCCAAAGAATTACAGAACTTTTAAAACAAAAGCAGTTTTCACCAAGATCAGTTGCCTGCATATCTATTGTGCTTTTTGCTATTGAATACAAATATTTAAAAAATGTTGAGAAAGAGCGCATGCAATCTTTTGAAGACAATCTTAGAGATTACTTTAAATCTAAGCATAAAGACGTTTGGGAAGAGGTGAATAAAACTGGTGATTGGAATGATGATCTCGAAAAGAAATATACAAAGATTTTAGACGGCTTTATGAAAGAAGGATCATTTTAATGGCTCAAACTAAAGAAATTAGAAAAAAAATTGGCAGCGTTCAAAATACGAAAAAAATTACATCTGCCATGGAGCTTGTCGCTTCTAGCAAAATGAAAAAAACACAAGATGCTATGAGTAAAGGCAAACCCTATTCTAATAAAATTATTGAGCTAATCGATAATTTGTCAAAAGCTAGTTCGGAGTATCGTCATCCTTTTTTTCAAGTTAGTGAAGAGAAAACGGATATTTATATAATTGTCGGAACAGACAAGGGGCTTTGTGGGGGATTAAATGCCAACCTCTTTAAACAAGCATTAAACCTTATGTCAGAAAATCAGGAAAAGGGTCGAAAAATCAAATTGGTTTTATTTGGTAAAAAAGCCGCCGATACTTTTTCTAAACTTAAAAATGTGGAGGTGTTAGCAACCGCAACAAAGCTGGGAGATATACCTAGTGTTGAAGATGTTGTTGGCTCAGCACAAGCAGCAATAAAAGAGTTTGAATCTGGTGTGGTAGGCAATGTCTATTTATATGCAAATGAATTTATAAATACCATGACTCAAAAACCTTTCAGAAAAGAGCTTTTGCCTATTGCCGAAATTAATTCCGAAGGTGAAACACAGAAAGTGTGGGACTATATATACGAGCCAGGCTCTAAAGAAATATTAGATCGATTATTGAAGCGATTTATAGAAACACAAATCTACCAGGCTGTTATAGAAAACAATGCCTGCGAGCAAGCAGCAAAAATGATTGCCATGAAAAATGCATCGGAAAATGCTGAAGAAATAATAAAAAGTTTACAGCTGGTTTATAACAATGCCAGACAAGCTGCTATTACACAGGAGCTGTCAGAAATTGTTGGAGGAGCCGCAGCAATTTAATAGGAGAAAAAATGAGCGATATTGGCGTAGTAAAACAGATAATCGGAGCGGTTATCGATGTGGAATTTGATAGGGAGAGTATTCCTAGCATCTATGACGCACTTGTAATTGAGGAAACAAATCTTGTGCTTGAAACCCAGCAACAACTGGGAGATGGGATTGTCAGAACTGTTGCTATGGGAACTACTGAAGGCCTAAAAAGAGGCCTCAAAACAAGAAATACCAAAGCACCTATCAGCGTTCCAGTGGGTGAAGCAACTTTAGGTAGAATTATGAACGTTTTAGGCGATCCCATCGACATGAAAGGGAAGGTAAAAACAGAAGAAAGAATGCCTATTCATAGAAAACCACCTGCTTATGTTGACCTATCCGATTCAAATGAAATCCTTGAGACGGGAATCAAGGTTATTGATTTGGTTTGCCCATTTGCTAAAGGCGGAAAAGTTGGCTTATTCGGTGGTGCTGGTGTTGGTAAAACCGTTAATATGATGGAGCTTATACGAAACATAGCTATAGAGCACTCAGGCTATTCGGTGTTCGCTGGTGTTGGTGAAAGAACAAGAGAAGGTAATGACTTTTACCACGAAATGACAGAGTCAAAAGTTCTAGACAAAGTATCACTGGTGTATGGCCAGATGAATGAGCCTCCAGGAAACAGACTTAGAGTAGCTTTAACAGGTTTAACAATGGCCGAAAAATTCAGAGACGAAGGCAGAGATGTTTTGCTTTTTGTCGATAATATATATAGATATACGCTTGCTGGAGTTGAGGTCTCAGCATTATTAGGCAGAATGCCTTCAGCTGTCGGATATCAACCTACTTTGGCAGAAGAAATGGGGGTCTTGCAGGAAAGAATTACTTCAACAAAAACTGGTTCGATTACATCCATTCAGGCTGTTTACGTTCCAGCCGATGACCTAACGGACCCATCCCCTGCTACGACCTTTGCTCACCTAGATGCAACTGTGGTGTTGTCGAGAAGAATTGCTGAGCTTGGAATTTATCCAGCAGTGGATCCTTTGGACTCAACATCAAGACAACTTGATCCATTGGTTGTTGGCCAGGAACACTACGATGTAGCCCAAAGAGTTCAGGGTGTTCTTCAAAGATATAAAGAGCTGAAGGATATCATTGCAATTTTAGGTATGGATGAACTTTCTGACGAGGATAAGAACACAGTTTCTAGAGCCAGAAAAGTAGAGAAGTTTTTATCGCAACCATTCTTTGTTGCCGAAGTGTTTACAGGCTCACCAGGAAAATATGTATCAGTTAAAGACACCATCCAAGGGTTTAAAGAAATTCTTGACGGCGTGCACGATGATGTGCCTGAGCAAGCTTTTTACATGGTTGGTTCTATTGATGAGGCCCTAGAAAAGGCAAAAACAGTTAAGAGTGATTAATATAAGTTTCATCTCCCAAGAAAAAACCCTTTTTGAGGGAGAGGCCAACATGGTTGTAATGGATGGCCAAGAGGGCCAGCTAGGAATTGTTAAAGGCCACTCACCACTTCTGGCAATTTTAAAACCTGGTCCTGTCAGAATGATTCAGGAGTCAGGTGAAGAAGTTTTCTTTACTAACGGGGGTTTTGCTGAAGTTCAACCCGATGGCATAACTATTCTTGTGGATTCTGCAGTAAGGGCTGATGATTTGGACGAAGCGAAAATCCTAAAAGCCAAAGAAGAAGCTGAAAAATTACTTAAGGACAAGAAGGACCAAAAAGATTTTGCTGAAGTGTCTTCACAGTTAAATCAATCGTTGTCGCAACTTAGAGCTATTGAAGCTCTTAAAAAGAACGTTAAACTTAAAAATTAAGTTTAATTAATAAACCCAAAATTATGAGTTTAAGTGTAGTCTTGCTTGCCGCTGGTGAAGGCAAAAGAATGAAAACAACCCAGCCAAAGCCTCTTGTTATGTTGGGGGACATACCTTTGGTGCAACATTCTTTAAATACCATAAAAAAACTTAAACCCACACAGGTTCTTTTAGTCACTGGTCATAAACAAGATGAGGTAAAAAAGTATGTTTTAGAGAACAACTTAGGAGATTATATATTTTGCGAGCAGAAAGAACGTCTGGGGACGGGCCATGCAGTTAAACAAGCAGCACCTTATTTGCCAGATAAGGGCAAAACACTTATTTTGTATTCCGACGTACCGTTATTAACAGATAAGACAGCAAAAAAACTTATTAGGTCTTCGGCAAGAAAAAAATTATCAATTCTCACCACTATTCTTGATAACCCGAAAGGCTATGGGCGTATTATCAGATCAGAGAAAAATGAGCTTATCTGCATTAAAGAGGAGATTGATGCATTAAAAAATGAAAGACAAATAAAAGAGATCTTTAGTGGCATTATGGTGGCCGAAAATGAATTTCTAAAAAAGGGGCTGAAGAGTCTTGTAAGAAATAACATAGCAGGGGAGTATTACCTCACTGATTTAGTTGAGTATGCTATTAAAAGAGACCAAAGAGTAGGCTCTCATACAACCACTGCAGATGAAGTATTGGGAGCTAACAATAAATCAGAACTAGGCAATCTCTATAAAGCTCTGGTAAGAATTAATATTAAAAGTGCTATAAATAAAGGAACAATATTTAAGGACGAGTCTACCTGTTATGTAGAGGGCGATCTAACTGTGGGTAAAGATGTAAGAATTGGCAACAATGTCACCATTAAAGGTAGCGTTAGGCTTGGCGATGGGGTTGTAATTGAATCGAATGCATTACTATCAAACGTTGATATAGGTGCTAACTCAACAGTAAAAGATTTCTGTTCAATCGAAGACAGTAAAATTAAATCCAATGTTGAAGTTGGTCCTTTTGCAAGACTGCGCAACGGGGCTGTGCTTGATAATTCAAGCAAGATTGGAAATTTTGTTGAGGTAAAAAACTCAAAAATTGGCACAAATGCAAAAGCAAACCATCATGCTTATTTAGGCGATGCTGAAATCGGCATAAAAACCAATATTGGCGCCGGCACAATCACTTGCAACTACGACGGCAAAAATAAAAATAAGACTATTATTGGCGATAATGTCTTTGTTGGCAGCAATTCATCCTTGGTTGCCCCACTGAAGATTGGCAAAAAATCATATATAGCTGCAGGATCGGTAATTACTCAAGATGTACCAAACAACTCTTTAGCATTTGGCAGATCGCGACAATCCACTAAGAATAACTGGAAGAAAAAATAATGTGCGGGATTGTTGGCGGAGTATCTAAGAGAAATGTTTTACCCATCCTGGTCGAAGGGCTAAAAAGATTGGAGTATCGTGGATACGATTCGGCTGGAGTTGCTTATAGACATGGCAACAAAGTTAATCTAGTAAAAACCATAGGCAGGGTTGCTGAGCTTGAAAAATCAATCGTAAATGAACATGAGCCCAATATTGGCATTGCTCATACTAGGTGGGCTACTCATGGAGTTCCAATCCTTAAGAATGCCCACCCCCAATCAAGCTCCAACGAAATTTACATTGTTCACAATGGCATAATTGAGAATCACGATAAGCTAAGAACAAAACTTAAAGCTGAGGGCTTCAAATTTAAGTCCGATACAGATACAGAGGTTATTGCCCATTTAATTTGCCTTTACAGACAACAAGGACATGACTTTGATTCTGCTGTTCTTAGAGCTACGAAAGATCTTAAAGGTGCCTATGCACTTGGTGTTCTTGATAAGAGTGAACCAGAACAGATTATTGGAGCAAGAGAACACTCTCCTCTAGTTGTTGGAGAGGGAGTGGATGAGAATTTCATTGCTTCTGATATCATGGCATTATCGCAAGTCACCAATAGGTTTAAATTCTTAAACGATGGGCAGATAGCTATTATTGGACAAAACAATATTGAGATTATTGGAAAAAACGGTACATCTAAAAACATCAAAACCCAGGAAGTTGATTCAACTGCATATACAAATGATCTTGGCGGCTACAACCACTTTATGGAGAAAGAAATTTTTGAGCAACCAGAAGCAATTTTAAATTCTATCGAAGGCAGGGTTTCAAAAAATGGGGCCCAGGAAGGGATTTTTGGCGCAGGTTTTGAAAAGGCTGTAGAACATATTTCAAACATTCAAGTCATAGCTTGTGGCACCAGTTATCATGCAGGCAGAATTTTTGAATATTGGGCCCATAAGTTCTTAGGCATTAATTGCAGGGTAGATTATGGCTCGGAGTATCAGTACCAAGAACCAATTAAAACAAAGAAAACATTGCTTGTTACAGTATCCCAATCAGGTGAGACAGCAGACACTTTGGCTTCCTTGCGCTTTGCAAATAAAACCAATGATCCGATTACTTTGACTATCTGTAATGTTGCAAATAGTTCCCTGTGTAGAGAATCCGATTACACACTGCTCACCAATGCTGGGCCTGAGATTGGAGTAGCTTCTACTAAAGCGTTTGTAACCCAACTTTCTAGCTTGTGTTTGCTTTTATTGACCTTGATGAAAGTTCACAATAGGCCGGCAAAATCTATATCGAACATTTCAAACGCTCTGTTGGAGCTCCCAAAAAACATTGAAAAAACTTTAAGAGATTTGGATGCTTATAAAGCAGTAGCAAAATTAATCTTTAATAAAAATAGCGCATTATTTTTAGGTCGTGGGATGTATTTTCCAATAGCCAGAGAGGGCGCACTCAAACTTAAAGAAATTTCTTACATACATGCCGAAGCGTACCCAGC
>JADHNL010000021.1 GCA_016779525.1 SAR86 cluster bacterium | reverse complement strand
TGATGCAACTTTTTCTGCATGATCGTCATTCAAAATTTCTAGAAATTTATTTGTTCTTTTATAAAATTTTATATCAATATTTAAAGAATTATTGCCAGTGAACTCCATTAAGGCATTTATCATGTCTGACCCATGAACATAGTCCCTACTTCCTTTAAATTTAAATTCTAACTCCATAGCTTACCTTGGTCCTGAATTAATTTTTCTGAGCAATTTAGCTGGGTTACCAAAAACAGAACTTTTAGAAGCAATATTTTTAGTAACTACAGATCCCATACCTACATTGGCGTTATCACCTATATTTAAACCATCTCTGATAGTAGCATTTAGCCCAATGTTCACATCATTTCCAATAATGGTATGTCCTCCAATAACTGTTCCACTTGCTATCCAACAATTTGTACCAAGCTGAGTGCCATGGCCAATATTGCAAAGATTACCAATTATTGATGAGCTTCCTATGATTGTATTGGTTAAATTGCCGCGGGTTATTACAGTATTTGACTTTATTATCACTTTATCTTCTAAAATAGTTGCCCCTAGATGAGGCATAAGCAATCTTTGTCCATTTAACATTAATCTATTGGTTCCTGTTGAGCCAATTATGCTTCCATGTTCTATGCTCACATCTTTCCCAATATAAACATAATCCCCAATAAAACAATTGCTCCCTATAGTTGCATCTTGATGGATATATGCTTTGTTAGATATATAACTATTTGGGTTTACTGCCTTGGGAGCTGATTCTCCTAGATTAGAGAATAAAACTGGCTTCACTGCCTGTGCCTGATTAAGAATCTTTTTGACTATTTTAATAAATGTTACTCTCGGGCAAGAAGTTTCTAATAAAACAGCATTTGGAATAACCTTAGAAATTTTAATTTTATCTTCTTTGTTGCAAATAATGACTGGACTAATTGAAGATTTAATTATCTTGCCCTTTTCATAGAAACACAGATAACTGTCTTCAAAATCATTGAAACAGGATATTCCTTTTACTGTATTGTTTTGAAATTGAATCTCAGAATCGCTTAAAATTTCAAATTTATTTGCATACATCGTATTTACTATACATGGAGCCCACACTCCCTGCTATCATTTTGCTTGCATAGATCTGTCAAGACATAAAATTGTCTTAGGTTTATTGACTTCATAATAAAATATATTTCTTGTGAGGTAAGATTGAAAATAGGTGAGTACTTTATTAATCCATTTGAAATGCTCAAAGCCTTCATTCTCTGTCTTTCTTCTGTCTGAGAACTTCTAATTCCTGATATCCAAATACTTTTATTGTTTTTTTGTAGATAGGAGTTTAGAACTTCTTTTTTTTGCTTATTACAGATTTCTTTTTTGGTTTTTTCGTCTAATTCATCGAACTCATGCCCACCAAGAAGTTCTTTTAAATTTGAGCTTACATCAATTACTCTCAGATTGATGTCAAATGTATCATTAAAGATTTCAATATTTTTCTGAATCTCTCCCTTTATCAACCCGGAATTAATAAATACTAACTCGCAGTTAATTTTTGCTTCTTGTAGCAAATAAATAAGCAATGTTGATTCTTTATCAAGACTTGTTGTCGCAAAAATATCATCTTCGGAGTAGCCGCTAAAAATATTTTTTAGCATCTCTATTCTTGTATCTAATATATTTTTAATATTTTCTGAATTCATTTCCTTGTTTAGATCTAGTATTTGTAATTATCTTTTTTGAATGAGTCTTCTTGCTTTATCCCAGAATAATCTCGTTGCGCATTAGTAAGTTTTGTAATTGTTCCACCAAAGCCCTTCACCATCAAAGCAGCAACCTCTTCATCAAGATTTTTAGGTAAAGTTTTCACATAAAGATGTTTATCTGTATCTGGCTTGTGAGCATAAGCATCTTTAAATAACATTATTTGAGCTAGCACTTGATTGCAGAATGAACCATCCATTACTCGGCTGGGATGGCCCGTTGAAAGTGCTAGATTAACGAGACGTCCCTCACCTAGAAGCAATAAATAATCGTCCTTTCCTCTTATGACTTTATGAACTCCAGGCTTAACCTCATACCAATCAAATGTTCTAAGGTATTCAACATCAATTTCATTATCAAAATGACCAATATTGCATACTACACAACCAGATTTTAGAGAATCTAACATAAATTTATCTAGAACATTTACATTGCCCGTGGTCGTTACCACAAGATCATATTTTTGTAACAATTCTTTATCGAGGTTAGTTCCATTCATTGAAACATTTCCTTCTTTATAAGCAGATACAACAGAGAAACCATCAAAGCATGCTTGCATAGCACATATAGGATCAACTTCAGTTACATCTACAATCATTTTTTGTTGCATTAGTGAATCTGCTGATCCCTTACCAACATCACCATAACCAATAACTAAAGCTTTTTTTCCAGCTAAAAGCATATCTGTTCCTCTTTTAATAGCATCATCAAGCCCATGGCGGCAACCATACTTATTATCATTTTTTGATTTTGTAATGGAGTCATTAACATTTATTGCAGGCACTTTAAGCTCTCCATTTGCAAGCATCTCTTTTAAACGCTTAACGCCTGTTGTGGTTTCCTCTGAGATGCCATGAATGTGTTCGAGCATCTCTGGATATTCGCTGTGAACCTTAACTGTAAGATCTCCTCCATCATCTAAGATCATGTTTGCGTTCCATGGCTGGCCATCTTTTAGAATTGTTTGGTCCAAACACCATTCATATTCTTGCTCTGTCTCTCCTTTCCATGCAAAAACAGGAATTCCTTTTGCAGCAATTGCAGCTGCTGCATGATCTTGTGTTGAGAAAATATTGCATGATGACCATCTGACCTCAGCACCTAAATCGATTAAGGTTTCTATTAAAACAGCTGTCTGGATTGTCATATGAATGCAACCCATAATCCTTGCCCCCTCTAGAGGCTTCTCTTGACGATACTTATCCCTTAGCTGCATGAGTGCTGGCATTTCATCTTGAGCTAAAAGTATTTCTTGCCTGCCAAACTCTGCTAGTGTGATGTCTCTTACTTTAAAATCATTCATTGTTTTCGTAATAGCTATGTCTCTCTATATCATCCTCGTCTGTTTTTTCGCCATACTGAACCTCAATGATTTTGCATTCATTTTTGTAAGGATTTATTATTTGATGCCATTCATTTTTTTTAACACTAAAAATGTCGTGTTTTTTTAGATGTAACTCTTTCAGGTCATCAGGTGCATTCTTTGAGAAATTAACTATACATTCTCCCTCTGATACAAACCAAATTTCGTCTCGATGGAAATGCTTTTGCAAACTCATGCCTTTGCCTGGAGTTATAATCAATTCTTTAAGCTTTACCTTATTATCGGTAAAAAGGTTATAAAATTTGCCCCAAATTCTTTCCTCACTATCATATTGCCATTCTTTTAAAATCCAACTGCTAGAATTTTTTTTGTCATCACCACCCACTCCAAATTCAAATGAGATTCCTTCAACACACATTTCTGGTATATTGTCCTTGCCTCTGTCGCCGCCGTTGCAAAAAGTGATGTTTACATTTGGATACTTTTTCTTAACAGCTTCTAGTCCCTTTATTGCACTGCCTTTATCATCATCTTCAAAGCCAATAACTTCATCAACATAACTTAAGTTTTCAAGAATTATTTTTCTTTCATCAAAGGGCATAAATGCTTTGCCCTTTTTATTGATAAGCCATGCATCACTATTGAGGGCTATTATTAAATAATTACCAAATTTCTTTGCTGACTTTATATAACTAATGTGGCCTGAATGTATTGGGTCGAAACCTCCACTAACAACAGAAATATTCATCTCGTAATAATATATTATTTTTAAACATAATTTCTAATTGAAAAACTTAATCTTTTTCAAATCTAAAAAAAACTCAAATATCAAAAGAAATATAAATTTTAATGAACTATATCTTGCTTGATATTTGTATTTAGTATTTTGTATTTTAAGGAGAATTGTACCTAAACCAAGCCTAAAATCTTTTTTCCTCTTTAGCTTACCAAATAATACTATTTTTGGTTCACCATCATGACTCTTGTAGCCCTTATAGCCAATATTGCTCAAATTTTTAGAGATATCTTTTGCTTTGCAACTTGAGTTTTCTAGATAATCAAGCAAATTTAAAAATTTTGATAAATTATCTGAGAGGTTGAGTTTATCAAGCAAAACAAATGATATATCTATTGAATTTGTCTTTGAGAATTTAATCATGTGTAAAATATCAAAAATAAATATTGGTCCCTGACTAAGTGAGTGTTGTTGAAAACTATGATGCAAAGAATGTGCAACCATAGTTGAAAAATCTGGAATTTCTAAACCATTTATTTTTACGGATTTTTTGAAGATATCTTTTGTAATAATGCAATCTTGAGAAACTGATGGCTTTGTAATCCTATGGTGAATCTCTACTACTGTTTTATTTTTATTTATCATTGCAGGCAGGTGATGGTGATTCCCTAAATATATGCAATCATTATTTGCAAAGTTATTTTTATATTTATATCCAATTTCTTTAATACTTTGATGAGCTTTTTTAATGTCTTCTTCCTTAACAATAATATCGATATCTCTATAGTGCCTTTCATTCATGGGAAATATTCCCATAACATCATATGCACAGCCCTTTAAAACAACGAACCTGATACCATCATCTAGAAATTTTTCTTTTATAGCATCTAAATCTTTTTTCATTAGAATTTTTCTAGCAATATAGTTGTTGTTTAATCGCAAAACATTTTTATAAAGAGGTGAATCCTTTTTTAAAATATTTGATGACAAAATAAACCCGCTCATGTGAAATAAGTTACATAATTCGATTATTTCAGCTTCACTAAATGAAGACCCATCAGATGATGGATGCTTTGCGAAAGTTTTTTTTATTAATTCTGATTCTGTTTTCATAACTTTAACTTTATTAGTTTAACCAAATTGATTTAACATGAACTAATGAATTTAATTTTGCAAAATATTTGTAAAAGCTTTGAAAAAAAAATAATCCTAGACAATTTTAGCTATGAATTTAAATCTTCAAAGAAATATAGTCTTTTAGGGGAGAATGGCTCAGGCAAAACAACATTATTAAAAATAATTGCAGATCTTGTTATTCAAGATTCTGGAAAAAAAATTATTCAGAATGGTTCAAGCCAATCTTATACATACATTGATTCAAATCCTAGATCATTTTTTCAAAGATTAAGCGCTTTAGAAAATTTATATTTTTTTGCTTCATTAAATGGCCAATCAAAAGAAGTAGTTGATAAACACTTAGATACACACTTTATAAAATTTATTCAAATAGAAATGCTTAAGCTGCCCATAAATAAACTTTCACTTGGTCAAATACAAATTGTCTCAATAATTAGAGGCTTGCTACGTAGCTCTGACATAATTCTTTTTGATGAAGCTTTCTCAAATCTTGATTCTAAAAATACAGCAGAAGTTCTTAGTGTTACTGAAGAGGTAAATAGAACTAAAGGCTCTATTCAAATTTTTGCATCACATGAAAAAAACTTTCTAAAAGAATTATGCGATGAGGAAATCAATTTATGAAAAACTTTTTTCTTATTCTTTCCACCTCATATAAGAGAGACTTAAAAAATTATTTAAGTTACAAATTTAATATCTTTGGAGAAATTTTTCTTAATTTTTTAATTGTTTTCAGTTTGTTCTATATTTCTTACTCATTTAAAGACTCCTCTCCAGATTTTTTAGCAAATTATGAGAATAATTATTTTCTCTACCTTCTATTTGGCGTTATGGTTCTCATGTTTCTTACAAGAACGTTTTCATCTCTAATATTTTTTGTTTCAAATGCTCAGGCTTTAGGTTTTTTTGAATCCATTATTTCAACAAAATCTCATCTTAGTATTGTTTTGATTGGATCACTTATTTTTCCGATGACACAAGCAGTTTTAAGGGTCTCACTATTTATAATTTTTTCACAAATTTTTGAGCCCGGAACACTATCTATTCGTGATGCAGTTGAAATCATCTTTATTATCATTTACTCATTTATGCCCTTTATTGGCATTTCATTTATGATTATCTCGTTGCTTATTATTTTTAAAAGGGCATCATTTGTCAGCTCAATATTCTTACTAGGTTGTGCAATTTTTTCAGGTATTTTTTTTCCAATTAGTTCACTTCCAATAGGACTGCAAATTCTTTCAAAAATTTTTCCAACTACATTTTCAATTGATTTGCTAAGAGGAAGAATCTTAGAAGATATTTCTTATGGTGAGCTTTATTCTGAAATTATATTTATAGCATTACTAAGCTGCATATACTTTATAATTGGGATATATTTAATTGATAAATCGCTTCTTAAAGCAAAAAAAGAGGGAACAATCACTCACTATTAAACAAAAAGAAATGAGCTATTCTTACAAACTTTGCAAAGACATTAGGTATGAAGAATCTAATGGGGTAATAATTTTACTGAATATTGATAATGGTAAATTTTTTGAAATTAACTCCAGTGGTAGCGATATATTTCACAACTTAATGAAAGGTTATAAGGTTGATGAGGTTCAAAAGCTAGCTGAAGAAAAGTATGAACAATATCAAAGCAGTGAACTTGAGAAATTTATTGAAAAGCTAGTTCTTGGAAAGTTTATTACCAGGAATGAATAAAATATATTTTTATCTAATTATCTTTATTTCCTTAGCGGCCACGAAGATATTTTTGAAGTTATTTGGACTTAAGAAAACTATTGAATCAATTAATAAGCGCCCAATCTTTTTAAAAATATTAGGTAAAATTGATAATATAAAAATTGCTAGAGCAGTAGAAAAATTTTACAGGCTCAAATTATTTCTTTGTCTTGAGTCATCAATATTAATTAAAAGAACTTATTACGATGATAAAGAGGTTAAGGTGCATATAGGCGTTAGAAATTTGGAGGAAAGCTTCATGTCTCATGCGTGGGTTTTGAAAGGTAACAAAATTATTTTTGGCAAAATAAAAGATATTGATAACTATAAGATAATTCACTCTGTATGAGCTCAAAAAGAATATTTGGTGTTTACTTCAAGGATCATTCTATTGATTTGATTAAACTTGAAAAAAATATTAACCAATTCTTAAAAAAAAATGATCTATTTATTAATCAAAAGTATACTTCCTTAAATTTTATTGGGTATGAATTTTCTCTTAAAGAAACTGAAAACTTTGAGAATTACAAAAATGGCTTTTTAAGCCTTGATGGAATTATTACAAATGCAGACGATTTAAAAGAAAAATTTAATATCCCGTTCACCTCACAGCAAAATATAATCAACTATTTAGCAGATAATGTAGAAAACTTTGAGAGGTACTTATTGGGCAATTACTCTATTGCTATTTACAACCAGCCAAATGACACTGTAAAAATTTTTAGAGATCACTTTGGCACAAAACCTCTTTTCTATCATAATTCAAAAAGTTTTTTTACTTTTGGTTCTGAAATAAAACTTATAAAATGCATAAATGAATTTGTAGCTTCTCCAAATAAAAAAAGAATCTCACAATATTTATGCCAATACAAAGAATCAGAAAAAGACACTTTTTATGAAGATGTATTTTCATTACCTCCTTCTCATTATTGCTTAAAAACGAGAGGCAATATTAATTCAAAAAAATATAATCACTTTAAAGATTACTCTTTTGAAGGCAGTAGCCTTGATGAAGCAATAAATGAACTAAAAAGCAGATTAGAAAAATCTACAAGCAATTATCTAAAACTATTGAAAGGTAAGCATGCTGTTCTTTTGAGTGGTGGGCTAGATTCATCATGCATTTATAAAATTATTGAAAAAAAAATTAGATCAACTCCTTCAAGTCTTTCAGAAAATTTTTATGATCAAAATGGCAGACCTCTTTCTTGTGATGAATCAGAATTTCAAGAATTAATTCATAAAAGATCAAAAAACCACAAAAAGATAGAATTTAAAAATCAATCTCCGTTTGATTATGTAGATAAATGGCTAGAAAAATATGATGAACCTTTCAATCTAGCCAATGCATATATTTATGAAGAGGTCTACAAAACATCAAAAGATATGGATATCAAAATTCTTTTTGATGGGGTTGATGGCGATCAGGTTGTATCTCATGGCTGGGAAAGATTATATGAACTTTTTAAAATAAATACATTTTTTACTTTCATTTATGAGTTCTTTTATTTTATTCGGAAACATGACTATAGCGATCATACAAAAACCTCGCTCACAAAAATATTTCTTTACCCCTTGTTGAGAAAAAATATTTTTTTAAAAAATTTATTTTGGTTTAAAGACAGGTTTAGACCCAAAAAAAATCGCAATAAAATTGTAAAAAAAGATAAGATAATGAAATATGGTTTTGAAGAAAATTATGATTTTTTTAGAAACTATAGACCGCACTCTGAAAAACTTAAAAATCCACTTATATCTGTAGCTTTCTCAAATCTAAATATCCTGTATTTCAATTATGGAGTAAACCAAGCGTCCCCATTTTTTGATAAAAAAGTTGTGGATCTTTGCATAACCCTTCCATCTGAATTCAAACTTTGTAATGGCGAAAGCAGATACGTACTTAGAAAAGCTTTTGAGGACATAATTCCTGAGAAAATTATAAAACGATTTAAGAAAGCAAATTTAACTGAAAACTTTTCAAAAAAAATTACATTGGAAGATCATAAAAAAATAAAAAAAGAGATAAATAACATGCACCCTATTCTTGATGAATTTATAGATATGGAAATTCTTAGAGAAGAATTTAAAAAATTTCAAACAAAAGTATTAGATGATAGGGTTAATATGAATATCTGGAATTTTTATCTTGTAAATAAATGGTTAAACAAAACTTTTAAGCAATAAAAAATGTATATAAATACTTCATATATAAAAAAATATCTGTTATATTGCTTAGATGGATAAAAAAGTCTGGGAAAAACCCGATATTATTGAGCTAGGAAGTGCAGAAGACCTAGTTAAAAATGTTGATGTAGATGGGTCAGGCGATAATATATTCCCTAGTAACCTCGCTTCTTCGGGTTAGAAAATAGAAAAAATCGCGCAAAATTATTTAGTTTATGGACGTGTAATTAAAACGTCCCTTGATCTTACTTTATATAACTTTGTAAAGACTAAAAAAAAGCATGATAGCGAAATAATTCTAAAGAAACCCATAAATTCTACTTTTAAAACAAAAGACATTTATAACATTGGTATCAAAGAAAGTTTTTACTACAAGAGGGGTGTTGGCTTATTTGAAGTAAGTGATGGAAATACCATAACTATTACACCAGAGACACTGGAGTATCAATGTATTCTGCAACAACTCATACACTTTCCTCTTGCGTTGCTGTTTGCTCAAAGTAATTATCTTGTGCTACATGCTTCAGCAATTAAGTACATGAATAAAACATTACTTTTTTGTGGCAAAAGTCATGCAGGAAAATCTACTACAGCAGCCATAATGAAGACACTAGGCGCCGAAGTATTAACAGAAGACATATCAATAATTGAAATTAATAAAACTCCAAAACTTATATCTGGACCAAATTATATTAAGCTTTCACCAGCTGCAGCTAAAATTTTACAAAATGAAGAGTTAAGCGTTATTGAAAAACAAGATAAAAGATCATTTTATAAATTTAATAGTCGCACTAAATTAAATAGAGAAAATATTGATAAGTGTTATATCAATGTCTGGGCAAAGCAATCTTCAATAAAGAAATTAAATAATAAAGACATACTTACAAATCTTTTAAAATATAGCTTCAATTCAAAGTCAGATGATAATTTGGTTAAAATTTTATCTTTTATAAATAAGGTTGAAATTTCACAACTTAATATAGAAAAGGATTTTTTAAAAATTGATTCTTTAGTAAGGGTTATTGGTAAAGATCTTAGTTAAGAATTTAGATCAACAATTTTTTCCCAAGCAAAGCCCTGATCTTCTCTACCAAAATGGCCATATGATGCAGTTTTTCTAAAATTAGCAGCTAGTAATCCAAGAAATTCGATAATGCCTGAAGGGGTTAAATTGAAATTCTCCAACACAACTTGCTCAATTTCTTGCACTGGTTTCTTTTCTGATTCAAATGTATTAACGAAAATGGAGGTTGGTTCAGCAACACCGATAGCATAAGATGCTTGAATTTCACAATAATCACAGAAATTAGCTGCCACTAGAGATTTAGCAACCTGCCTTAGTGCATAGGCTGCTGATCGATCAACTTTAGACGGATCTTTGCCTGAAAAAGCTCCACCTCCATGACGCGCCATGCCACCATAAGTATCAACGATGATTTTACGGCCAGTCAATCCACAATCACCCACAGGCCCACCAATTTCAAAACGTCCAGCTGGGTTAATAAAAAATCTTGTTTTATTATCGATAAGATCTTGTGGCAATGTTTTTTGGATGATTTCTTCTTTTATAAGTTCACGTAATTGGTCTAAAGATAAATTTGGGTCATGCTGACTAGAAAAAACAATGGAATCAATTCTTTGGGGCTGATATATATCATTGTATTCCACTGCCACTTGAGATTTGGCGTCTGGTCTTAACCCAAGACTTCTATCTTGACGCAAAGCTTCGTGTTTGCGTGTCAGTTGATGGGCCAAAGCAATGGGTAGTGGCATCAACTCTGGGGTTTCCCGACAAGCGTAGCCAAACATAATGCCTTGGTCACCTGACCCCAATTGCTCGCCTTGAGCAATCCCTGCGCTTATGTCTTTACTTTGTTCTGAAATATAGTTGGTAAATGCAAAAGAATCATAGCTAAAACCAAGTGTCTCATGATCGTAACCAATGTCTTTGACCACATTGCGGGCAATCTGTTCGTAATCAATCTCAGCGGTGGTGGTGATTTCACCACCTAAAATGACATTGTTGTTTTTAACCATGGTTTCGCAAGCCACGCGCGAATTTTTATCTTGGGCAAGACAAGCATCCAAAATAGCATCAGAAATTTGATCACAGATTTTATCAGGATGGCCAGCCGATACTGATTCAGATGTAAAAATATAAGACATTACAAACCCTCAATTGAAATGCCATTCAATACCATGGAGTCACTGATGAGCTTGTCCATGATTTGATCAATCTCTTCATCGGTTAGGCTTTTGTCTGCAGCTTGGAACTTAAACCTAAACCCAAGTTTTAAGAGGTTTAATTTTTTATTTTGAAAGAAATCAAAAACATAACTTTCTGTTAAGAGGTCATGGCTCTTAGTAGTTGTATTAACTAGTTCTGTCAGGATACCGACTTTCTCTAAATCACTCAAACTGAAAGATAGATCACGATAAGAAGCAGGAAAATCAGAGGTTGGCACAAAGTTATTGTCTGGTACTTGAAGGTCATCGATGGTCAATTCACAGGCAAAGACCGGTGTTTTGACCTTAGTGTCAATGGTCTCTTTGCTGATCTTGCCCAGACCACCAATTTTGCTGCCATTTAGAGTTAACACTTCATAAAAATCATAACCCCGCTTGTCAGTAAACTCATAAGCTGGCTGTACTTTTAAAATATCTATGCAGATACTATTAACAAGGCCTTTGAGGTAAGCATAATCCAGTTGGGCATTGAACTCTTTGGCATTTTTATTGACGCGCCCCGCTATAGCCAGAGCAAAACGTCGTTCGGTGCCAGAAGTTTTGTAAATATCAGAAAACTCAAAAAACTTGATGGAGTCTTTTTGCCTGTTTTGGTTGTAGGCAATATTAGTTCTGATTGAATTCATTAAACAGGTGCGCAACATAGCACGTTGTTTGTCCAAGGGATTAT
>JADHNL010000003.1 GCA_016779525.1 SAR86 cluster bacterium | reverse complement strand
ATATCAATAATTAAATGTGTGTATATTTAAGTGGTAATGGTGGGTCGCATAGGATTCGAACCTATGACCAACGGGTTAAAAGCCCGGTGCTCTACCAGCTGAGCTAGCGACCCACAAAATGATTTTGCTATTCTAGACTATCTAAAGACTCTCTGGAAGCTTTTGCTGCAGAACTATCGGGATATTCTTTAATCACAAACTCAAACTGAGTTTTGGCCCTATTTGTATTCCCTTGCTCAAGATAAATTGCCCCAAGTTTATACTTGGCTAGAGGCACTCTCCAGTGAGTTGGGTAAAGCCCAATGAGTGTATTAAAATTTTGAATTGATAGAGCTAAGTTATTTTGACTCAAATTTAGTTCACCCAACCAAAAGTATGCCAAAGGAGTTTGTTCATCGTCTTGGTTATTGGCAACAAAATTATTTAATGTATTTACCGCTTCGACTAAGTTGCCTTTCTGAATAAGTATTATTGCCTCTTCATAAGAATTTAAAAGCTGATTGGATTTTTGACCTAATGTGCTTTCAGCATTCTGCAGATTGTCTAAACTCATTAGCGAAAGGACTTTAAGCTCAAGTCCATCAATAGAATTTTTATTTTGCGATTCGTAATATTTGACTTCGGCTTCTAATACTTCGATCTCGTTTCTTAATTGTGCAACTTCCTTCTCTAAATTCTGTATTTTCATAAACAAGGATAGAAAATCTTTATCGCTTTCAGATTCTTGTGCAACACCTTGAAGGTTAAGAATTAATGAAAAAAGAAATAGATTTCTAAACACTACCTAATAAAGAATAATTCAGCTCTTCTATTTTTTGACCATGCACTCTCATTGGAAGCATTGTTTACTGGTTTTTCCTCACCGTACCCAACTACTTCAATATTGAACGGAGATACTCCAGATGCCGTTAGAAAATCTTCAACAGATTTTGCTCTTCTTTCACTCAATGCTAGGTTGTATTCTCTTGTTCCTCTTTCATCTGCATGACCTTCCACTAAAAGTGTGTAGGATGAGTTTTCTTTCATTAACTTTGAGATAGCCAATAGATCGGAAAGCATATCTTCTCTCAAATTGTCTTTATCGTAATCAAAGTAAATTCGAACATATGGCTCACCAAGATCAACACTTTCTCGTGATACAACTCCACGAGCAGCCTGGTTACCAGTTAAATCTACAGTTGTAGTTTTTTGTTGTGAAACTTTTTCAACTTGAGTTGATGAGCAAGAAAATAGTAGTGCTAAAGCGAATAAAGAATAAATTATTTTTTTCATACTTACCTTAAATATGGAGACCATGCTGGCTCCTTTAATTCTCCATACAGTGCTGGAAGTTTAAATTTTACCCTGCTACTTATATTTACACCAGCCAAGTAAGATAAATTTCCGTCTTTAGTTGAATAAATAATAACGTTTCCATTGGGCGCGATGCATGGGCTTTCATCAAACTTAGTGCTAGTTAAAATATCCAGTGATCTTGTATTAAGATTCATCTTGGCGACATTAAAATCAGATTCTCCTCTATGGACAAATACTATTTCATCTTGGTTTAGATAAGATGCTCTAGCATTGTAGCTTCCAACAGTGGTAATCCTTCTTTTTAATTTGTTCCTAATATTGACTTGGTAAATCTGTGGGGAGCCTGCACGATCTGATGTAAATAATAGATTTTTACCATCTTTAGACCAAGCAGGCTCTGTATCTATGGCTGTGTTGTCTGTAAGTCTTGTTAGCTCTTTGCTTTTTAGATTGATTAAATATATTTCAGAATTGCCATCTTTAGTCGTTGAGAACGCAAGAAACTTCTTGTCTGGTGACCACGCAGGAGAGCTAACTGAAGCATTTGAGCTCAATACCAACTCCCTTTCACCTGTTTCTAGGTTTTGAGTAAATACCTGTGCTCTATTATTTTCAAAAGAAACGTAAGCAATATCTTTTGCATCGGCTGACCAAGCCGGTGAAATAATGGAACTGTTTGATTTCAGCAGCACTTGCTCATTAAAACCATCTGCATCGCTCACAATTAATTTATATATGTCTGAATTCTTGGCAACATACATTAATTTTGTAGATGAAACTCCTTCAATCCCGTAGAAAAACTCGTATATTCCATCAGAGACATAATGGCTTGTTTGTCTGACGCTATCAGGCAAGCCTAAAACCTTTCTTTTCTCAATTGACTCTTTATAACCAATATCAAAAAAAGAATATTCAATATCCAATGCTCCTTGTTCCTGCTGAATGTTCATAAAAACAATTGCATCCGCTTCAAGTAACAACCAATCTCTTTGGATAACATCTTCCTCTGAAGCTGGAATAGAAAGCAACTGATCGTTTGTTAGCACATCAAATTCACCAGTTCTTAAAAGATCGTTTCTTACAATTTCTATGACCTCGTTTCCCTCATAGGAAGATCCTCCAATTTCAATAAGAGCGAGTCTAACTGGTTGTTCCGAACCCTGTGTAATTTCTAAAACCAAGTCGGCATAGAGATTACCAATACTAATTAGTAGTAAAAAAAGTTTTTTCATTTAGGTATAAACCTTATTGTAAATTTCTCAAAGTATGTTGAATACAATGATTGATCAATTTCAGCAATGTATTTGATTTTGTTGTATTTTCGGATTGCATTTTGTGCAGCCCTATCAAAAGCTCCAATGCCACTAGACCTGATGAGTTTAAATGAGATGATATTACCAAGCCGGTCAAGTTCTAAGCTAAAATCGGCATAAACACCTTGAGGTAGATTGTTTGGCTCAATCCATATATTTTGAAGATCATTGATAACTTTTGAGCTTATTTCTTCGACTAAATCCAAATTTTGTTGATCCATTTCCATTAGTAGCTCTTCGCTGATGTAGCTTGAAAAGTCTTTTTTTTGCTGAACAAGTGCAGGTTGCTTTTCTGTAGATTGAGCAATTTTTGGTTCGGTAGATTTTTTTTGAATCTCATTAATTACATCTTGTTTTTTCTCAGCTGGCAAAAATTTAACGCCGGTAACTTTTCTTTCTTTAACATTTAAGTCGTAATTCTGAAAAAAGTTATAAGAAAAGATGATTAATGCATGGATTAGTAGTGAGAATATGATTGCGGCTAGCCATCTAATCATGGTTGTGTTGCTAAAGAAAAATTATTGGCACCATTTGATTGTAGTACCGCAAGTAATTCAGCAATTGATTGATAATCCGCAGCTCCATCTCCTCTTATAATAACTTCTACTTCAGGATTTAATGATATTACTCGACTGAACCTATCCTCAAGAAAACCAATAGAGACTTGAACAACCTCATTGTCTTCTTCAATGAAATAATTACCATCTTCACTTACATCAATTACAAAAGGTAAATTATTTTCAAGCTCTATTTCTTTTGCTTCAGTTTTGGGTAAATTTATATCAAGCCCTTGTACTGCTAAAGGAGTCACAACCATAAAAATTACCAAAAGCACCAACATAACATCAACATATGGAACAACATTGATCTCATTGATGATTTTCTTTTTACCTTGAAGTCTGTTTCCAAGAAGCATTTTTTAATTTCTATATGATTTGGTTATTAGCTCTTCTGCAAAAGCCAAGGATCCATTGAGAACATTTTCCAACTTCCTGGTAAGTTGATTGTAGCCAATTAATGCAGGTATAGCAGCAAGTAAGCCCACTGCTGTTGCAACCAAGGCCTCTGAAATTCCTGGTGCAACTGAGCTTAATGTTAACTGAGCTGTCGTAGACAGGCCGGCAAAAGCATTTATTATTCCGATAACCGTACCAAGCAAACCAATGTATGGGGCACTAGAGCTAATTGTAGCCAAAAGTGATAAATTTTTTGATAATCTTTCTTCTTCTCTATTAATAACAACGCGTACAAGACGCTCTACCGATTCTAAGTCCTCTGTTTTTTTTGAAGTCTTGTCTGAGAACTCTTCATACACGGTCAGCAAAACAAGCTCTGATGTTTCAAGCTCAATTAAATCTTTTTCTTTTAAATCGAAGTATAGTTTTTCAACGCTCTCGCCTTCCCAAAATTGGTCTTCTACCTCATGTGAATTTTTCGTGGCTTTGCTGAGAGTAAAAAACCTTTCAAATATTAGAATCCAAGACAATACTGACGCTACTACTAGTATCAAAAGTATTATTTGTACGGGTAAAGAGGCATTGCTTAATAAATCAAAAATCTCTAAGTTCATTAAAAATGGCTCCTAAGGTCGTCTTGGTACATTGTTTTCAATAAATAACAATAGCTTTCCCAATTAAGATCAACAACTTTTAGTGAATCTGTGAGGTTAGGATTCACTTCAGAGACTCTAACCCTCACTCTGATTGGTTTGTTATCAAATTTATAAACTAAGGCTGGAAATTCATCCTCTCGGGTTACTCCAACTACTTGTGCCCACCATGCTGAAGCAGGCTCAAAACCTTTTTTGTAGGCTTTGCACTCTAAATTCCATCTTCCGAGTTTTAAATCAGGATGATCTTTTTCTTGATATTGGGAGAGAATTCTACGAACCGGTTTCTTTAACTCCAGATCATCTTGGAGCATTCTTGATATCTTTCGTTCAAAATCATGCCCTTTTTTTCTCTGATTAATTGTCATTATTCAAATACTGAAACATCTAAGTCTGCATTTGTAAAGACTTCTTGCACATCATCGAGATCTTCTAAAGCATCTGTAAGTTTCATGTTTTTTTCGGATTGTTCAGGATCAAGACTTATTGAATTATCGGCCTCCATCACAATTTCAGATGCTTCAACACTAAATTCTGATTCTTCCAGTACTCTTTTTAGATTTGATACATCCTTGGGTTGACACACAATCTCTATCTGCTCATCACTAACTTGATCAAGATCCTCAGCGCCATTTTCTATGACAAGGTCATAGAATGTCTCATTTTCTAAAGTTGAATTTACTAACAACTTGCCTTTGGACTCAAATAAATATGCCACTGACCCTGAAGTCCCCAAATTGCCACCAAATTTTGAAAATGCATGTCTTACTTCTGAAACAGTTCTATTTTTATTGTCAGTAAGTGTTTTTACTAAAACCGCAACGCCCCCTGGAGCGTAACCTTCATAAAGAACTTCCTCAAGGTTCTGTCCTTCTTGCCCACCTGCACCTCTTTGTATAGCTCTGTTAATTGTGTCTTTCGTCATGTTTGCTGAAAGAGCTTTATCGTAAGCCAACCGCAACCTAGGATTATCCTCAATGATTCCTCCACCATCTTTTGCTGCTACAGTTAATTCTCTAATAATCTTGGTAAAGACAGCTCCTCTTTTTGCATCTTGTCGTGCTTTTCTATGTTTAATATTTGCCCACTTGGAATGACCTGCCACTATTCCTCCATTAAAGATATATTTAATTCATCTAGACTTTCACTAGAAACATTACCAGGAGCTTCAGTCAGAAGACAAAGAGCAGATTGTGTTTTTGGAAATGCAATTACATCTCTTATCGAATTAGCACCCACCATAATCATTGCTAATCTATCAAGACCAAATGCAATACCGCCGTGGGGAGGGCACCCCGTTGACAACGTATTCAGAAAGAAGCCGAATTTTTCCTGAACTTCACTTTCATCTAGACCCAACAGTTTAAATACCTTGTCTTGGATGCTTTGATCGTGAATACGAATTGAACCTCCACCAATCTCTATTCCGTTAATTACTAAATCATATGCTCTAGAAGCAAGGTTAAGTGGATCGATATTATTAAGTTCATCCACATTATTAATGTTTGGGCTGGTAAAAGGATGATGCAATGAAGTAAGGTTTTGATTGCTGTCTTCTTCAAACATTGGAAAGTTTGTTACCCAACACGCTTTGAAGCCTTCATCTAAAAGCTCTCCATCATCACCAATCTTAGCCATTAACCTGCTCATGTAATCGTTTACAGTTTTTTTCTTACCTGCACCAAAGAAAACTAAATCATCTTTAGCCAAATTGAGAGTTGAAAATACTGCTTCCAAACATTCTTTAGAGAGATATTTCAGTATTGGAGATGAAAGGCCCTCAACCTTAGCTTCTTCAACCCTAATATAAGCTAGACCCTTAGCACCAAAATCTTTTACAAAATCGGTGTATCTATCAATTTGTCCGCGGCCGATTGAGCTACCATTTTTAATGACTAGGGCAGCAATTCGAGAATTAGAGTCATTGGCTGGATCTGAAAATACTTTAAATTCCTCTTTGCTAAATAACTCACTTACTTCTAAGAGTTTTAATGGATTCCTAAGATCTGGCTTATCACTTCCATAGGTTTCCATAGCTTCCGTCCATGTAATCTTATTTATTTCCCCTAAATCCACATCCAGAACATTTTTAAAACATTCCTTGATCATTTCCTCAGAAAAGTTCATTACATCGTTTTCCTCAACAAAAGATGCTTCTATATCAACTTGAGAAAATTCAGGCTGCCTGTCTGCACGCAGATCCTCATCTCTGAAACATCTTGCAATTTGATAATATCTGTCAAAACCAGAAATCATTAGCATTTGCTTAAATAGTTGTGGTGATTGTGGAAGAGCAAAAAATTTTCCAGGATTAGTTCTACTTGGTACCAGATAATCTCGTGCTCCTTCTGGAGTTGCTTTAGTTAAAATTGGAGTTTCTATATCAAGAAATCTATTGCTCTCCAGGTAATCTCGAATTGCCTTAGTGAGCAAGGCCTTTGTTCTAATATTTTTTTGCATTTCAGGCCGTCTAAGATCGAGTGCCCTATTCTTCAGACGCACATCCTCTCCAACTTCTGATGACTGATCAAGAGGAAAAGCTGGAGTCTCTGCTACGTTTAAAATTGTTAATGCTTTGACATTAAGCTCTATTTCTCCAGTATTCAAATCCTTGTTGGCGCTGTCTTCTGGTCTAGGATCTACTTTTGCAGTTGCCTTTAAGACATACTCCCCTCTAACATCTTCAGCAATCTTAAAACTCTCTCCAGCATCTGGATTAATAACTAGCTGAACAATTCCTGTGGTATCTCTGAGATCTAAGAAAATGACACCACCATGGTCCCTTCTTCGATGCACCCAACCGCAAACAGTTACTTCTTCACCAAGAAGTTCTTTTGTTATTTCTCCACAATAATTAGTTCTCATTTTTTTTACTCTTAACTTTTTTTTCTTCTTCGTGAATATTTTTTTTAGCTCCAACTTTAAAATCAGTTTCGTACCAACCGGAGCCCTTTAATCTGAATCCGGGTGCAGATACTAATTTTACTAATTTTTTTGACTTCTTACATTTTAAGCATTTTCCCAGAGGTTGATCTGAAATTTTTTGAATTACTTCAAACTTTGATTGACATACTTCGCAGTAATACTCGTAAATGGGCATATTCCTAATTAAACTACCATATAATTAAAAGAGGAGATTATAGTGTATTTCTCAAAAATTTTCGTCCCTACAAGCAGAGAAGATCCCTCTGATGCTGAGCTTATAAGTCATAAATTGATGCTTAGGGCTGGCATGATTAAAAAAACAGCTGCGGGTATTTATAATTGGCTTCCTTTTGGCTTAAAAATTTTAAGAAAAGTTGAAGATGTCGTAAGAAAAAATATGAATGAAGCAGGTGCTCAAGAAATACTAATGCCATTGGTGCAGCCCTCTGATTTATGGAAAGAATCTAGAAGATTTGATGAATATGGTAAAGAGTTGCTTAAATTTAATGATAGATCAGACAGAGAGTTCGTTTTAGGCCCCACTCATGAGGAAGTCGTTTGTGATATTTTTAGATCTTATCCAATAAGTTATAAAGATCTTCCAATCAATTTGTACCAAATTCAAACAAAGTTTAGAGACGAGATAAGGCCAAGGTTTGGAGTCATGAGAGCAAGAGAATTTATTATGAAAGATGCTTATAGTTTTGATTTGAGTTCAGATGGCCTACAAAAAAGTTACAACATTATGAAAGATGCTTATATAAAAACATTTGACGAATTAGGGCTAAATTACAGGGTCGTTAAGGCTGATGCCGGTAATATTGGAGGTGATGTAAGCGAGGAGTTTCATATTTTGGCAAACTCTGGAGAAGATCTACTGGCCATTAGCGATGAAAGTGATTTTGCAGCAAATGTTGAAGTTTTAGATTTTGATAAAGATCCATCAGAGCTTCAAGGGAAACCCTCACCAGACGGAAAGGGGAAATTACAATTAAAAAGAGGAATTGAAGTAGGTCATATTTTCCAACTTGGCCAAAAATACTCTGAAAAAATGGATGTTAAATTAAAAAATGAGCAAGGGGATGAGATAATACTTTCAATGGGTTGTTATGGCATAGGAATCTCTAGGATTGTTGCTGCTGCAATTGAACAAAATTACACTGAAAATGGAATGTTGTGGCCAAAAAAAATTACCCCCTTCCAGCTGAATATTATTTGCTTAGATCCAAAGAAACCTGAGGTTATAGATGCTTCTGTGACCTTATACAAACTGATGAAGAAATATGAAATTGATGTTGTGCTTGATGATCGTGAAATAAGAGCTGGAATTAAGTTCTCTGAAAATGAATTATTGGGAATACCGTATTCAGTGGTTATTAGTCCTAATAACTTTAATAGCAATAAATATGAGTTTAATGATCGAGTTTTGAGCCAAAAGAATGATTTTACAGCGGATGAAATTAAAAAAATTATCGAATCAAACAGTTAAATGATCAAATTTTTTACAACAATTGGTGGTTTTTTACTCGGATCATTGCTCGTAGCTTTGTTAGTCATACTCTCGTTTAACCCCAACTTTTTTGCAACAAAAATGCTCGAAAACAAGCTACGAAACTGGGGTGCAACCCCAACAAATCAGCTTGATAGATATCTAGATCGTATACTCATTGAAGACATACTATCGAGTCCAGAAAGACTTAGCTACATGGGACTTGATGAGCTAGATATGTTCACTGGCCATAATTCTAGATGGGACGATTACAGTCAGAAAAGTAGCCAGAAGAGTTATGAAGAAACCATTGTTCGCCTGAGCACTTTAGAAAAATTTGATGAAAACAAATTGCAAGATGAAAAATTTAATCTACAGATAGCAAAATTCAGTCTCAAAAACCAAAAAGTAAGCTACGAATCTTTTCAACATCACTTCAATCCTCTTTCACAATTTTTTGGTTTACATCTCAATCTCGTAGAGTTTCTGACAGATACACATAAGATTACAGATGAAAAATCTGTTAAAAATTACATTGATAGAGTATCTGCAATAGATGATGTGATTAATGAATCTATCCTCTTCCTAAGAGAAAGAGAGAAAAAAGGAATATATTCGCCAAAATTTGTTTACAAAAAAGCTAAGAATCAAATAGAGGCACTTGCATCATTAGAGCTAATCGATAACCCAATCTATAAGAATCTTAATGAAAAGATTGAAACAGTAGAAATAGATGATGGGTTAAAAAAACTCTATCTGAATCAACTAGAGGCTGCACTTTCAAATACTTTTATCAAAAGCTATCAGAATCTAGCCTCAGTTATTAATGAGCAGCTATTGAATGCTCGAACTACGGATGGCGTTTGGGCACTACCCAATGGTCAAGATTTTTATAAACATCGATTAAAGATTTATACCACCACAGACTACTCCCCTGAAGAAATTCATGAAATTGGCCTAAAACTTGTAAGCGAAATCCAAACGGAAATCATTAATATTTTTGAAAATGAGGGTTATGACACAACACAACCTTTACCATTTTTATATGATGAATTAAATAATGACCCAAGATTTCTATTTGAAGACTCAGATCAAGGTAGAAGACAAATCATAGAGAAGTATACAGAAATACAAGTAAATGCTTTGACAGAGATGGGCAGCTATTTTCATCAATTACCAAAAGCTGAGGTAATAGTAAAAAGAATACCTGAATATGCCGAGGCAAGCGCTGCAGGAGGATACTATCAATCACCTGCGCTGGATGGTTCAAGACCAGGCATCTTTTATGCGAACCTCTACGATATAAAAGCAACTAAAAAATTTGGGATGCCAGCTCTTTCTTTTCATGAAGCTATACCAGGACATCACTTTCAAAATGCCTTAAATCAAGAAAATCAAAATCAAACAATTTGGAAAAAACTAGGTTACAGAACTTCCGCCTTTGGAGAAGGTTGGGCATTATATTCGGAAAGATTAGCCATTGAAGCAGGATTAATTAATGATCCTTATGAAATGATAGGTTCTCTTCAATCAGAACTATTTAGAGCAGTAAGATTGGTGGTTGATACTGGAATTCATTATAAGAAGTGGACTAGAGAAGAGGCAATTAAATATATGATGGAAAATGTTGGATCAGAAGAAAGTGAAGCTACATCTGAGATAGAAAGATATATTGTTTGGCCAGGGCAAGCGTGCGCCTACATGATTGGGCAAATTAAAATCCTAGAGCTTAGAGAGAAGGCTCAAAATGAACTTGGGAACCGTTACGACATTAGAGATTTTCATCATCACGTGCTCATGAATGGGTCTTTGCCTCTAACAGTACTAGAGGCAATAATTGATAAATATATTCAAGAAGTTAAAGCTAACTAAGTCTCAATAATAGATTGTTCAACTTTCTCAAGAACCTTAGGATTATCGACTAAAAACTGTGAAGCATTACTTAAGCCTTGACCAATTTTATCGCCCTCAAAACTGTACCAAGATCCAGCTTTCTCTATAGTTCCTTTTTTAACAGCATGCTCTATGATTTCTGCCATCCTGTTAATACCTTTGCCATACAAAATCTGAAAGTCTACAACCTTAAATGGTGGTGCCATTTTATTTTTGACAACTTTAACTCTTGTCTCGTTCCCAACAATTTCATCGCCATCTTTTATAGCACCCACTCTTCGTATATCTAATCGGACACTTGAGTAGAATTTTAAGGCATTACCACCTGTTGTTGTTTCAGGACTTCCAAACATAACTCCAATTTTCATTCTTATCTGATTTATAAAAATGACAAGAGTGTTTGATTTTTGAATGCTTCCTGTAATTTTTCTTAATGCTTGAGACATAAGTCGAGCTTGCAAGCCTACATGCGAATCACCCATGTCACCCTCGAGCTCTGCTCTTGGTACCAAAGCAGCAACACTATCGATAACAATCACATCTAAACTTCCACTTTTTACCAACATATCTGTAACTTCCAGGGCCTGTTCTCCAGTATCAGGTTGAGAAAGCAGCAGTTCATCAATATCAACCCCAAGTGCTTTGGCATACTCTGGATCCAGTGCATGCTCTGCATCGATAAATGCCGCATTTCCACCAGCTTTCTGACACTCAGCTATAATCTGCAATGTTAGAGTTGTTTTTCCTGAAGATTCTGGTCCATAGATTTCAACTACTCTTCCTTTAGGAAGCCCTCCAATCCCTAGAGCTTTATCAAGACCAAAAGAGCCTGTTGATATTGACGGCACTTCTACCGCCTCTCTAGCACCTAGTTTCATTATTGTTCCCTTGCCAAATTGACTTTCAATTTGCTTAAGGGCATTTTCGAGAGTTTGTTTTTTATTATCAGCCATTTTAAATAAGTGTATATATATACAGTAATCTATATTTTTTTTTCTTACAAGTAAATACTTCCAATTAATGACTTGAATGTTTTTCAATATTTCTATTCACAAGTAAAATAACCTCAATGGCTTTTATAGTTACAGACTCATGCATAGAATGTAAGCATACCGACTGTGTTGAAGTTTGTCCCGTTGATTGCTTTTATGAAGGTCCAAATTTCTTGGCAATCAATCCAGATGAATGTATTGATTGTGGTCTATGCGAACCAGAATGTCCCGTAGATGCAATTTATGCAGAGGATGAGCTTCCTCCAGATCAAATTCCTTTCATTGAATTAAATGAAAAATATTCAAAAGTATGGCCAAATATCACCCAACAAAAAGAAGCACTACCAGAAGCGAAAAAATTTAAAACCATAAAAGATAAAATTGATCTGCTAAGAGATTAAGCATGTAAATGCAACCAGACAGCCGGAATTGATCCAAATATTAACCCTGAGAAAAACATAATCGTTCTTTCAGAGTTTTCTTCAAACCTATCTACTATTACCTTGGGCAATAACAAGAATGAGAGCAACATTCCGAGAAGAACGGGGAGCAAAGCAAGAATATCAAGTGCCACTATTGCAGAAATTATTAGCTGATAAGAACCTAACATCAGAAAAACTAAAGACCCAGATATCCCCGGTAGTATAAATGCACTAAACCCCAAAAACCCAGCAAAAATAAGTAAAAAAGAATTGCTGAAATTAAGAGTTACTAAAGTAAAAGCAACCAATGAAGAAAATAAAACCCCAATAAAAAAACTTATAAAGAAGTTTTTAATTTGTTTATATTCATGGTCAAAAAATAAATTTTTTACCACTGCAAAAACCATCAACAAAGAAAGAAATATTTTCAATTCGAAAAGAAAACTAACTATCAAATAATTGATTATATTTGCGGCTAAGAAAATAGCTGCCGACATGCCAATCAGTAATGGCGCCATAAACGATAAATTTAAATTGGCAATTAGCTGCCTAAAGCCTTTATTCAGTAACTGTGGGTTAAATGAACTCAATGAAGCTAGGAAATCTTTATAGACGTTAAAGATCCCGGCAATAGTAGCACCTGATATGCCAGGAGTAATTTCAGCTAGACCCATGCAAAAGCCTGCTAAAAGATTATAAAAAACTTTATACACTCGGAAGATCTCCAATAACCATATCTTTATTTGTCATATCCCAATAAAGTGGTGTTACGGAAATCTTATTTGATCGAATTGCCTCAAAATCAGTACCTGATAAATCTCCATCCGGACTGCCTGATTTTCCAATCTTATAACTTATTTTCCCTTCACTTTCTTCAAACTCAGGGGCTAAGGGTATGCCTCTATTGCCAAGCTTTGTTAACTGAAATCCTTCGATTTCCTCAAAAGGCAAATTAGGAACATTAACATTGAATACCAGCCCACCATGTGTAACAGCTGAGTAGTTTTTCTCTATGTATTCCAGCATTAACTTGGTTGCTAATATAGAAGACTGATAATTTTCAAATGATCTACCAGCAATGGATACTGCTAATGGAGGTAGCTTCATTTTTCTAGCTGTAAAAGCTGCGCCAAGAGTGCCAGAGTGTATTACATCATCACCCATATTTGCTCCTTTATTAATGCCTGAGATGATAATATCTGGCAAGCCATCCATAATTGCCATTAAACCCATAAAAACGCAATCCGCTGGCGTGCCATCAACCGAATAAATTTTGTCTTCAAGCTTTACCACATCAACGGAAGTTCTTAGAGTAATTGCAGCGCCTTGTCCACTTTTGTCTTTAGCAGGTGCAATTAAATAAGCTTCGTGTTCAGCAGATAAGGTTTCATACAACTCTCTTGTTATGTGAGAATCAATGCCGTCATCGTTTGTAAATAATATTTTCATCTGCTTAGCCTAGAGATTACCATTGCTGCTGCTCCCTCATTATTACCAATAAATCCCATATTTTCTGCAGTTTTAGCCTTAAAGCCTATGTTTTTTTCAGGGACTGAGGTAATTTCTGAAAGACTTCTTATAATTTCTTCCCTGTACTCACTCATTTTTGGTTGCTCTGCAATGACTATGACATCAAATTGCAATAGCTTATATCCCTCATTCCTAACTTTTTGATACGCTAATGAAAATAGCTTTCTTCCTGGAGCATCTCTCCATTCTTCAGTTGAAGGGAAATTTGTTCCAATATCACCTAAATTTAAAGCCCCCAGCATTGAATCAATTAAAGCATGAAGCACAATATCTCCATCTGAATGAGCTTCAAAAGAAAATTTATATGGAACCTTGAAGCCGCCAATCAACAATCCATCACCTTTACAAAATCTATGGCTATCAAAACCATTGCCAATAAGTTGTTCTTTATCTGCAACCAAATCCTCTGGCACAGTAATTTTTATATTTTTTCTACTTCCGGGAATAAACTCACCTCTTCCACCATATCTTTCAACAGCTTCACACTCATCAGATGGAAAAAAATTATTGCTTAAACTCTGGCCATATGCCTCAAATAAAGTTTTTGCTGAAGTTATTTGTGGTGTTTGTGCTAAATAGTATTCATTTCTATCGACGCTCTTTTTGATTTCGAGCGTTTCGCTATCTATAAGTTTCAATGATTCATAAACAGGAATGCCATACACTAAGATGTCAGCATTTCTCTTTTCATATTCATCAATTAGTTTTACTATCTCTGCAGTCGAGATGAACGGCCTTACTGCGTCATGAACAATTACTAAAGCCTCCTCATCAATAACCTCTTTTAAGGCTTGATAGACTGACTCAGCTCTAGTGTCACCGCCTGGGATTAGCTTAATTTTTTTTCTATTGTAATTGGATAAATTTACTTGTTGTCTTACAGCATCATTAGTTGGAATTATTATTTCATCTATTTGATCGCAAAATTCAAAGGCTGAAATTGTTTTTTCAATTATCGATACATCCTTTAACCTGATCAGCTGTTTGGGAGTGTCTGATGAAAACCTTGTACCAAAGCCTGCGGCAGGAATAATAGCAACTTTATATCTATTCCGGCTCATCATCAATATACTCTTCACCTTCTCTAACTAATCCCAGCTCCTCTCTGGCGATAAGTTCAAGATACTCATCATTGTCTTTGATGAATTGTATTTCCGTTTTTATATTCTGATTTTCATTTGAAATTTTTGATAACTCCTCTTCTTTAATGTTTACCAGCTCTTCTAACTCTGCCTGTTGAGAAAAGCTATAGTCACCAAGGAAAATGTCGTAAAGCAGATAAATCAATAAACCAAACAAAAAAGAGTAAAGGAAAATATTTGCTACCCGCTTTATTTTCATGGATAGAGTTCAGAATTTATTATCAGTAATCGATTGTACTTTGCGGTTCGATCAGATCTTGCAGGAGCCCCTGTTTTAATTTGTTTTGCATTCACTGCAACTGATAAATCAGAGATGAAGCTATCTTCAGTTTCACCTGAACGGTGGGAGATAACAGTTGAAAAATTATTGTTTTGAGCAAGATTAATTGCCTCCAAAGTTTCTGATAGCGATCCAACTTGATTGAGTTTAACTAAAATTGCATTTCCTGCATTTTCTTTGATGCCTCTATCGAGCAATTTACTTTGTGTCACAAAAATATCATCTCCAACTATCTGTGTGTTCGGGCACTCTGCCGTAATTTTAGCCCAACTATCCCAATCATTTTCATCTAAAGGGTCTTCAACAGAAATAATCTGAAATTTATTAATCAAATCTTTTAAATAATCTATCATTTCAATAGAACTGAGTTGTTTATTTTCTCCTTTCAAGACATAGCTTCCATCCTGAAAAAATTCTGTTGCTGCGCAGTCCAAGCCTAAATGAACATCTTCACCATATCTCATACCACTTGCTTCTACTGCCTGAATAATGTGTTCTATTACCTCTTCATTGGTTCTCAGATTTGGAGCAAAGCCACCTTCATCTCCAACAGTAGTGCTTAACCCTTTTTCTGAAAGAATTTTTTTTAGATTCATATAAACCTCTGTAGATATTCGTAAGCCTTCTGAGAATTCGAATTTAATATCAGGAAGAATCATAAATTCTTGGATATCAATGGTGTTATTAGCATGCCCACCACCATTAAAGATATTTAGCATTGGTCTTGGTAATGACATTTGTACTTCTCGATTGAATCTTTTTTTATAGATAATATTTAGATATTCATAGAGTGGAATATTAAGGCTATTTGCAGCAGACCTTGATACTGCAAGTGACACTGCGAGAACTGAATTTGCACCAAGCTTGCTTTTATTTATTGTGGCATCAAGCTCACACATTAATTTATCTATTTCCTCTTGATCTGATGCATCTTTATTGATTAAAGATGGTTGGATAATGTTATTGATATTATTTACTGACTGCATTACTCCCAATCCACAAAATCTATTATCTGAATCTCTTAATTCATGAGCCTCTAAACTTCCTGTTGATGCTCCACTAGGAACGTATGCCTCACCCTTTGAACCATCTTCAAGATTCACAGAAGCATAAACCGTAGGCCTGCCACGCGAATCCAAAACCTCTATCGCTTTTATCGACTTTATTTTCATATTTTCCTTTTTTAAAAATTTTTAACTAATGCGTCAAGCTCGAAAAGATCACTAAGGAATTTTTCTAGATCGGAGAGTTTAAGAGCACATGGACCATCGCATTTTGCAATACTAGGGTCAGGATGTGTTTCCAAAAATAGTCCTGCTATCTTTTGAGAAATTCCAGCTTTTGCAAGCTCGAAAACATATTGGCCCCTTCCTCCTGTGCTTTTTTCAAGAGCACCTGGCTGCTGTAAAGAATGTGTAACATCAAAGAAAACAGGCTTTGATAATTCTTTAAGTAACTGGAAATTTAACATATCTACAACCAGATTGTTGTACCCGAAACTATTACCCCTCTCACATAAAATTACGTTTGGATTGCCAGAAACTTCACATTTTTTTATGGCATGAGAAAGTTCTGAAGCAGAAGAAAATTGTGGTTTTTTTAAGTTAATTATTTTTTTTGTTTTTGCAGCTGCCACAACTAAATCAGTTTGCCTACATAGGAAGGCAGGAATTTGAATTACATCACAAACTTCGGCAGCCATTTTGGCTTGTTCGGGCTCATGAATATCTGAAATAACAGGTACATCGAAAGTACTTTTAACCTTATCTAAAACCTTTAGCCCTTCTTCAATACCTGGACCTCTAAATGAATCTAATGAAGATCTATTAGCCTTATCGAAAGATGCTTTAAAAATATAGTTAAAGCCAATTTTATCTGAAAGGGTGCAAAATTTTTCGGCTACTTTAAACAACAAATCTTCAGATTCAATGACATTTACTCCACCAAAGATTGTTAGCTTACTTTCATTTGAAATTTCTGAAGTGCCTAGCTTTATCATCATGGTTTAATTATAACTCCTCTGCTTTTTTTACAAAGTCATTGAATAGTGGATGTCCTTTTTTTGGATTAGATGTAAATTCGGGGTGGAACTGACACGCCACAAACCAGGGATGATCTTCAAGCTCAATCATCTCAACAAGATCATGAATATCTGATCTTGCAGAAATAACTAAGCCTTTTGAAACAAGTTCTTCAATGTAATGTGGGTTAACCTCGTATCGATGCCTATGTCTTTCAAAAATCTGTTTTCTTTTATAAAGTTTTTCAGCTTTTGTTCCTTTTACTAAGAATGCTTTTTGACTTCCAAGCCTCATAGTGCCTCCCATATCAGAATCTTCGGTACGCTTTTCAGTTGTTCCATCATCATTTTTCCATTCAGTAACAAGAGAGATAACTTTATGTCTAGCCTTTGGGGCAAATTCTGTACTGTTAGCATCTTTTAAACCTAATAAGTTTCTTGCCATTTCAATAATTGCGATTTGCATACCAAGACAGATGCCAAAGTAAGGCACCTTTGTTTCTCTGGCATATCTTGCAGCAAGAATCATCCCCTCAATACCTCTATTGCCAAAACCACCTGGCACCAATATTCCATCAGAACCTTTCAAGTAGCTTTTATAATTCTTGCTATTCAGCTCTTCAGAGTTGATGTATTTCATGTTGACTCTAGTATCATTACAAATGCCAGCATGATCCAATGCCTCAATCAAAGAAAAATAAGCATCTTTTAGATCAACATATTTTCCAACAAAAGAGATTTTCACTTCCTTTGATGGCATCATTTTTCTTTTGATGACCCTTTTCCAAACCGATAAATTAGGCTTAACCTTATCCAAGTTAAGTTTTTTTGTAAGAATTTTATCTATACCTTCATTTGAGAGTTTTAATGGAACTTCATAAATAGTTTCAAGGTTAGGTAAAGAGATAACAGCTTCAGCTGGCATAGAGCAAAACAAAGCGATTTTTTTCTTACTATCATCGGGTATTTGGAAATCAGATCGGCATATTAAAACATCAGGCTGAACACCTAGGGATCTATAATCCTTAACTGAGTGTTGAGTTGGTTTTGTTTTCAATTCTCCGGCATTTTCTAGAAATGGAACAAGTGTTAAGTGAAGAAAGGATGTTTGGTATGGCTTCAACTCAAGGCCAAGTTGTCTTATTGCTTCAATAAATGGTTGGCTTTCTATGTCACCAACAGTTCCGCCAATTTCTACGATTGCTATATCAAAGCCACTGGAAGCATCCAAAACTCTATTTTTGATTTCATCAGTTATATGTGGAATAACTTGAACTGTCTTACCCAGGTATTCACCTTTCCGTTCTTTTGTTAATACCGAATAATATATTTTACCTGCAGTAAAATTATTTTCCCTGGTGCATTTATAATTTATAAAACGTTCATAGTGCCCTAGATCCAAATCGGTCTCAGTTCCATCTTCTGTAACAAAGACTTCGCCATGCTGGAATGGGCTCATAGTTCCCGGATCCACATTAAAGTAAGGATCTAATTTTATTACGGTTACTGAATAACCTTTAGATTCAAGAATTGCACCTATGGATGCTGAAGTGATACCTTTCCCTAGAGAAGAAACAACTCCACCAGTAACGAAAATAAATCGTGTATCCTTTAACAAAACTCTACTTAGTAAATAGCTATTCTAAATAATTTTTAGCAACTCTTCTCGATATATTTGTTAATAACTGGTATGAAATTGAATTAAATTTTTGGGAGAGTTCGGTTAGGTTTGTCTCATATCCCCATAATTCTACCCAATCTCCAACCTTTATTTTTTTCTCATTGCCAATATCGATTGTGATTAAATCCATATTGATCTTCCCCACTGTTTTATACAAATTCCCATTAATATTCACACTAAATGACTCTGAAAAATAAGGAAATCCGTCGCCATATCCAATTCCAATCGCTGCAATATGAGTGTCTTGTTTTGCTCTCCACATACCATCATATCCAACTGTTTCACCTCTAGAAATCTTTTTTATTGATATGATTTTTGAACGCAAGCATGAAATTGATTTGATCCCAAACTCTTGATATTTACCACCATACAATGCTATGCCTGTTCTTACGATGTCATAATGAGATTCAGGATAATTAAATAATGCTCCTGAGTTAGCCAAACTTTTTTTGCTGCTAATACCATCGGTGATTTTATCAAATGTGTTTATCTGAGATTGGTTTTGCTGATTTAAAATATCTGAGGATGATGCTAAATGTGACATTACAACTATGTCTCTGAAATTTTTATTTTTCATTAAATTATAATTTTCCAAAAACTCTTGTTCGCTGAATCCAAGTCTGTTCATGCCAGTATTAACTTTTAGCCACAATCTATTACTAGCTAGCTTGAATTTATCGATGCTTTTAATTTGCCAAGATGAATGTAAAACAAAATCCAATTCCTGTTCGCTAACAGTTTTATAATCCTCATTTTCGTGCACTCCCTGCAGCAAAAGTATTGGTAACTTTGTTAGCTTTCTAAGATCTCTTGCCTCATCAAGAGTTATTACTGCATAAGATTCAACTTTTGAATCTAAGATTTCAATTATCTGTTTTAACTGTAGGCCATAAAGATTCGCTTTAACCACCGCTTGTATAACGGAAGTAGTTTTTGATTTAATTACCGAAAGATTATGCTCAAGATTTCTGAGGTTAATCTGAAGTTCTGTCTTGCGCATAGCTATTCATAATCTCAGGTGCAAGATCTCCAAATTTTGTTAATTCTTCTCTAAAGGAAAGTAAGAGATCCTTGGTTGGTCCATTTCTATGTTTCACCAATCGAACTTCTGCAACACTCTTCCACTCCTCTTCCTTCTTATAAACATAGTCTCTGTACAACATAAATATCAGGTCTGCATCTTGCTCTATGGCTCCTGAATCTCTTAGGTCTGACATCTGTGGTCTTTTATTGGGTCTTTGCTCAACACTACGGTTTAATTGTGATAGAACAATTACTGGTGCCTTCACCTCTTTAGCAAGGTGCTTTAAAGCTCTTGAAATATCTGATAATTCATTAACCCTGTTATCATTCCTGCCAGGCATTTGCATCAACTGAATGTAATCTATAACAATCAATTTAACTCCACCTTCTTTTCTAAACTGTTTAGCCAATCTTCTGCTCTTAGCTCTGATTTCCATAGGGTTAATATTTGCAGTGTCATCAATGAAGATATTCATATCGCCAAGCCTTTTGCTTTTTTCAACAATTTTTTCCCATTGTCTGTCTGTTAGATTTCTACCCAGCATAATGCTTTGTTGAGAAATGCCTGCCATTGAACCAATCATCCTTGAGGTTAGTGATTGTGACGACATCTCCAAGCTGAATACTAGAACACAACCATCTTCCTCTTTTGCTACGTTCTCAGCAATATTCATTGCAAGCGAAGTTTTTCCCATGCTCGGTCTTCCAGCAATAACAATCAATTCTTCTGGTTTTAGACCCTGAGTTACTCCATCAATTGCTTTAAAACCAGATGAAATACCAACCAAGTCTCCTGTTTTTTTTGATAAATGGTCAAGCTTATCAAGTGTTTCCTTAACATAGACGTCTATTTTTTTTAATGAATCCTCTTTGGATCTGTTTTCTGATAATTCAAAAATTTTTGATTCTGCTTCATTAAGCACCTCATCGCTTGATTTTCCTTTTGGGTCCTGAGAAAGATTAATTAGTTCCTGAAGGACTTTTCTAAGGTTTCTGTCAATTGATTGATCTTTAACTAAATTTGCGTAGCTATCAGCTGCAAGGGCAGAAACAGGAATAGTTTGCAACTCCTTTAAATAGTCAATACCACCTACTCTCTGTAGCGCATTGTTTCTGTCAAGCTGTTTTGAAACAGTAATATGATCTATGCCTTTACCCTGATCTGCTAGGACTTTGATGCATTCATAGATCTCTTTATGGACCTCTGATTCAAAATCAGTAGAGCTAAGCAGAGCATCAACTTCTGGATACTTTTCTTTGGATAGGAGCAAAGAACCTAATACGGCTTGCTCAGCTTCAATATTGCTACTTGGCATTACGCTGGTAAAACTTCTATAGCTATAGATTTAACTATTTCAGGGTGAAGTTCAACGTTTATGGTAAATTCTCCGACCTCTTTTATTGGTCCATCAGGTAAATTAATTGAAGACCTTTGCACATAATCAGCACCTTCAGCTTGTAGAGCATCATAAATCTCATTTATGCCCACAGAACCATATAATGCACCACTTTCTTGAGCATTAGCTTTCAATGAAAGTTTAATTTTTTCAAGATTAAGTGCATTTGCTTCTGCCAAAGAAAATTCGTCTTGTGCCTTCTTTAGATAGTCTTCTTTTTTATCTTCGAAGTCTTTGATGTATTTTTCTGTAGCTGGTAATGCTTTGTGATATGGAAGCAAAAAATTTCTTGCAAACCCAGATTTAACATCAACAATTTCACCTATATCACCAAGGTTTTTAATCTTAGTTACTAGAACAACTTTCATTAGCTATTTTCTATCTTGTGTTTATCTGTAAAAGGGATTATGCCAAGCACTCTAGCTCTCTTAATTGCAGTATTAAGTTTTCTTTGTTGTTTAGTATTTAGCCTTGTATACCTTGTAGATAAAATTTTTCCATTCTCAGAGATATAAGGCTTTAAGGAATCAGCATCTTTATAATCAAAATTTATTTTCTTTTCGTCGCTCATATTATTTACCAATTTTTACAGTAAGGTGTCTGAAAATATTCTGTTCAAATTTAAACATTTCCTCTAAGACCGCAAGAGTATCTGTATTAATTTTTGCGTTAAGGTGAACGTAATTTACATAATTCATTTTATTGATAGGATATGCAAGTTGTCTTTTTCCAAGCAATTTTACTTCTTCTAATACTCCTTTATTATCAGAGATAGTTTTTTTGATATTATCTAATATTTCATCAACTTCATCGCTGATGTTTGGGTTCAAAAGTAACATTAATTCGTAGTTTTGCATTACATTTCCGATTTAAGCCAATCGAGCACTCGGGCTATGATACCCTTGCTTTGATTAAAGGTAAACTCTTTATTCTGTTCTTCCGCACAAAATTTAACCATACCCAACGGGGCTCCAAATTGAGGCTTAATTAATTTTTCACTATTTAATGGTGGCTCATGCTCTGGATAGCCTATTTTGAAGGAATTTTGCGTTATTACAGAGCCTAACTCCTCTATGTTCTCGAGGTTTGCAGTCCCACCACTTAAAATAAAACCTGCTGGAATAGAATCTTGAAGACCATTCTCTTCTATGCAACCTTGGCAAGAACGAAAGATATTAGAGATTGATTGCTCAATAACTTCGCATAAAAGTCGTCTTGAAACCTTGATATCAGTTTGTCCACTTATACCTTTTATTTTTAGAGCTTCATCTGCAACTCGATCTGATATAGATGACCCATATTTCTTTTTTAGCTCCTCTGCCTGAGAAGATGGAATTTTTAACGCAATTGCAATAGATTCTGTAATGTAGTCTCCAGCATAAGGAAGAACTTTAGAAAAAATCAGCGAGCCATTTTTAAATACTGTCAAATCAGTTGTGCCGGCACCAATATCTAAAAGACAAACTCCTAAATCTACCTGATCATTAGATAGAGTACATTTTGCAGCACCAAGCTGATTAAAATAAAATTTTCTGATTTGCAGTCCATTGATTTCTTCTATGCACTTTCTGATATTGCTTATAGAGTTTTTTGAGCAATACACTAAGTGGGTCCTTACTTCCAGTCTCACTCCTGTCATACCCTTTGGTTCTTTTATGCCAGGCTGTCCGTCTATAATGTATTGAGATGGAACTACATTCAATAACTCTTTATCTCCAGGAACATTCATTGCTATTGAGGTTTGCAGTGCCGCTTGCTGATCTTTTATGGAAACCTCTTTATCACCAATTGTTGAAAGTCCAGTAGAATTTGTGCTTGAGATAAGCTCGCCTGAAAATGAAACATCAACAACCCTAATATTTTCACCAGATTCTTTATGAAGGCCCTCTACAACCTCTGCGATTGATTTTGAGGTCTCTGTTATATTTATAATGGAACCTTTTTTTAATCCGGCAGTAGATTTTGATGAGAACCCAACTACTTTTTGCCTGCCATTAGATTCTGTTACAGAAATACCTGTTATTTTCGAGGTACCAAGGTCAATTATGTTTAACATCAAGCTCCTTTATTACATAGCCTTTGTCATATCTTAAATCCAGAATCACCCCGTTCAACTCATCACAACATTTTTTTTCAAGTATTTTTTCAAGCTTTGCAATTTTTTTTGGAAAATCTTTCTTCCCAACCAAAACAACTCCAAAATTATAAGTAAGCTCCCATCCAAACATTTTTTTCCATGAAATGCTTAAAAGATGCTCAGTTGATTGCAATTTCATAATTTGATTTAGCTCCTTTATATTTTTTTTTGGAAATATTTCATCAAAACTAAAAGAGGGTAGTTTTTTTTGCAATGGAAAATGAAATAAATTTAAATTACTATCAAAATATAGCCCCTCAGATTTTTTTATGTAGGGCTTTTTTAGAATGACCTGGTATGTTTGTTGATTGTTGTCTGTGGAAGTTGAGTAGCTTTCCACCCAGCTCTTTGTTGATACGAATGTTTCAAAATTTTTTGGGTATTTATAAAAGTGATTTTTTAACTTAGATATGCACTCTGCGCAGAAACTCTCATCTTGAACATAAAGCAAAGTAGTAAATTTATCTTTTGCGGACAATTGATTGAATTGAAGCCCTAGAAAAATCAAGAATATTGAACAATGAAATTTAATTTTCAATTATCCTTGTTATCAGTTCTTTATAGCTTATCCCAGCAAGATTTGCAGATATAGGAAACAAGCTTTTTTCCGTAAACCCTGGCACAGTATTTATTTCTAAAACGCTTAAATTATTATTCTCTGAAACAATATCAATCCTAGCCCAAGATGAGCAGCCATGAGCATGAAAAGTTTTATAGGCAATTTTGCTTAGCTCCTCTTTTATTTTTGAATTTGTAACAATGATTTTTTGTGTTTCATTGGAACTGTATTTAGCAGAAAAATCATAGAATGCATTACCTCTTGGAATAATTTCCAAAGGAGGAAGAATGTCTGATCCCAGTATAGAAACTGTATACTCAGGTCCAGAAAAAGCCTTTTCAATAATCACATCTTCAGAATAAGTTAATGCTTTAGCTATAGCGTTATTAATATTTGCTTTATCTTCAATCTTGGTTACTCCAAAGCTTGAGCCATTGGTCGCAGGTTTTATAAAGAATTTTGTTTCTGATGAAATTAAAGGGTTTTGTAAATCGATTTCTTTTGAACACACTATGAATTCTGGTGTTGGTATCTGATTTTCTTGCATAATCTTTTTTGAAATGCCTTTATTCCAACATTTTTTTGTTGCTTTAGAGCTGGATCCTGAAAAAGCAAAGTTTCTACTTTCAAGAATTTCCTGGATTTCGCCGTCCTCTCCACCTTTACCATGGATAGCAATAAAGAAAAAACAATCTTGATCGTAGTCATCAAAATCTATATTTGAATAATTTATTAACTGTGGATCAAATTTGGATCTATCAATATTTTCAAAAATAGACTGTGCAGTTTGTTTAGAGATATCGCTTTCATACGATTCACCACCATAAACAATTATTATTTTTCTCATTTGTACATCGCCACAAGGGAGTTAGAGATATCTGCAACATTTCCCGCTCCTTGAGTTATTAAGATTTCATTATTTGAAATATTTGCCTCAAGTATCTTTGAAATTTCTATGAGGTTTTTTCCATAAAAAACTTTAATATTTTTTTTGATAAGACTATTAACAAAATCATAGGATGATATGTTGGTAGGGTTATCTTCTCCTGCAGAGTAAATATCCATGACTATTAATTTGTCTACTTTGGACAATGCATCGATAAAATCATTAAATAACAATGAAGATCTGCTATACCTGTGTGGTTGAAAAATCATGTTGATCTTTTTACCTCTATAGCTTTCCTTTACCGCTGATATTGTTGCTTTTATTTCCGTAGGATGATGGCCATAATCATCTAAGAGATAAGTGGTTTTTTTTGCGATGTTAAGCACACTTTTTAGCTCCAACCTTCTTGAGACACCTGTAAAATTTTCAAGCGATCTCTTAGCAATACCTGATTTTATCCCTGCAAGGTTTGAAACAATATATGCGGCAACAGAATTTAATGCATTATGTTGGCCGGGGATTTTTAACTTGAACTTAATTTCTTTTTTTGATTTTTTTTCTAACAGAGTAAAGCTTTGATAAAGCTCATTTTGCTCCCTTTGAAGTATCTGATAATCTGCTAAATTATTGAAACCATATGAGATTTTTGGCCTTGATATCTTTTTAAATAACTTTTTTGCTTTTAGGCAGTCAGTGCAAATTACTGCAGTTCCAAAAAAAGGCAGCTTTTCCATAAAATTTAAAAATATTCCCTCCAATTTGCTTGTTTTGTTGTCATAAAAATCTAAATGATCATTATCTACATTCGTAAGGACACTTATTTCAGGATTTAAGTGCAAAAATGATCCATCGCTTTCATCTGCTTCGACAATGATAAAGTCACTGCTTCCTAAAATGCTTCGGTTCTCTTGGCCAAGAATTTTACCGCCGATAATATATGTTGGATCAAATTCTGCATCTGAAAAAATATTAGCAATTAAGCTAGTGGTTGTGGTTTTTCCATGTGAGCCAGCAACTGCAATGCTTTGATAGCCTTTCATAAGACTTGAAAGCATTTCTGCTCTTGGGATGATAATTTTGCCCTTTGATTTTGCTTCTTGCATCTCAGGATTTGCTGTATTCACAGCAGATGAATAAACTACTACATCTGCTTTGCCAACATTGCTTGCTTGATGTCCAATTGAAATTTTTGCTTTAAGTTTTTTTAGTCTCTCAGTGTTTTTATTTTCCACTAAATCACTTCCTGTGACTTTGTAACCTTGATGGATAAGGATTTCAGCAATCCCTACCATTCCTACGCCACCAATTCCAATAAAATGAATATGTTTAATTTTGCTTAATTTCATTTGCTATTGTTTTTGCAGCTTCAAAGTGTATATCTTTCTTCATCTTTTTGCTCATTTGGATTAAATCTATTGATTGGATTTCGCCAATTGCATTAATTAGGTCTTCTGCAGCACTCTCACCTTCTTCAACCACTATCCCACCTCCCTCACTACATGCTGCTTTAGCATTGAGAAGTTGATGATTATCAATTGAATTTTGCAAAGGAATAAAGATTGCAGGCATGCCATATGACTGGATCTCAGCAACAGTTGTTGCTCCTGATCTACATATAACAAACTTTACTTCATCGAAAAGGCTAGGAAGATCATCGATAAATTCTTTATAAACTATATTATCACTTTTAAATTTTGGCTGATTTCCTCCAGTCTGAAAAATGATCTGGTTTTCTTTAATTAGTGAGTCTACTGTGCTTGCTATGTTCTCTACAAAATACTTTGAACCTTGACTGCCTCCAAAAATTAAAACTTTGTTACGATTATCATTTGCATCGTAATTTTTATTCAAAAAATTTTTTCTTATGGGATTGCCTGTCAATTTCTCATTAGGTAAATTTAGGAAATGGCTTGTGAAAATTGTAATTGAAGATTTGTAAGCCAATTTATTTGCGCTTCCAAGGATCGAGTTCTGCTCATGAATATAAAGCTTTAATTTTTTTACTTTGGAAAGGACCCAGCCAATTATTGAAACGTAGCCTCCCATCAATAAAACACGATCAACTCTATATTTCTTTGCGTGAGCAAATGCTGTTAAACAACAATTAGCAAGCATAAATGGCCAAAGAAGTTTTTCAATTAATGGTTTTCCTCGAAAACCATTGATATTTAGATGAATTACCTGATACCCTAAATTTTTAAAGATATCTTTTTCTAGTTTTCTAGAGGAGCAAAAGAAAACTACTTCTTCTTTTCTAAATTTCTCTGCTATTGAAATACCTGGAAAAATATGACCGCCCGTGCCTCCCGCAAAAATAGCTACTCTCATCTTATGTTATTTCTTAGCTCCCAACTCGCTCTTAGTGTTATAGCAAGTGCTATAAAGTTCATAATAACGCTTGATCTTCCATAACTCATAAATGGTAATGCCAAACCTTTTGTAGGCAAAATACCTAAATTTACAAAAATATTAAGTAAAGTTTGTATAAAAAATATTAAAAAGAAGCTACTGATAAGCAGGTGTATAAAGAAAAAATTCTTTTTCGCAGATTCCTTTACCAAAAAAAATAATCTAAATAAAATTACACTGTAAATTATAGTCAATACAATTAAACCTAAAATTCCTGATTCTTCAATATAAATAGAAAAGATAAAATCTGTATGCGCCTCTGGCAAAAAGAAATATTTCTGAGTGCTCTCTCCTACACCCATTCCAAATACACCGCCCTGAACTGAAGCTATTAGGGCGTTAAGAAGTTGATAATCAGTGCCAAAAGGATCATCAAAAGGGTCTGAAAAACTAAGAACTCTTGAGAACCTTTCCTCATCAAAGAAAATAAAAGTTGAAATAAGAGCAAAAAATATTAACGCCAGCATAATTAATTGTGTAGTTTTTGCTCCGCCAAGAAATAGAATAATAATTGATACTGCAAAAAGCACTGCTGTTGCCCCAACATCAGGCTCCAGCAGTAAAAGAAAGCAGCATATTGCTACTAAAATGAGCGGCTTCAAGAAACCTCTCCATTTTGTCTCAAGTTGCTCTTTCCTGCGTAAACAATAGCCGCATAGGTATATAGGAATTAATATTTTTGCTACCTCTGAGGGCTGAAGATTGAATATCCTAAGATTAAGCCATCGTCTGCTTCCATTTACCTCTGTCCCAATAAAGGGTAATGCCACAATAAATAAAAGCAATATAGATACAACAACCAGTATTGCTCCATTCTCTCGATAAAAAGAGGTTGGAATGAATAAAAATATTGCTGAAGTAATGAAGGCAACACTTACCGCAAGAAGTTGTCTTTTAAAAAAAAAGTATGGATCAGAATAGATTTCATTTGCCATTACATTCGAGGATGAAAATATAAAAACCAAACTTATACAAGTTAGGGCCAAAAATGGTAAGACCAAGTATCTATCAAATAATTCGTTATTATTTGTTATCAAAGTGAACCTCAATTATCTTGGAAAAATACTCACCTCTTTCCATGAAATTTGAAAAATCATCGCCACTTGGATTGCCAGGAGAAAATAATATCTGATCGCTAACATCCAAAGATGAGATTAGTGATTCTAATGAACTATAAAGCTCAATGTTATTGTGGATGATTCTTTTTTTTATCTCTTCCCTATGTTTTCCAAAAATTAAAATCTTAGCTGGGCCATCAATGATTAGATTTTGATAATCCTCTTTGTTTGGGTTGCCACACATTATCAAAATACCAGCAAAATTCAGCTTTTTAATAGCATAGTACAAAGATGAAGAATTCGTAGATTTTGAATCATTAATAATATTTTTAGAAATTGGTTGCAGTCTAAAAGGCAGCTCCTCCAATTTTAATTTTTTATTAGTATCTGGTTCCAATGATTTAGCAATCAAAAATGCAAAGTCTTGAAGCTGACATTCATCATTATAAAAAAATGTTTTTGTTTTCATAATCTTAAACTTGCATGATCTATAGGACTCAAAGTTTCCATGATAATCAATATGATCTTTTGAAATGTTTGTTATTACAGATAGATTAAGCTCATTTTCTTCCATTTTTTCAAGCTGAAAACTGGATAGTTCAATTACGCTATATTTATTTTTGTGGTCAAGATTTTCCAGCAAGGGATTCCCAATGTTCCCTAGACTTATGGCTGTAGATCTACAATTTAAAATTTGCGTAAGATAGTGTGTAAGGCTGCTCTTACCATTGGTTCCAGTTATTCCTATTTTAAATGATTCGTTAACCCTAAAAAAAATATCTAGATCTGTAAGCAAATGTTTATCTAATACTCCAAGCTCATTTAGCTTTTTTTTATTGAAACCAGGAGAAACATAAAATGTATCAAATTTTGCTAATTCAGATTTTGATATAAATTTATTTTTTACTCCTAGGAATTTGCTGCTATGGGGGTACTTATCATCGTATAAAAAATATTCTAATTTTCTTTTAATTAGAAACTTTTCAAATGATTTTCCTGTAAGCCCATAGCCTAATATTACCGGTCTTTCATTCATCGTATTTTTAACAATGACAGTCCTATCAATACAAAAATAAATGTCAGGATCCAAAAACGCACAATAATTTTTGGCTCCTTCCATCCGCTTAATTCAAAATGATGGTGAATTGGAGCCATTTTAAAGATTCTTTTTTTTCTGAGCTTAAACGAACTTACTTGAAGAATCACACTCATTGCCTCCATGATAAAAACAGCAGACATAACTGCAAAAACTATTTCATGTCGCACAACTATCGCAATAAAAGCAATGAAAGCACCCATTGATAAAGACCCAACATCCCCCATAAAAATTTGAGCAGGATAAGAGTTAAACCACAAAAAACCTATGCCTGCTCCAGCCAATGCGCCGCAAAGAACTAATAGCTCCCCAGTAGTTTCTAAATAAGGTATATATAGATAATCCGATGTAATGGTATTGCCTGCTGCCCAAGCAATTATTCCAAGTGCAATTGTAATTATTATAACTGGGAGTATTGCAAGGCCGTCCAAACCATCAGTAAGGTTTACTGCATTAGAGCTGCCTATAATAATAAAGATTGAAATAAGCACAAACACAATTCCAAAGTCTAAAATTACATCTTTAAAAAAAGGAACGATATATGTTGTTTCATTTGGAACCTTAGCACTCATATAAAGGGTAAGAGCAATAATTGAAGCAAAAATTATCTGATAAAATATCTTCGTTGAAGAAGAAAGTCCCTTTGAGCCTGGGTCTTTAATCTTTTTATAATCATCGACAACCCCGATGCCTGCGAAAGAAATAAGGCAAAATAACCCCAATAATACATATTTATTTGAGAGATCACCCCAAAGTAAACCCGAAAGAATTACACTTCCGACTATCAATAGCCCTCCCATTGTCGGAGTGCCATCTTTATGACGATGTGTTTCTGGAGCTCTTCCATCAAAACTTTGGTTAAATTGAATATTTTTAATTAGGGAGATGAACCTGTCGCCAAAAAAAAGTACAACAAATAATCCTGTAAGAGTAGAAATTATGGTTCGAGAAGACAAGTAAGTTAAAACATTAAAAACACCATCACTTACAGGGGAAAAGTCCAATAAATATTCAATCATTTAGCAAAAGTTTAATGAATCTTTCCATTTTAGATGATCGCGAGCCTTTAAAATATAAATTTTCATTATTTTGCAATAATAATCGAAATGCAGCTGTGGGAAATTCTTTCTCGTTTTCAAAATAAATAACATTTTTTGACTTTGTTTTAGCAACAGCCTGCTTAAATATTGGCCCAGTAACCCAAACTTTGTACTCATGAAAATGATCGAGAACCTTTACATGATCATCTAACTCAGACTCTCCAAGCTCAGCCATATCTCCTAAAATCAATGAGGTGTTTTTATTGCTATAAGGAGTCACTGTTGCAATTAATGTGCTGGGACTGGAATTATATGTTTGATCAATTATGCTGCCCCCCATGATTTTAATGATTTTCCCTCGGCCTGCTGATGGTTGATAGCTATTTATATTCTTCTCTGTAGCAATATGTAACTTGCTAATCACGCTCTCAACGATATGATTATTTTTTTCTTGATAATTTAGATGATTAAGCTTTCTTCCATCAATAAAAATACTCTTTTCCTTAAGTGTTTTCTTTAGTGTGAGCTTTGTTTTTTCGATATTCTTTATGGTTCTAAAAGTCTCAAGATGCACTGCAGCAACATCTGTCAAAATAAAGACATCAGATTTAAGATGCTCTGCAAGATAATCAAAATCACCTATATTTCTTGCTCCGCATTCTACAACTAAATAATCAGAATGTGGATTGCAACTCAAAATTGTAAAAGGAATGCCAAATTCATTATTTTCGTTTAATTTATTTGTATGGCATGCAGAGCCAATAGAATGTCTCAACATATCTTTTATTGTTGTCTTGCCATAACTTCCAGTTATCAAAATTAATTTGACTCCCAGCTCTTCAATGTGTTTCTGACACAACATAATTAAAGAAGAGTAAATATCCTCTACCTGGATACAGTTATTTGAATGGCATGCATTTGATAAAACAACGGCACCTTTCCTTATTGCTTCATCAACAAATGAGGAACCAGAAAAATTTTTTCCTTCTAGAGGTATGAATAATTCATTTTTTTTGACAGTTCTAGAATCAAATGATATGCCATCAATGGCAATATCTTTTCCTGTTGTATCGCCTTGAAGGAACTTTGCATATTCATTTTTTGATTTTAATCCTGCTACGTAATACATTTATTTACTTCCTCTTCATCTGAGAAGTGAACCCTTTTATCTCCAATAATTTGATAATCTTCGTGCCCTTTCCCAATTATTACTAATGTCTCATTGCAAGTTAACTGTTTTATTGCTTTTGCAATTGCTTTATCTCGGTCCAATATTACTTCAAAAGAAACTGTTTCTTCTATTCCTTCTGCAATCATATCTGCAATTAGTTGTGGATCTTCTTCTCTAGGGTTATCAGAGGTGATAATTATGTGGTTTGCAAATTTTGATGAAACGCTACCCATTAATGAACGTTTACCATGATCTCTATTCCCGCCTGCTCCAATAATTAATGTTGTTTTTAAAGACTCCAATTTAGACAGTCCAAATAAAAGCTTTTCCACTGCATCAGGGGTGTGGGCATGATCAATAAAAATTTTATTGGATTTGTATTTTATTAGCTTCTGTCTACCAGCAGGCAAACTTATTGAGCTCAGAGAGGATATGAATGAATCGAATGCTAGCCCTTGGTGCATTAAAAATGGCAGTCCAATTAAAATATTAAGTAAATTAAAGTCTGTGAAGACTGGGGCGTAGCCCTCTGAAGAACCCCATGGACTATTTATATCAAATACAACCTTTCCATCACTACATATTTTTCTCACTGAAAAGAAAATATCAGCACTTGGCTTAATGCTTGAAATAGAAAATTTATTCTCACCAGCAAAAGCTTTGATCCAATTATTTGAACTATCATCATCGAGATTATATGTGAAAGAATTCTTTGTATTTTCTACTAGCTCTAATTTTGCTTTTAGATAATTTGGCATATTTTTATGGTAATCTAAATGATCCCTAGTGAAGTTGGTAAAGCCAGAATGATCAATGCTTAATCCCTCGAGCCTTTTGTTTGCAATACCAATTGATGAGGCTTCATAAATAATTTTTGTCACATTTCTATCGCAACATTTTTTCAGGAAATTTCTAATGAATATAGGCGTTTCTGTAGTTAATCTTTGAGAGGCAATACTTTCACCATTTATATAACTACCTAATGTTCCCATTACACCATTGCTTATGTTATTTAGGTTTAGTATTTGTGATACAAGTTGAGCAGATGTTGTTTTGCCATTTGTGCCTGTTATAAAAAAATTTTCAAAATTCTTTAGTGCTAGCTCATAATTACTTTCTATAATTTGTAGCACTTTAGAGCCTAAATCTGGAATTACTTTTGTTTTATCGGAATTAATTGTTAAAGGTTCTGAAGACCAGATTTCAGATACTAATTGAATTTCTTTAGGGGAAAGGTATTTGTGCCCACCATTAATTGATATGAAAATAGAGTCTTGCTCTATGTCATTAGAATGATCTACATAAATCATAATTACTTGAAACTTATTTTATATAGCCATTAATCAGCATGTGTTCCGCTAAAGTGGCAACAAGTGGAGCTGAAATATCGCCACCAAAATAATTATTAGGATCAGGCTCATCAATAGAAACAACCATTATATATTTTGGGTTCTCATAAGGGAAAATAGAAGCAAAACTTGAAATGTATTTACCTGGGGTATAGCCATTTCCAACAATATATTTTTCAGTAGTCCCTGTCTTTCCAGCGATGCTTACAATTGAGTCTGAAACTTTGTTAGCAGTTCCTTCCAAGACAGTTGATCTTAAGGAAGCTAAAATATATTTGGCGGTTTTACTATCTATTGCTTTTGATTTTCTAACTGCTTGATCGATGGTAATTCTTGGCTCAACTATCTCTCCGTTATTTGCAAATGCAGAATATGCTCTTGCTATCTGCACAATATTCGCCCGCAATAAATAACCATATCCCAAAGAAGCTTTATCAATATCATAAAGAATTGGACTATCGTACAAAAAACTGGAATCAATTCCATACCAATTTAAATCCAACCCTTTGCCAATACCAAAATCTCTAAGATTTGCAATAATTTGATCCCTAGATAGCATGATGGAAATTTTTGCTATCCCCACTTGAGAAGAGTTTGAAATAATTTCAGAGGGACTTAATACCCCATGATTTTTTCCTCCTGCTTCACCTCTTTTGAAGCCAGATAAATTGATATATCCAGGATTAGTATCAATTAAAGAGTCTTCACTTATTATCCCATTACTAAAAGCACCTGCAATTGTTATAGGCTTAATAAGTGAGCCTGGCTCTAAATACTCATCAAATAATAAGTTTCTATGGACAACTCTATCAGACCTGTTGGGGTTAAATGTAGGATAATTCGCAAGGGCTAGAAGAGCTCCATTATTAGCATCCATAATGACTGCAAACCCCCCTTTTGCTGATGCAGCCGAAATTGTTTTTTTTAATTCCTCGAAAAGCTTGAATTGTAAATTTATATCAACAGTTAAAGTTAGATCACTTTGACTTGATCTTTCAATAAAATTCTTGAGGTCGCCTTTAACTCTTCGCCCCTTAGCATCTCGAAAAAAATTTAAACTTCTTTGATCCGACATAAGCGATGCATCAAAAGATCTTTCTAGACCCTCTAATCCTCCGCTGATTCCAGAAAAACCAATTAGAGGGCTTATAATGCTGCCATAGGGATAGTATCTCCTATATATCGGCTCTGATATTACAAAGCAATCACAAAACTCTTTTAGTTCTTTGATAAATTCTGGAGTTAGCTGATTTTCAAAATAAATTCTTTTTGAATTAAATAAAAAAATGGGTTCATTAACTGTTTTCGCATAAGTTAGTCCAAGATCTTTTTCTTCTGCTGATCTAAAAAGCAAAGTTGATCTAAGGATACTGACAGCTAGCTCATTCCCATTTCTGTCTAGAATTTTTTTTCGTGGAAGATTAATTGTTTCATTAAACTGAGATCTTGATTTTCCTGCAACTAAAAATCTATCTTTATCTTGACCAAGCTCAAAGAATTTATAAAACGGAGTCACTAAAAGAAACAATGCAACTGCAAAAATGAATCTGATTTTATTCATTGATCTGCTCTATTCTCTTCATACCTAAGCTTGCTGCAGATTGCAAAACATATGGATATGACTTAAGTAAAGAAAGTTCAAGATTTAACTTTGTATTTTCATTTTGAAGCTCATCTATCTTATTTTGGATTTGTGCCAGGTATAAGAATTGTCTTTTATATTCAAATACAAGTTTAGCTTTTGTAAAGGCCGATGCTCCCAACAAAAACATCAGTACCAAAAAGAATGCTCTTGTATTGTTCATAATTTTGTCACTACTCTCATTTTTGCACTTCTTGATCTTACATTTGAAGCCAATTCACATTCATCCGGTGTTATCACACTGCTTACTAAAAATTCCTTTTTTTGCACCTTTTCGTTAATCAATGGTAGGTCTTTTTCATGAAGGTAGTGTTCCATTTTAAAAGAATTCTTTACGATCCGATCTTCGAGAGAATGGAAAGAAATAACAACCAGCTTCCCATTCTTTTTTAACAGCCGTTTTGCGTTATCAAGACAAATTTTTAAATTATCAAGCTCCTGATTAACTTCTATTCTCAGTGCTTGGAATACCTTAGTAGCTGGATTTTTTTTTGTTTTGATTTTTTTTACGTTTTCTATAAGGCTAGATAACTGTTTGGTTGAAACAATTCTATCTTGCTCTCTTTTAGCTATAATTTCTCTTGCTATTCTCTTAGATTCAATCTCTTCGCCATATTCTTTAAAAATTCTTACTAATTCCTCATATGGATAGTTGTTTACAATGCTTTCGCATGACATTTGTAGCTGTTCTCCAAATCGCATATCTAGCGGTCCATCCTTCATAAAACTGAAACCTCTCTTGGGTTCATCAATCTGAGGAGATGAAACGCCGCAGTCAATAAGAATGCCATCAAGCTCATTATCATTAAAATGATCTGCTATATTTTTAAAGTTGGTTTTATGGAAGGTGAAATTTGGATTTTTAATTTTCTTAGCTTCAATTTCAGCAAGCTCATCTAAATCAAATGAAGCAAGTGCTCCTTTGGTAGATAGTAGGCTTAAAATACCCCTTGAATGCCCCCCTTGCCCAAAAGTGCAATCAACATATTTTCCATCAACATCATTTACAAGGCTATCTAAAGCCTCTTGAAACATGACTGGAACATGTTTAATTTTTTAATCTCCCTAATGCTGCCTTTAGATCTGCTTTATTTATTAAATCCAAATCAATATATTCACTCTTTATATTTTCCATATTAGAGGTTGTTGAGAAAACTTTTGGTCTTTGAAAATCTCCTAAATTAAACCTTCTCAACCCAGTAGCAATGATGATGACACTAATTGAATCACCAAACGATTCATCAATAGTCAATCCTGGGATTGCTTCAACCCCATCCTGACCTATAGACGATGCCTCCTCTAAAATATCTTTAAGCTCTTTTTGAGTAATGCTTGATGAAGCACATACATTTACCAAAAGACCCTTAGCATTTTTAACCTCTTTTCTATCAAAAAAAGGATTATTGAGTGCTTTAGAAATTGCCTTTGATGCTCTTTCATTTCCAGACGCAGAACCGTAACCCATCAATGCCATACCCTGTTGAGACATCACAGAGAGAACGTCTGCAAAATCAACATTAATTTTTGATGGCTTTAAGACTATATTTGCCACACCTTTTACTGCATTCATCAAAACATCATTAACTTCGTTAAACGCTTTCTCTATTGGTGTTTCTGGTGGGAAGATGTCAAAGACTCTTTCGTTATCAACCTCAATGAGCGAGTCAACACTTTCAATCAGACTTGATATCCCTAATTTAGCTTGGTTTGCTCTTTTCTCGCCCTCTGTTTTGAAGGGAGTTGTTACCACTGCAACTGTTAAAATATTTAATTCCTTAGCAATTTTTGCAATCACTGGAGCACCTCCTGTTCCTGTGCCTCCACCCATTCCAGCTGCTATAAATAACATTTCTGTATTTGAAAGATGATCAATTATATCTTCACGGCTTAATTCTGTTGCTTGTTTTCCAATTTCCGGATTATTGCCAGCTCCTAATCCCTTGGTTAAGTTATTTCCTAACTTAATTGTTTTAGCATTATTAATTATGCTTAGTGCTTGTGAATCTGTATTTGCACATATAAATTCAACACCCTGGATACCTGAATTGATCATATGTTGAATAGCATTTCCGCCGCCGCCGCCAATGCCAATTACGGCTATTTTTGCTTGCTCATAGTTTGCTTCAAGTATTTGCCAAGTCATATCTAAATTCTAGATTAGAGAATTGAGTTGGTCTATAAGCCGGATTCTGTTTTCAGCTATCATTTATCTAGATGATGTGTCGCCACATCATTCTTGCTGCCTACCCTGATTATGTGCGAGCAACACAATTTAATCTCTACTTGGCATTGCTTCAGGTGGGGTTTTCACTGCCACAAACTTTCGTATGTGCGGTAAGCTCTTACCTTACCTTTTCACCCTTACCAAAGTGGCGGTATTTTTTCTGTTGCACTTTCCGTAAGCTCACGCTTCCCAGCTGTTAGCTGGCACCTTGCTCTATGAAGTCCGGACTTTCCTCTTAAATATTAAGCGATAGCTCGACCAACTCGAGTTTATATTATCAAGCTTTTTTTGAAAGTGTTAAAAATAATTTATATATTTTATTTTTTGGTTCTCCAGTTATTTCATGAACAGCATTTGTCAAATCCTTTATTGGTAAGTATCGAGAAAAATTTACATAAAAACTTTCTAGCTGAAAGTTTTGCACTTTTTCATAATTAGGGTTAATGAGTAAAACAAATTCGCCTCTTAAGAAGTCTTTTTTTTCTGAAATTAACTTAATGATATCCAAAGGCTTACCCCTTAGATATTGTTCATTTAATTTTGAAATCTCCTTAGCAATACAAATATCAAATTTGCAGACATCAAAGCTTTGCTCAAGCCAAAGAAGATTTTTAAGCACTCTTTTTGGGGAGTCAAAAAAAATACTAGTTCCAGAAAATTTTTGAATTGAATCTACGAAAGTCAGTTTTTCTTTTTCTTTTCTAGGGAAAAAACCTAAAAATTGAAACCTATCGGTTGGCAGGCCACTTGCTACAAGCGCTGATAAAATCGAGCTTGGTCCTGGAATGCTAACAATTTCAATATTTTCTTTAATGAGTAAATTAATTAATTTGTAGCCTGGATCAGATATTAGGGGAGATCCAGAATCTGACACCAATGCACCAGACATGCCTTTTTTAATTCGTTCATAGATTTTAGATCTGGTTTCTGCAGAGGATTGATCGTTATAAGTGATTATTTTTGGTACTTTTAATGAATAATAATTTAAAAGCTTTCTGGTAGTGCTAAAATTTTCGACCACAAGAAAATCTAAGCTGGATAAAATTTTTAATGATCTATTTGATAAATCATTAAGGTTGCCTATGGGTGTAGGTATAATATAAAAAATCATGCTTAGAACATTTTTATTAATAGTATTTCATATAATCCTGGTCTCTGCTTGTTCGAATGTACAGTTGGAAAAAAATAATGAGAGCTATTTAATGCCAATTGATAATTTAGCTTTCACGACAATTTCTAATGTTCCTAAAAATTTAACCGAATCAAATGCATTTGAATATATTTTCTTAATTCCTGATCCTAATGAATATGAGAGCTTTTCAACCTATTATCAGCTAGGTGTAATGCACGCTTACATGGATCTTAAGATAAAAAATTCTGTAAAATTTTTTGATGAAGGTAGCTCATTAGATTCTAATCAGAATAGTTTTATTATTGGGCCATTTGACCCAATGCAGGTTGAAATTCTTGATAACCAAGGAGCAAATTTAAATCTAATTTTAATGAATACTGCAAGGAATAATATGTTTGTGCCACCAAATTCGCAAGCACAAATAAACTCTTTGAATAAACACCTATTAAGACTAAAGGCGACAAAGATTTTATTGGCTGGGAATAATGCTCAAAAAAATTTTGAGAGACTAGACCAAAACTTGGATTATGTTTTTTTACAGCAACCTTTATCGGAAAACAATATTCGCTTTACTTTAGGTGTATCTCAAAGTGAAAGTAGGTACGAGTTAGTGAAAGAAGCAAGTTTTTCAAAAGTAAATTTTGAACCAAGAACTCGAACTGATATAGATCAAATTGTAATTTTTCCAGAAAATGAAGATGAAGTATACGATATTGCTTCAAAGATACGCTTTAATTATGGGTTGAATTATAAGATTTCAATTCTTACTTTTGATCTTGATAATCAGCTTGATTTAAATGAAATTACACTACATCAAATAAATACTTTTGATCATACTTATGAAAATCCATTTGGTTACGATCTTAAAAAAAGCAGAAGCTATACTCTGGGATATGATTCAATGCTGTTAGCCTATGCTAAGTCGAATAAATTGCTGGGTGAATTGCGTGGATACGGCGGGATTTATACACTTACAAAAAGAAAAATAGAATCAACTTCTTATTTTAATTGAATGAATATTTTAAATCTCTCTCAGAATCAGTTAATGATAGGTCAAAACTTGATCTAGAAAATAATTTTTTCTGATAATTTCTTAAGGTTGAAAAAGATTTTGTATCTGGCACAGTCACACCAAGGTATGGAAGTCTATACAAAATAGCTGACATGTAACAATCAACTAATGTAAATTCATCGCTCATAAAGTATGGCTTTTCCTTTAAGACCAATACGATTCCTGATACCAAAGATACAAGCTCTTTTTTCAGCTTATCAAAGTCTTTTTGTGAAACTTTTGGGTCCATCATTTTATCAATCAATGGCAGCCAATCTCTTTCAATTCTATGAATTAAAAGCTTGCACTCTGCTTTTTCGTTTGGATATATTGGTAAAAGTGGTGGATGAGGAAATCTTTCATCAAGATATTCCAGAATAATTCGTGGCTCATAAATAGTTACTTCCCTGTCTACAAGTACCGGGAGCTTATTGTAGGGATTTATAGCTGGTAACTCGTCAGGAAGGCTTCCCTCTGGGTCAAACTCTTTGACCTCACACGAAATATCTTTTTCAGCCAACACAAGCCTCACCATGTGACTGTAATGTCCTTTTTCTTCTGAGTAAAAAATCATTTTATATCCTTAGAGTATTCTCGATTAAGTAGCCACATGACAGCAGTAAAAATCACGAAGAATAATATCACAAATATTCCATTTTTTTCTCTGTCTCTTCTAATTGGCTCAGCTGCATAGGCCAAAAAGTTAACAAGATCCTTCATCGAGTTATCAAACTGTTCATCTGTTAAGCTACCTTCTGATACTTTTACCAGGAAACCCTTATCGCTTAACTGCTGGTTGCCTTGTATACTCGCTAATACATTTGGCATTGAACTTCCTTGTAAAACTAAATTATTAGAGCCTAACGGTCTTGATGCATCCTCGTAAAACGATTTTAAATAGGTATAAACCCAACTTTCACCTCTAACTCTCGTTCTAAGTGTCAAGTCAGGCGCAGAGGCTCCAAGCCAAGCTGTTGAATCACCTTCATTTAGGCCAAAAATCATATAATCACTACTTTTTATTTCTGGGTTTAAAATAAGATCATCCTGTAAAATGGTCTCAGGGATATCCAGGTCTCTTTGCAACCTGTTCCATCTTAAGTACTGCAAACTGTGGCAACTTGAACAATAATTCATGTATACCCCCAACCCCCTTTGAAGAGAATATAAGTCATGAACGTCAGCTTTATACTCAAGACAGCTTTCTAGGGACCCACATTCACTTTCTCCTGCTGGAAGCAGCTTCCCAGAGAAAAAAGTTAGTAGTAAAAAAATAAGCCCTCTGATCATAGTCTGTCTGGGACCTCTAAGGTTTTTTCATATTTGGTGTAAATAGGCATTAGCAAAAGTGGTAAGAAATAAAATAATGTGGAAATTTGAGCAATTAGAGTCCTTAACTCATTAACGGGCTTCGTTCCCAAATAGCCAAGTGTAATAAATGAGGCTGCGAATAATATCATTCCAATTTTACTATAGATTCCCTTATATCTAATGCTCTGAACTTTTGATCTATCTAGCCATGGCACTACAAAAAGAATTGCAATACTGGCTGCAAAAATTATGAAACCTAGAAATTTGCTTGTGATGCCTAAAAATGGAATTCCAAATGTTATTGCTCTTAGAATTGAATAAAATGGAGCATAGTACCAAACTGGTGCAATGTGTTCTGGGGTCTTAAGAAAGTCTGCTTCTTCAAAATTTGGTTTTTCCAAAAAATATCCTCCGCCCTCTGGAGCAAAAAATACAATTGCGAAGAAAATTACAAAGAAAATTCCAATGGCAGGCAGAGCGCTAAAAGTTTTATATGGATGGAATGGGGCTCCATCTAAGGGCATTCCATTTTCGTCTCTATGTTTCTCAATATCAACTCCTTCTGGATTACCAGCTCCAACTTCATGTAATGCAAATATGTGAAATACAACCAATGCAATCATAAGCAATGGCACAACCACGACATGTAAGGCAAAAAAACGAGACAATGTCGCGCCAGATAAAACATAATCCCCCTGAATCCATACTTGGAGATCTGGCCCAATTACTGGAATTGCACCAAATAAAGATAAAATTACATTTGCCGCCCAATATGACATCTGCCCCCATGGCAATACATATCCAAGAAAGCCTTCAGCCATTAACAAAAACAAGAGGAAACATCCAAATAACCAAACTAATTCTTTTGGTTTTTGATAAGACCCATAGAGTAAACCTCTAAACATATGAAAATACATTAAGAAAAAGAATGCACTGGCACCTGTGCTGTGCATATATCGCATTAACCAGCCATACTCTACATCCCTCATTATGTATTCGACTGATGCAAATGCTCCTTCTTCTGTATTTGTATAGAACATCATTAGCCATATTCCAGTAATTACCTGAACCATGAAAATGACCATGAGCAAGGCACCGAAGATGTAGAAAAAGTTTACTTTTTTAGGTACTGGATGTTTTGTTAAATGTCTTTCTAGGTTTTCAGTGACGGGAAAACGTTTATCGATCCAATTCATGAAAGATTTATTTTGCTCACCCATCTTATGCTGAATCTCCTACTATGAGCACATCCCCATCAAAAGAATGAGGTGGAACCTCTAGATTAGTTGGAGCTGGAACACCCTTGTAAACTCTCCCAGCTAAATCAAACTTTGAGCCATGACATGGACAGAAAAAACCTCCCAACCATTCTTGATCCCAAGCTTTGGGCTCTATTTCAGGATAATATTTCGGTGCACAAGATAGATGAGTGCAGACCCCTTTAAGGACAGTATATTTGCTATTTTCTGAGCGTGTTATACCTTCTTCAATAGCTGGATTTGTGACCTTCGAGTCGAGTTTAGGTAAATTTTCAAGAGCCTTTGACGTTTGATGAACAACAAAGATTGGAGTTCTTCTCCATTCTAAAACCGCCATAGCGCCAACTTCTAATTTGGAAAGATCGAATTCAACAGAAGCCCCTAGTGCTTTAGCTTTTTCGCTGGGATTCCACGCACTCAAAAATGGGACTGCAAAACCTGCTACTGTCACTGCACCAACAATTCCAGATGTAATATGAAGAGCTTTTCTTCTATTTTGGTCAACTTTTTTTGACATTAATTTATTATCTCTTAGAGAATTGTGGGCTCTTTCTGGCTTTTTTCAACCCAACTTTTTTTCTTTCTTTAACTCTTGAATCTCTTGTTAGGTAACCCGCTTTTTTTAATTCTGCTCTTAGATCAGGAGTCTCGGCAATAAGCGCTTTTGAAATAGCAAGTCTAATTGCTCCAGCTTGCCCAAACGAACCACCACCCTCAACTTTAATGTCAAAATCGTAAGCATTATCTTGTTTAGTTAGAACCAGAGGTTGGCGAACGATCATTTTAGCAACATCCCTGCCAAAATAATCATCAAGACTTTTTTTGTTAACCGTGATGACACCACTACCTTTTTTTAATCTTACCACAGCTGTGGCTTCCTTTCTTCTTCCTGAAATAACTGACATTAATTCAATACCTCAGGTTTTTGTGCTTCATGAGGATGGTCTTCTCCTGCATAAACTTTTAACTTTTTAATTACTTGCCTGTTTAATTTATTCTTTGGAAGCATTCCTTTGACCGCAAGCTTTAAAACTTTCTCAGGATCCCTATCTAGCAAGTCCTTGAAGTTTATTTGCTTAATTCCGCCTGGATAGCCGGTATGCCTGTAGTAAATCTTGTCCTCATTCTTTGAACCTGTAACTTTTAAGTTTTTTGCATTTACAAGAACTACAAAATCCCCGACATCTGCGTTTGGAGTGAATTCAGGTTTATTTTTGCCTCTTAAAATATTAGCTACCTTGACTGAAAGTCTGCCTAATGTTTGGCCCGAACAGTCAATTAAGTACCATTTTTGCTCAATGTCTTGAGTTCTAAGTGCTGTAGTTTTCATGTAATGCTCAAAGTTGACGTGCTATATATTAATATAAAGGGGATAGATTTGAAACATGAAAAACCTGTTTTTAGTAATATTATTTTTTGGGCTAATTATTGGCTCACAGATTGTGCTTTTTAAGCAAAACCAATCAATCAATGATGAATTGAATTTTGAGGAATTAATTGATTCTATAATTGAGGTTAAATCTACAAATTTTCGTGGAAATTCAAACTTTGGTTCTGGAGTAATAATCTCTGATGATGGTTATGTAATTACTGCATCACATCTAGTTAATAATGCAACAAGCATTACATTAGTTTACGAAGGTAAAAATTTTCCGGCTACACTTATAGGATATGATCAATTTTCTGATATTGCTGTATTAAAAAGTGAAATGAATTCACTGAGGCCAATTAAATTTCCAGAGAAACTTGATGTCTCTATTGGAGACAAGGTTTTTGCACTTGGGAATCCATTTAATTTGGGTATTTCAGTTTCTTCAGGAATCTTGAGTGCTACCGGAAGAAACTTTGGCAATCCATATTTAGATATCTTTCAAACTGACGCTTCAATAAACAGAGGTAACTCAGGTGGTGCATTACTTAATGAATACGGCGAATTTATTGGGATGAATGTTTCTATTGCATCAATATCTGGAGGCTCAGAGGGCGTGGGTTTTGCCCTTCCTTCAGATAAAGTTATTTCAATTGCACAAGAAATAATAAAATATGGAAAAATAAAACGTGCGTGGATAGGAGATTTTAGATTTAGAGGCATTTCATACAGAGATCAAGACAACCAACTTATTCCTGGGTTGTTGGTTATAGGGAATGATGGAACTATAAGCAACGGCTTGAAAGACGGTGATATTATTCTGAAAATTAAAGGAGCAGACGCCGTTTGGGCCACTTTCATCGCATCAATAAATAGTATTGCACCTGGAGAAGAAATTGAGCTAGAAGTAGTAAGAGAAAACAAGACAATTAAACTTAAGATTGTTACAGTCCTAAAGCCTGAAAATTAAATAATCGGCTCTCTAATTATTTCTGCCCCAAGCTTATTGAGCTTTTCCTCTATGCACTCGTAGCCACGATCGATATGAAAAATATCTTCTATTTCAGTTCTATTCTTCCCTACCAGACCTGCTAATACTAAGCTTGCTGAAGCTCTAAGATCAGAGGCAATTACAGACGAACCAATCAGATTTGCTACTCCATTAATGTGGGCTGAACTTCCGTTTAATGATATATCTGCCCCCATCTTTTTTAGCTCAACTACATGTTGGAATCTATTCTCAAAAACATTCTCTATAATAGTGCTTCTACCCCTAGAAATTGAATTTAATGTCATAAATTGCGCTTGCATATCTGTTGGAAAGCCAGGAAATGGCTCCGTACTAATATTGCATGATTTAAGTTCTGTTGATGTTGCATCTAACTCAACAAAATTCTCACCAGTATTTATTAAGACTCCCATTTCTTCAAACTTCTGAATTATTGGCTCTAGAAGACATGATTGAATGCCGTTTACCTTGACATGGCCATTGGTAATAGCCCCTGCTACAAGGTAGGTTCCTGCCTCTATTCTATCTGGAAGAATATTCCACTCTATTTGATTTAAAGCATCTACCCCTTCTATGATAATTTTGGATTCACCTCCTCCAGATATTTTTGCGCCTGATGAGTTAAGGAAGTTTATTAAATCTACAACCTCAGGTTCCCTAGCACAATTTTCTAAAACAGTAGACCCTTCACAAAAAATTGACGCCATTATTAAATTTTCAGTCCCTGTCACCGAAATTTTTGGAAACTTGAAATTTGTAGCCTTCAATTTATTTGCTTCTAAATAAATAAACTTAGAATCTGTGGTTATGCTCGCCCCCATCTGTTGCAATCCTGCGAGATGAAAATCAATAGGTCTGCTTCCAATATTACATCCGCCAGGTTGAGAAATTTTTGCTTTGCCATATTTTGCAAGAAGCGGCCCCATAACTAAAACAGATGCCCTCATAGTTTTAACAAGCTCATACCTTGCTTCAGGGTTAGTTATAGAAGATGAGTCAATATGTATGCCTTTGTTTTCCTCAAATCTTATTTGAGATCCCATGGAATTAAGCAATTCCAACATTGTTGAAATATCTTTTAAATGTGGCAAATTAAAGATTGAGATTGAATTGTCAAATAGTATAGAAGAAGCAAGAATAGGGAGCCCAGCGTTTTTGGCTCCTGAACATTCAACTTCGCCATGCAGCTGAATGCCGCCCTTTATAATTAACCTTTCCATTTTAAGTACTAAATAGCTCTTCGCTTGATAAAGGTTGCCAAGAATTTATAGCTTCATCAAGATCAAAGTTAGATTTTTTTAGCACTCCTTGAAATTGATTTCTAAATGTAAGCCCTAAATTTATTCCATCTATTATTATATTTACAATCTTATACTCTCCTGCATTATTTTTGTACACTGTGAATTTTGTTGAGAATGAATACGAAGTATTCGAGGAAAATCTAACATTAACCTCAAACGTTTTGTTTTTATTTACTTTTATTTCTTGGTCAGTGGAAAGATCATAGTCTTTGAATTCAAGAAGAGTAGTAACATATGTGTCTAGTAAAAGTTTTTTTGTTCTCTCTTGGAAACGCAAAACTTGATCTTCGCTAGCAGCAGAATATGCTTTACTTAAAATCAATCGAGAGACTAACCTAACATCAACCATTGGCTCCCAGATATTCTTTAATTTATTTTTAAATTTTTCTGGGTCTGCCTCATACTCTGAACCTTCTGTTTTAATTATTGTCAAAAAGTACTGAGCATTTTTGTCAATGAATGAGTGGATTTCCGGTATTCGATCTGCATTTAAATTAAGAGAGAATATTGCAAGAAATATTAATTTATAGAAAAAAAGTCGTAACATATTGTAATTATAGTAGAAATGAAAAAAATAAATTTCCAAAAAGAAGCAAAAAAAGCACTTTTAATCGAATTAGATGAGTTAAAAAGCTTTATTGAGTCAAAATCTTTCAAGGTAAATAAGTTTTGTGAAGATATTTTCAATTGTAAAGGCAAGGTATTTCTTACAGGTGTTGGCAAATCGGGTCACATAGCAAATAAAATCGCTGCAACACTCTCTAGCACAGGAACTCCATCTTTCTTTATACATCCAGCAGAAGCTCTGCATGGCGATGTAGGCATGATACAAAAGAAAGATTTATTAATCGCAATTTCAAAATCTGGAGAAAGTAAAGAAATAGTTGAGCTTCTGCCAGCAATTAAAAATTTAAAAATCAAATTATTGTCAATTACTGAGAATAGTAGCTCATCTATTGGATTAGCTTCAGATACTCATATAGAAGTAAAAGTAACTAAAGAGGCATGTCCAAATGGGTTGGCTCCAACTTCAAGCACAACAGTGACTCTTGCATTAGGCGATTCAATAGCTGTAGCAATTCTTAAGGCTAGAAAATTTAGCGAAAAAGATTTTGCTAAGTCCCATCCGGGCGGAAAACTTGGGAGAAAACTAACACTAAAAATATCTGATGTAATGACTGAGGTTAAGAATGCTCCTTTAGTGGATGAGGAATTAAGCATAAGGAAAGTGCTCATTGAAATTTCTAAGAAGAAGCAAGGATTTGCATTGATAACTCGGACAAATGACAAACATTCTAAAATTATTGGAATTTTTTCAGATGGTGACCTTAGAAGAAATTTAGAAAAAAAAATAGATATCGATAATGCTAACATTGGCCAGGTGATGACCAAATCTTTTAAAACAATTGAAAGTAATTTGTTAGTAGCTCATGCAGCAAAATTTATGCAGAAAAATAAAATTTATAACCTTGTAGTTAAAGAAAATGGTGTTGTAGTTGGATTTTTAACTATGCATCAGATACTTGAATCAAATGTTCTATAGAACCTTCCTAGTTTTATTTCTGGCAATATCCTGTCAGTCTTGGAGTCAGGAATATGAAATCAAATCAGAATACGTAGAAATTAATACCAGAGATAATCAAGTAATTTATAAGGGTGATGTACAATTTTTATCCGAGCAAATAAACTTTTCTTCTAATAAGCTTGTGGTAGACCAAAAACAAGAACAATTCTCTGCAGAAGGAAACCCTATAAATATTAGTTATATCGCTGATGGACAAAAAATTACTGGCACATCAATGAAACTTGAGCTTTTTCAGAATGTGCTCTCTCTTTCAGGCAATGTGCAGCTTATTACTGGCAATAATAAGATTGCTTCTGACTCAATAGTTATTAAATTGAATAATGATTGAAGTTCTTAACATAGCCAGGACAGTCAATGGTAAAGAACTATTTAGCAATATAAGCATTTCTATTAAGAGTAAATCGATCACAGGTCTCTTGGGGGCAAATGGTGCAGGCAAAACAAGTCTTTTCAGGGCTATAGCAGGGTTATCAAAAATAGATACTGGCAAATTAACATTTTTTGGTGAAGATATGACAGGTTTAAGTCTTGAAGAGAGATCAAAGCTTGGTTTAAGTTATGTGCCCCAAGAAAACTCTTTATTTGAAGAACTGAGTCTTAATGAAAACATTAGACTTGCAATGGAATTAAAATTTAAAAAAATTATGCCAAGTAAAGAAAAGAAAATTGATGAGTTTTTTATGAAAATGGGGTTAGTAGCAAGGGGGGAGACCAAAGCAAAATACCTTTCAGGTGGAGAAAAACGAAAAGCAGAAATCTTAAGGTCCATATTACTAGATGCTAAGGTTATCCTTTTGGATGAGCCATTTGCAGGCGTAGACCCAATCTCAGTTGATGAGATTAACAAAATTCTAAAAAAGCTGAGCAAAGAAATAAGTATTTTTATTAGTGATCATAACTTCAGAGACGTTATTAATGTCTGCGATAGTATTATCTTAATGAATCAAGGCAAGATTTTGTCAACTGGCAGCCCTGAAGAAATTTCTAGAGATCCTCTTGCAAAGAAATTTTATTTTGGTGAATAATAATTTTCTTAATTATTTAGTAAAATAGCCGCATGGCTTATCGAATCCCTGAATCTAAATACGAACTTATTCAGTCCACACTAAATAATTCAGAATACAAAGCCAAACTAACAAGAATACTTTCTGAAATGTCAGCAAGTGAGTTAGCATTCTTGATGGAAAACTCTCCTCCTCAAGAGAGAAAAATAATTTGGGACCTAATACAACTTGATGCGGAAGGTGAGGTATTGGGTGAATTAGATGAATCCTTAAGAGAGCAATTGCTCTTTGATATGAATCCTGAGGAAATCTCTTTGGCTATAAGTGACTTGGAAGCCGATGATCTTGCAGATATTTTGCAATCACTTCCAGAAAAAATAACTAATGAGGTCTTATCTCTAATGAATTCAAGAGACAGAGGCAGAGTTGAGAATGTTTTAGATTTTTCAGAGGAAACTGCTGGTGGCCTAATGAATACAGATATCATAACTGTGAGAGCAGACAACACAATTGAACTTGTTTCAAGATATTTGCGGTTCTTAAAGAATATTCCCCAAAATACCGATGATATTTATGTTGTAACAAAGAATGATGAGTATTTAGGTATTCTTCCAATTACAAAAATTTTAACATCTGAGCAAAATTTGACAGTACGAGAAGTAATGGATACTGAATTTCAACCTATATTCTCTTCCTTGAACCAAATCGATGTTTACAACCTATTTAAGAATAAAGATCTTTTCTCTGCTCCAGTCATTGATGAAAATAATAAATTACTGGGGAGAATTACTGTAGATGATATTATCGATATAGCAGTGGATGAGGTTGAGCAAGACTTTATTGGTCTTACTCAAATCGAGGACGATATTTTTGCATCTCCAAAAAAAACAATCTCTAGTCGGTTAATTTGGCTATCAATAAATTTAGGGACCGCAATAATGGCTTCTTATGCCATAAGCTTTTTTACAGAGATTTTAGATCAGATTATTTATGCAGCAGTTTTAATGCCTATTGTAGCTAGTATGGGTGGTATCGCTGCAACACAAACATTGGGAATATACATACGGGCAGAGGCTTTAAGAAAATTAAATAACAAGAGTAAGACATATCTGTTTAAACGTGAATTTATTGTTTCGATAGCAAATGCCATATTCTTTTCTTCGGCAATATTTCTAATTACCAACTTTTGGTTTGATAACTTTCAGCTTTCATTAGCAATATCTGGCGCAATGATTATAAACCTGATAGCTGCAGCAATTTTTGGTTTCCTAGTACCTAGTTTGCTTAGAAAGTTTGGTTATGACCCAGCGATCTCAGGAGGTGTTGTGATTACAACAGTCACGGATATTCTTGGGTTTGTAAGTTTTCTTGGGATAATTACAATTCTTATTACTTAGAGCTTACTTTAAGCTCATTAGTTGTGCCTGTGATTTTATACTTTGCTGAAAATAATTTACTCCCATCTTGCTCAAGCAAATTACCTATAACTGCTGCTCCAGCTGCTGCTGGGATATTGCCAAATAATGCAAGATACCAAGGGATATTTTGAGATATATTAGAATCAAATACTAAATCTAAATCATAAGTATCAAGATACTCTAAATTAGAGTTCACTATCCCTGAAATCTTCGCTTGTGCCGAACCAAAGTTAAGTTCAATAACATCTATATTTACAAAATTATTACCATCCAAAAACAAATTCCCCTCAAGACTGTCTACAAGGATGTTTTCAGCATTTAATTTATCAAAATCTAAACTTAATAAATCAATTATATTAGACCTAATATCGATCAAAGAAAGTACACCCAAAATTCCGGGAGTAAAAGTATTTTCGCTATAGGTTACATTACTTCCAGCAATATTTATTTCACCTCCAATGCTCAGATTATCTGAACTAAAATCAACGAACCCATCCTTCAAGCTGAGTGACAAACTTTTAAAATCAAGGCCATCAGGAGTAAGATAATTTTTTTTAAAAGAAGCATTTGTATTAACATTTTCAAGTCTTAATTTTTCAAAATTAAAAAAAAGTTCATTTTGAAAACTATCACTAAAATTAAAAACATTGGAACTAACAGATATTGGATTGATTTGTATACCATTTTTTCTAATTCCCAATTCATCTGGCAAGCTAAAACCTATAACATACTCACCTTTGGTATAAATTGTTTTGTCTTTACCTATCGAAAAGGAAACTTCACTTTCAGGAGTTGAATAATGCCATATTGAGTTTAAAGCGATTTGATTACGGTATCTTGACCAAAATGGTGAGCCTAATAAGTTGAAATGTACTTGGAATCTATCGTCGTTATGTTTTTTTGAAATATTCAATTTATTCAAACTTAAACTTTCAGTATTCATTTTTTCAGAAAAAAGTGAGAACTTATTACTATTGATATAGCTTTTTGCTAATGCTGAGCGAAGCTTTAGCCCACTAAGGTTAATTTCTAATTCATCATAAATTGCAACGGAGTCAAAAATATTTTCTTGGCCCTTTGAGGAATAGGACAAGAGTAAATTTACATGCTTGCTGTAAAAATTTGATTCAGCTAAGAAGCTAGCAACTTCATCAAGATCTCCAGGAAGTGCTGAAATAATACTATTTGAGTCGCCTTGTTGATTTATAAGCAGATTAAAATATCTATCATATTCAAAGTATGCATTTACTAATTCTTTATTACTTCCTGAGAATAAATGGCCTCTTGAAATGCTAAAACCCTCTAAGAAATTTAAGTGTATAAAGCCTTTTAAGTCTGGGAATAGAAACCTATCAAAGTTATTGATGTCCAGCTCCCCAAGTGGAGAATTTACAAGGAGTTTTAATTGCCGATCAATAAAATAACCGATTCCGAATAGATTATTAATTTGCTGAAGATTGCTTGGAAGTTTCAAATCTAATTTTGAGAATTCAAAACCTACTCCATCTTTCCCAGATACAACATTATTTAGCGTTAGATTTTTAAAATCTAAATGTTCAAATTTAAAATTTGTGAAGTCCGCATTTTCAACTTGGAAATTTAAGTTTGATATATTCCTTGATCTACCGAGAAAGTTAATACCTCCGTTAAGTATTGATGACTCATTTAAGTAGAATTTATTTTTTAGTATTGTTTTAAGAAAATCTAAATCCAAGCTAATGCTCTCAACACTAAAGATCACATCCTCTTGTTTGTAACTAAAGTTCTTGCCTTCGATGTTAATTCCCAATAAACGAGGTTTAACTGATAGATTTTCGTATGAAACATTCTCGCCCATTATTAAATTGATAATTGCTTTAGAAGCTGAATTGAAGCTTAATGAAAAAATAAACACATAGAATACTAAGAGCGTTAGGCACGAGAAATATAAGAAAAGCCTAGCAGGCCAGATTAAATATTTTTCAACCATTTATCCCTTTGGTACATGAAAATTAAAACCCAAATTAAATTCAGAAAAATTGTGCTAATAACAGCTCTGTGTCGCACAAATGAATACTCTTCAAGTGCACCAATTAAAATGTTAACTAATAGACTAATGGATGAAATTAAAGCTAGCTGAATGAGTAAGGATCTTTGCTCCCACCTTGCTACTGAAAATGTCAGGTAGATACCAATTACAAAGTAAGTTAAGGTGTAAGGCCCTATAATTTCATAAAAGAAAATATCTATAAAAAACCCATTTAAGATAAAGAAATAAACCTTGGGGTAAGTTGTGTATGTTGAGGCTAAAAATAACATATGTAACAAAAATACATCGGGGATAATAGACCATATATTTGTGCTCAATAATAAGTAGTTGATGCAAATACAAAAGAAGGTTGTAATAAAAAAATTTAAATTATTCATGTATCAACAATTGCTTATTCATTGAATTATATGGGTTGAAAAATAACTTTATATGCAATGTTTGTTTAAAGTTTGGGCCCTCGTTGTCGATAACTTTATCTAATCTGCCGATAATCAGTCCTTCTGGGTATAGACCATCAAAACCAGTTGTAAAAAAAGTATCTCCTATTTTAAATTCGCTAGTTTTGGACTCATTATTACAGCTTATTCCCTGAGGCATACCTGTCCCTTGAGCTATGCAGAAAAAACCAAGGCTATTTTTGATAGATATAAATTCTTCAGGGTCACTGAGAAGCTTTACTTCAGCTTCATTAAAAATAGTTGAGCTGGCCCTGCCCACAACAAAACTACCTTGGGATATTGCTCTTGGTTCAACAATATTAGTCGTATTATCTGTTGAAATATATATTCTATGTTTTCGGCAGCATAAATAGTTAACTTGATCAAATCCTGAAACATACGCTTGAAAATTATTAAATCTCGAAATAGTGTTGCTGGAAAAATTTTTCTTATTTTCTAGCGCCAAAATTTCAAGGTTTTTTTCATAAATATCTGACTCTAACGTCATTATCTTATTCTCAAGCTCAAATATTTTTTTGTTTTCATACTCTCTTATATTTTCAAAAGCAGCTTGAAAAAATTCACTTGGTAAAGAAAAAAGCATTTCTAAAAATCTGTGGGATTTTTTATTTAAATCCACAAAATAAGAAAGGTAGCCTAAAAAAATAATTAGAAAAATAGAAAGAATTAGTGTTTCAATTTTATCTCTAAAAGATAATTTTTTTGCTTGCATTACTCTTCAGCAAAGAGATCAAAGTCTTTATCCATTAATGCTAAAGCAATACCTCCGCCTCGAGCTACGCAAGTTAATGGGTCTTCAGCAACTCTAGTTGGTATTCCTGTTGATTGTTCAATGAGAGTATCTAAACAATGCAATAAAGCTCCGCCACCAGTTAAAACAATACCATCTTGAGAAATATCAGCAGCCAATTCAGGAGGAGATAATTCTAATGCTGTTCTTACCGATCTAACAATCGCGGAAGTTTGATTTTCTAAGGCTCTAAAACCATCCTCCTTTTGAAAAATGACCAATTCTGGAATTCCTTCAGCAAGATTTCTTCCTCTAAATTCGAATGGCTCAAAATCTTTTTTGCAATTAAGTGTGGCACATCCAACTTGCAGTTTGATTAACTCAGCAGTTGATTCTCCAATGACTACTCCAAATTTTCTTCTAACGTAGGCTTGGATGGCCTCATCAAATTTATCGCCCCCAACTTTAAGTGATTCTGAATAGACTATCCCGTTTAATGAGAGAATTGCAACCTCTGAAGTGCCACCACCAATGTCAATCACCATGCTGCCTCTAGGTTTATCAATTCCAACTCCAGCACCTAATGCAGCCGCAATTGGCTCCTCAATAAGCTTTACAACACTGGCTCCTGCTGAAAGAGCCGATTCTCTGATTGCTCTTTTTTCAACTTGAGTTGCTTTTGAAGGCACGCAAATTAAGACTCTGGGGCTTGGTGCCAGTATTGAGCTATTAGATACTTTTTTAATGAAATGCTGTAGCATCTTTTCTGTAACGTTAAAGTCAGCTATAACACCATCTCTTAGAGGTCTAATTGCTTCCATTTGACCCGGCGTTCTGCCCAGCATTTTCTTAGCATCATGTCCAACAGCCACTACTGTTTTTTGACCATTTTTTTCTTGTATTGCCACAACTGAGGGCTCATCAAGGACAATTCCATCTTCCTTGGTATATATCAATGTGTTAGCAGTTCCTAAATCAATTGATATGTCGTTTGAGAAAAGACTTCTTAAAAATTTAAACATTTCTTCAATTAAACCCTATAATAACCGGAACTTACTAGAATAAGGCTTTTAATGGATAAAATCGAGTTAAAAAATCTTTTATTTTTGTCAAGAATTGGTGCTAAAGAGGAAGATTACCCAAAAATTATAGAAAAGTTAAAAACTACATTTGGAATGATTGATCAAATGAATGAATTGGACTTAGACCAATTTGAGCCACTCAATAATCCGCTTGAACTGACTAATGTAAGTCGTGCAGATAGTGAAGATGATCGAAATAGTAAAAAAGAATTTCTGGCAGAGTCACCCAAATCAGACGATGACTTCTTTGTTGTACCTAAAATAGTAGAATGAATTTTAAAGATATCAGAGAGAGATTTCGCAACAAAGAAATTTCAGCAAAAGAGCTAACCAAAGATAGTCTTGATAAGGCACATAAATACAGCAATTTAAATGCTTTTATTAGTACCTTTGATGAAGATGCGCTTAAAAAAGCTGAATATATAGACAATAATTTTAATGATTATAAAGATCTTGCTTTGGGTGGCATCCCTATAGCCCATAAAGATATCTTTTGCACGAAAGGAAAGCGTACAACCTGCGCCTCCAAAATGTTGGAGAATTTTACTCCGCCTTACGAGTCAACCGTCACATCAAATTGTCATCAAGCCGGTTCCATTATGATTGGCAAAACAAATATGGATGAATTTGCTATGGGTTCCTCCAATGAGACAAGTTTTTTTGGACCAGTAATTAATCCCTGGGGAGAGTCGTTGGTACCCGGAGGAAGCTCTGGTGGTTCTGCAGCTTCCGTTGCAGCCGATATAACCTCTCTTGCAACTGGAACCGATACAGGAGGGTCTATAAGGCAGCCAGCAGCACTATGCGGTATAACCGGCCTAAAGCCAACGTATGGGCTTGTTTCTAGGTGGGGCATGATAGCTTTTTGCTCTAGCATGGATCAAGCTGGGCCTTTTGCCCGCGATGCATTTGGTTGCGCTGCATTACTCGATGCCATGGCATCTTACGATGCAAAAGATTCAACCTCTGCTCAAAGAGATAAAGTTAAGTATGAAGATGCATTAAGAGGCGATGTTGGCAATTTAAAAATTGGAATTCTCAGAGACATAGATCAGCTTGGAATTTCTGAGGAAATATTAAAAGCTTATGAAAACTCAAAAACTGTACTTGAAAAACAGGGACACTCATTCGTTGAACTAGATTTTTCCGAACTTTCTTCTGGAATTTGCTCTTATTATGTCATCGCTCCAGCCGAATGCTCCTCCAACCTCGCTCGTTTTGATGGCGTCAAATATGGACATCGATCCGATTCAAGTAATATAAGCGAGCTTTACTTACAAACAAGGTCTGAAGGTTTTGGTGAGGAAGTAAGAAAACGAATTCTTATTGGCACTTACGTTCTTTCTGCAGGTTTCTACGATGCCTATTATCGCAAAGCACAAAAAGTAAGGCGTATGATGAAGTCAAAATTTGATGAGTTCTTTAAAAGCGTAGATCTTGTTTTTCTACCAACAACACTTGACCAAGCTTTTGAAATGAATAGAACGAGTTCGGATCCTAATAGAATGTATAAAGAGGATCTTTTAACCATCCCGGCAAATCTAGCAGGATTGCCCGCCATATCCTTTCCTAATGGTCTGGCCAATGAGTTGCCAATAGGAGCACAGTTTGTAGGTAACTATTTTTCAGAAGATTTACTGCTTAACATCACTCATAAGCTTCAGGAGGTGACCGATTGGCACAAGATAAAACCCTAGTAAATGGTTGGCAGCCCGTCATAGGCTTAGAGGTCCATGTGCAGCTTACGACCAATACTAAGCTTTTTTCTCCTTCACGCAATCAGTTTGGTGAGGAAGCAAACACACTGGTCGACTTAATAGATTTAGGGCTTCCTGGTGTCCTGCCCGTGTTGAACGAGGGAGCTATTAAACAGGGAATTAAATTTGGCTTAGCTACCAATGCAGAAATTGCTGAAACCATGGTTTTTGATAGAAAGAATTACTTTTATCCAGACCTGCCAAAAGGCTATCAAATCACTCAACTACACTACCCTATTGTAAAAAATGGTCGAGTAGGCATTGAGGGCAAAGAAGTTCGTATCCATCAAGCTCATCTTGAAGAAGATGCTGGTAAATCAATGCACGACATTTACGATGATGAATCTGTAATTGATCTTAATCGCTCAGGGGTACCTTTGCTTGAAATCGTGTCAGAGCCAGATATTAGATCTGCGGAGGAAGCAGTAAAATACCTTAAGAAAATTCACCAAATAGTAACCTATTTAGATATTTCTGATGGCAATATGTCGCAAGGATCGTTGCGCTGCGATGCCAATGTTTCAATCATGCGTCCCGATGATAAAGAATATGGTACTCGAGCTGAAATTAAGAATATCAATTCATTTCGTTTTGTAGAAAGGGCAATAAATTATGAGATTAAACGACAAATTAAAATTCTTGAATCAGGTGGTACAGTTGAACAAGAAACAAGACTTTACGATGCCATCAAAGATGAGACGCGTTCAATGAGAACCAAAGAATTTGCCAATGACTACCGGTACTTCCCCTGTCCAGATCTAGTGCCATTTGCTATCTCAGATGAACTTAAAAAAGAGGTCCAAGCTAATATGGGCGAACTACCAGAGCAAAAACAAGTGCGCTTAGTAGAGACCTATGGCCTCAGTGAATACGATGCTGGAGTTATTTGTGCCGACAAACTGACAGCCGACTTTTATGAAGTAGTGGTTAAAGATGCCAGCCCTAAACTAGCGGCAAAATGGATCATTGGCGACCTTAATGCCTTAATAAATAAAAATGATGTCAATTTATCTGACAGCAAAATTACCGCAGAAAACTTTTCCAAGTTAATCCAAAAAATTTCTGATAACACCATATCTGGCAAAATTGCTAAAGAAGTTCTTGAGGAAATTTGGGAAAGTGGTGAAGATGTAGCCAAAGTTATAGAGGGTAAAGGTCTACAACAAATTTCTGATGAGGGTGAACTTGAAATAATTGTTGATCAAATCATTAAAGATAATCCATCCCAAGTTGCTGCTTATAAGTCTGGTAAAGATAAATTATTTGGCTTTTTCGTGGGTCAAGCAATGAAAGCAACTCAAGGCAAAGCTAATCCTGGACTGATTAATCAAATTCTGAAATCTAAACTTTAAATTGCTAAAAATCTGCGCTGGTTAACTATTCGACCCTAAAGACTGCGATACGGTCAGCTTTGTAGGCGCCAATTATTATTTGCTTACCATCTCCGTAAGCAAC
>JADHNL010000020.1 GCA_016779525.1 SAR86 cluster bacterium | reverse complement strand
TAGCGCACCTGGTTTGGGACCAGGTGGTCGCAGGTTCAAATCCTGCTGCCCCGACCAGCGCCAGTAGCTCAGCTGGATAGAGCAGTAGCCTTCTAAGCTATTGGTCGGGGGTTCGAATCCTCCCTGGCGCGCCAATTTTTTAGATACCTATGCTCTTATAAGAATTGACCAGCTTTTGAATTGAGTAGATATAAGCGGTTGTTCGTAAGGATGGATAATCATTTGCATTCCAAATTTCACTCATATTTTCATAGGCCTCGGTCATCATATCTTCAAGTCCTGATCTAACAAGGTCTATTTCAGAATTCCCAGCGCTAAACATAGATTTTTCCCGCTGAGAAACTCTTGATCCAGTAGTATTTTCAATAATATTGATCAAAGAAGCATTTTCATATTGTTTTCTTCTTTTTTCCATTCTACCAAATCTCATATGCGATAAGTTTCTTACCCATTCAAAGTAACTGACTGCAACACCACCAGCATTTGCGTAAAGATCTGGAATAATTAGTACCCCTTTTTTATTTAAGTAGTAATCTGCTCGTGATGTTAAAGGGCCATTGGCACCTTCGCAGATAATTTTTGCATTAAGCTTGCTATGATTTTCTTCCGTAACAGTCCCCTCTTGTGCTGCAGGGATAAAAATATCACACTCAGCAGAGAAAACTTCTTCTTTAGACTTTAGTTGGCTAGGGTTAGGGAAGTCCTCTTTTTGTCTTGATTCAGCCATCCATGATTTAATTAAATCAAGATCAAGGCCTTTAGGGTCATGAAAAGCTATGTCTTTTTCAATAATCCCAATTATACGGCAGCCATGCTCTTGTAAACATGCTGCGGCGTGGTAGCCTACTTTACCAAGACCTTCTACAATTATTTTCTGAGAGCTAAGTTTGCCTTTTATTGTTGATTTCTTTACATCCTTACTACTAAAAAATGCATTTAAAGCATAGAAAATTCCTCTGCCAGTTGCTTCGGTTCTACCATTGACACCGCCCATTCCGATAGGCTTGCCAGTAACGCAAGCAAATGCATTTATTTCATGTGGATTGAGCCTTCTATATTCATCAGCTATCCATGCCATCTCCCGCTCACTTGTTCCCATATCAGGAGCTGGAACATTCAAGCTTGGTGAAATTAATCCTCTTTTTGATAATTCTTCAGTGAAACGCCTAGTAATTTTTTCTAAATCTTCTTCATCGTATTTTTTTGGATTTATTTTTAAGCCACCTTTTGAGCCTCCAAAAGGAACATCAACCACAGCATTTTTGTAAGTCATTAACGCCGCCATCGCTTCAACTTCAGATGCATTTACATTTGGAGCATACCTTATACCACCTTTTACTGGCTCTAAGTGTTCTGAATGAACAGCTCTATAGCCAGTAAATACCTCTACTCCTTTTTTAAGTTTTACGCCAAATCTTACTGTGTAAGTGTTATTACAGGATCTTATTTGCTCAGCTAGTCCTGACTCTATGCCTAATATCTCTACAGCATTATCAAACATCTTTGTAATGCTTTTTAAAAATAGATTATTTGCCCCCATGTTATTACCCCTTGTTGGGGATAATGATATAATTTTTTTTTCTAAAATACACGAAAAAATGGTGGGCGTAGCTCAGTTGGTTAGAGCGCCGGTTTGTGGCACCGGAGGCCGAGGGTTCAACCCCCTTCGTCCACCCCAATTTGTCTCATGTTTTGAGTAAAGGGCTTCAAGTTTTAATAAATAATCATTAAGTTTCGTCATTTTGAATGAAATATTGATTTATATTTTATCCGCACTATATTAAAAGTATGTTTGAAAATAACTTAGTACCAATGGTTGTGGAGCAATCATCACGCGGTGAGAGAGCATTTGATATTTTTTCTAGACTTCTTAAGGACAGAATAATTTTTATTGTAGGGGGCATTGATGACTATGTTGCAAATCTGGTAGTAGCCCAATTGTTATTTCTTGAATCTGAAGACTCTAAAAAAGATATTTATTTGTATATCAATTCCCCTGGAGGAGTGATTACGTCTGGACTTTCTATCTTGGATACAATGAACTACTTAAAATGTGATGTTTCAACAGTATGTTTCGGCCAGGCTGCAAGTATGGGCGCTGTACTTTTAGCTGCTGGCAAAAAAGGCAAAAGATTTGTATTACCAAATAGTAGGGTGATGATTCATCAACCACTAGGAGGAGCACGAGGACAAGAAACCGATATTCAAATTCAAGCAAAAGAAATAAAAACTCTTAGAGAAAGATTAAATGGTATTTTGGCTAACTGTTCTGGTCAGTCAATTAAAAAAATTGAAAAAGATACTGAACGTGACTTCTTTATGGATGCTCAAGCTGCAATTAAATATGGGCTAGCAGATAAGGTGCTAGAAAAAAGGTAGAGATGGAAATTGAAAAATCAAAACTAAATTGTTCTTTTTGCGGAAAGGATCAAGCAAAAGTAAAAAAGCTGATTGCCGGACCAAATATCTACATTTGCAATGAATGTGTTGATCTCTGTAATGACATACTCATTGAAGAGGAGCAACAAGAATCAGGCCTTGAAACAAATGATGTCAAGCCAAAAGAAATTTTTGAGTACCTTGATCAGGTTATAGTGGGACAGAATGAGGCAAAAAGGCGCTTATCTGTAGCAGTTTATAACCACTACAAAAGAATAAATTCCAAAAGTGATTCAGAAATAGAAGTACAAAAAAGCAATGTTTTATTAATTGGACCTACAGGCTGTGGAAAAACATTGTTGGCCCAAACCTTAGCAAAATTTCTTGATGTACCATTTGCTATAGCTGATGCAACATCCTTAACTGAGGCAGGATACGTTGGCGAAGATGTAGAGAATATTATTCAAAAGCTATTAATTAATGCAGATTACGATATCACTAGAGCACAAAAAGGAATCATTTATATTGATGAAATTGATAAGATTTCTAAAAAAGGTGAAAATGTTTCAATAACAAGGGATGTTTCAGGTGAAGGGGTCCAACAAGCACTACTAAAAATAATTGAAGGAACAACTGCATCTATACCGCCCCAGGGAGGAAGAAAGCACCCCCAACAAGAATTCTTACAAGTAGATACTAAAGACATTCTATTTATTTGTGGGGGAGCCTTTAATGGGCTTGAATCTCAAATTCAATCAAGACTTTCAAGCAGTTCAATTGGATTCAACTCTGAGATCATTGATAAGGACAATATAGACATAGGCCAAATGTTTAAAGAGGCTAAATCACAAGACTTAATTAAATATGGAATTATTCCTGAATTTATTGGAAGGTTTCCTGTAGTTGCAGCTCTTGAAGAACTATCTCAAGAGGATCTTGTGAGAGTAATGTCAGAGACTAAAAATTCCATAAGTGAACAGTTTAAATATTTGTTTGAATTGGATGGCATCAAGCTTGAGTTTACAGCAGATGCTTTTAAGGCAATTGCAGAAGAGGCTAAGAGAAGCGCATCAGGAGCTAGAGCGCTCAGAGCTATTTTTGAAGACATACTTCAGGATTCAATGTTTGAGCTACCCTCATCAAGCTCGCCAATTGAGAAAATTGTCATTGACAAAAATGTTGTTGTGAATAGAGACAACCCTCTTAAGTTGATGGCAAAAAAGATTGCAAATTAAATGTCAGAAGAAATTAAGGTTACTGTAAAGATGCCTATGATCCCGTTAAGGGATGTAGTAATTTTTCCTAATACAGTTTCCACTTTGTTTGTTGGCAGGGAAAAATCTATTTTTTCATTAGAGGATGCTCTGAGAACAAATAAGAAAATATTTTTAGTTGCTCAAAACTCTCCTTCTAATGAAGAACCAACCATTGCAGATCTCCCCAAAGTTGGCACCATTTCGACTTTGCTTCAGATGATAAAGCTGCCAGATGGAACTGTGAAGATTTTGGTTGAGGGTTTGCAAAGAGCGACTTTGAAGGATGTTTCAATAGATGAAGGATACTTTGCAGAAATTATCAAAATTGATGAAACCACAGAGGATTCAAAGTATGAAAGGGATTTGCTGGGCACAATAAAGAATCAGTTCACAGAATTTGTCTCGGTTTCAAAAAAAGTATCAGTCGAAGTAATTAATCAAGTTCAATCAATGGCGAATCTGGCAAAAGTAATTGATGTTATATCCTCAAACATACATTTATCAATTAAAGATAAGCAAGAAATCCTCGAACAAGAAAATGTTATATCCAGAGGAGAGTTCTTATCTAGCTTGCTTGAATCTCAGATTGACCTCATAGAAGTTGAACAAAGAATAAGAGGCCGCGTCAGAAAACAGATGGAGAAGTCACAAAAGGAGTATTTCTTAAATGAGCAAATCAAAGCTGCACAGAAAGAGCTTGGAGAAATAGGGGATGAAAAAAATGAGCTTGAAGAGCTTCAATCCAAAATTGAAGATACTAAGCTTTCAAAAGAGGCTCTGGAAAAAATAAATACAGAATTTTCTAAACTTAAACAAATGTCCCCAATGTCAGCAGAGGCAACTGTAGTAAGAACTTACATTGAAACCTTGCTTGAAGTGCCATGGCACAAAACTACAAAAATCAATTTAGACCTTAAAAAAGCCAAAGACATTCTTGATGAAGATCACTATGGGCTGAAAGAGGTCAAAGAAAGAATTCTTGAATACCTTGCTGTTCAAAAAAGAGTAAAAAAAATGAAAGCACCAGTGTTATGTTTTGTTGGCCCTCCCGGTGTTGGCAAAACATCACTTGGCGAATCAATAGCTAGATCGGTGAACAGAAATTTTATTAGATTATCTCTTGGTGGAGTGCGTGATGAAGCAGAGATAAGAGGGCACAGAAAAACATATATAGGTTCGATGCCTGGCAAGATAATTCAGAAACTCACAAAAACAAAAGTTAAAAATCCATTATTTCTTCTTGATGAAATTGATAAAGTAGGAATGGATCACCGTGGTGATCCAAGCTCAGCCCTACTGGAGGTCTTAGACCCTGAACAAAATAATACCTTCAATGATCATTATTTAGAAATCGATTATGACCTTTCTGAGGTAATGTTTATTTGCACCGCCAATACATTAAATATACCCCCACCTCTATTAGATAGAATGGAAATTATTAGATTACCCGGCTACATTGAAGATGAAAAATTAAATATTGCAAAAAACTATCTAGTTCCACGGAATTTAGAAAAGAATGGTTTGAACGATAAGGAAGTATCTTTTAGCGTTAATTCAATTTTGAAAGTCATTAGAAACTATACCCGAGAGGCAGGCGTTCGTGATCTGGACAGGCAAATTAATAAGATTTGTCGAAAAAAAGTTAAAGAAATTTCACTGGACGAGCCTTCATCAGTCAAAATTGACAATAGAGCTGTGCGAAATATTCTCGGTACAGAGCCGTATAAATTTGGTCAATTTGATGCAGAGGATTTAAAAGGTCAGGTAAACGGCCTAGCATGGACATCTGTTGGGGGCGAATTGTTAAAAATAGAAGCAGCTGTCATTACCGGGAAAGGAAGAATAATAAAAACAGGCTCACTGGGTGATGTGATGCAGGAATCAATTCAAGCAGCACTGACAGTTACTAAAAATATTGTGCTTTCTAAAAAAATAGAGAAAGATTTTTTTGAAAAGCATGATATTCATATCCATGTGCCAGAAGGAGCTACTCCCAAGGATGGTCCAAGTGCAGGCATAACAATGTGCGTTGCGATAACATCTGTTGTGCTTGATAAATCAATTAAATCGAATTTGGCAATGACCGGAGAAATTACTTTAGCAGGCAAAGTCTTAAAGATTGGTGGCCTTAAAGAGAAACTTATTGCAGCTAAAAGAAGTGGCATTACCAATGTAATCATTCCTAAAGAGAATGTTGGGGACCTAGAGGAAATAGAATCAAATATATTGAAAAACCTAAATATTAAGCCAGTTGAAAATATCTCTGAAGTCTTAAAAGAGGCGCTAATTTAAAGCATTCAGACCATCTAAAGTCAAGAAAAACCCAGAGAATAAAGTTTAGTTATTTGTCGCGTTTTGCTTGATTTATTAATTTTTAGGCACTAATGTAGACAAAAGCCTTTCTTTAAAGGCATTTTGAGGAGATTTTATGAATAAGGCTGATTTAATTGATGTTGTTGCTAGCGAGACTGGTAGCACAAAAGTTGACGCTGCTAAAGCATTAGATGCTGTCGTGAATGCTGTGACAGGTGCACTTGCAAAAGGTGACTCTGTATCACTGGTAGGCTTTGGAACCTTTTCTGTAAGACAGAGAGCTGCAAGAGAGGGAATTAACCCACAGAATCCTTCCCAGAAGATTCAAATACCTGCAGCTACTGTTCCTGTATTTAAAGCAGGAAAAGCATTAAAGGCTTCAGTAAACTAATAATTAACTGAGTTGATCAGTTTCTTACGGGATAGGCTACAAGGGATTGTAGCCTTTTCTTTTCTTGGTATAGTTGCCCTAACATTTATGTTTCTGGGGCTCCCTACATTTACCCAAAATTTTAACACCAATGATTATGCCAAAGTTGGTGAGTATGGTATTTCTCAATCCGAATACTTTCGCACTAGAAATATAATTGAGGAAAATATACGAGAGCAATTTGGCCAACAGATTGACCTCGCACCATTGAGTGATTTCATTGATCAACAAGCCAGAAGTTCCCTCATTGAAAAATATACTTTAGTTAAGTTCTTTGATGAGCTTAACCTAGAGATACCAAGCAGTTATCTTGAAAACGAACTTGCAAAAAATGAAGTGTTTCAAGTAGATGGTCAGTTCAATCAAGAGGCATTTAAAAATTATTTAATTAACTTTAATTTATCTAAGGACGATTTGATAAATGACTTTGCATCAGATCTAAAATTAAATTTGACAGTTGCTCTTTTAAATTCAACTGCTAATATTTTTGATAGCTCATTAGATCAATATCTCGATCTGCTAACTGAGAGACGATCTATTCAATTTTTTGAATTAAGCAAAGATAATGTCATCAAGGAATTTGATGTCTCACAAGAAGAGCTTGATAGTTTTTACCAAAGTAATTTAGATTTTTATCAGGTTCCTGAGAAAAGAACTTTTGCCACAATAGAATTTTCTAAAGAAAATTTAGCTATAGAAGTTACCAATGAGGAATTAGATCAGGCGTATGAATCATACTTGCAAACAATTCCAGCTGGTGAAAAAAGAGTTTCTCATCTGATGTTTATTTCAGATAACTATGAAACAAACCAAGAATTTACAGAAAAAGTGAACTCAATAGAAAGAGTACTAACTGCAAATAACTTTGAAGACTATGTTGTTTCTGATTCAGAAGATGAGGGTACGATAGATATTGGTGGTGATCTTGGTTTTACAGATGGACAAATATTTCCATCTGAGTTTGAGCAAGTTATTGCTAGCTTAGATGTAAACACAGTTTCGAAAGCAGTCTTTTATGAGGGTAATGCTCACTTTCTAAAAGTAACTGAAATAGACGAACCCCTTGTGCTTAGCTTTGATGAAAAATCACAAGACCTTAGAGACGAACTAGTTGATATAAAGTTTGAAGATTTATCCTTAAATATTGTAAGTGGTTTATCAGGATCATCCCTTGAGCTTGCAGAAGTTGAAAGCATTTATGGAATCTCATCTGAATTATTATCAGACATTTCTTCTGAAGACAATAACCTATCGGCTGGAGATCAATCTACAGTGTTTAATGCAGCTTTAAAACAATGGACAGATCCAATTGAAGAGAGACAAGATAGTTTTAAAATTGCTTATGTCGTCTCTTTAATCCCTGCTGAAACAATTCCGCTCGAAAGTGTGCTTGAAGAAGTAAGAGGTGTGGTGGTAGATCAAAAAAGAAACGAGTATTTAGAAGAGGTCTTTGCTGACGATGGCTTAAGTTTTGATGAAGCTCGACTAAAAGAGCTATACGCCGTTGATAATTTTAAGATAGAGGAGTTTAAAAATATCAATAGAACCACTTCTTTGCTGTCAAATGATTTAGTCAATTTAGTTTTTAATGAGCCTATGGTTGGCACGGTTGAAAAGCAACTGCTTGGAGAAAAGCTTTTTGTCTTTAGTGTGCTTGCAAGAAACCAAGGTGATAAAAGCTCTGTTCCGGAAGAAGATCTTGAAGCTATTAAAAATGAATCACGCTCTAGTCGATTACAAACTGTATTTAATGCACTAAGACTAGAGTATAGTTTGGATGATAAATATTCTGTAAATACTATTATTGCTAATCAAACTTCATAGCCTGGATATTGTATCCACCGTCGACATAAATAGTTTGACCAGTTATACCGCTTGACATATCACTCAATAAGAAAGTTGCTGTATCCCCAACCTCTTTCGCTGTAATATTTCGTCCCAAGGGTGTTTCAGAGCCATGTTTGTTAAGCATGGACTTGAAGCCTTTTATTCCTGATGCTGCAAGAGTTTTTATGGGGCCTGCAGATATTGAATTTACTCTGATACCCTTTGAGCCTAGTGTTGCTGAGAAATATCTAACACTTGCCTCTAGGCTTGCTTTTGCCATCCCCATAACATTGTAATTAGGTGTAGCTTCTTGAGATCCAACATAGGTCAAAGTTAGTGCGGAAGCGTTCTCTGAAAAAAATGGTACAGCTTCTTTGATAAGTCCGGCAAAACTGTACGAGCTTATATCATGAGTAATAGCAAAACCTTCTCTAGTAATGCAGTCTTCAATATTTCCAGCAATCTGATCAGAGGGAGCGAAACCTACTGAGTGAACAATTCCATCTAATTTACCCCATTCTCCAGCAAAAAAATTAACTAAACCTTTAATTTCTTTATCCGAGCTTAGGTCACATTTAAAGGTAGGGCCTCCTCCATTGTTGGAAGAGAAGTCATTGATAAATTTCTCAAATCTTTCATTCTGATAGCTATAGCCAACAATAGCTCCATGCTCATGCAAAGAAGCTGCAATTGCTGCTGCAATAGAATATTTATTTGCTAAACCTACTATGAGAATTTTTTTGCCGTTTACCATACTCGCATTATAGAGGATTATTTTTTTTACAGAAAATTTTTTAAGTTTATGTGAAAATATAAAAAAAATAAAAATTTGACCAAAATGTCTATAAATCGTTAATTTATGACATAAATGTGACATTTTTGTGACAAAAAATTGTCAATTTCTGCCAAAAATGCGATGATATAAGCATAGTTAACTTTTAGGGGGTAAATTATATGAATATATTAAGATTTTTACTGAGCCTTGTCCTTCTGGTTTCCATCAATAGCTATTTAGCAGCTCAAGAGGCTGAAGAAGAATCAGTTGAAGAAGTGGTTGTTACGGGATCTCGTATTGCAACCAGTGAGTTCGAAGGCGCTCAACCTGTTTTGGTGATTGATCAAGAAGATATCCAAAAAACAGGTGAAATGTCAATCTCAGATGTTCTAAGAGAGACACCAATAAATACATACGGTTCTTTTTATGAAAGATCCGGTAGCTCTGCTGGTTCGCAGTCTACATTGGCTTTAAGAGGTTTAGGTAGTTCAAGAACATTAGTTCTTATTGATGGCAAAAGGTTGCCAGGTTCTCCAAAATTAGGTGGTGATTCTGCTAACTTAAATCTTATACCTACAGCAGCTATCGAAAGAGTGGAAATTTTAGCTGATGGCGCATCAGCTGTTTATGGTTCTGATGCTATTGGTGGTGTTGTGAATGTTATCACCAAAAAAGGATTTGATGGTATGAGTTTCTCAGGAACATTATCTTCACCAGAGCAACCTGGTGGTGGTGAAGAAACCTTCTCATTCGTAGGTGGTATGACCAATGATAATTCTCAAGTTACATTTACTTATGAGCACCAAGAAAGAGGAATTATCTTTCTAGGTGATAGGCCATATGATGCAGGACGAGCACCTACAGATGGTGATTACTCATCATCATTTAACGTTTCCACATATGCTTACAACTACAGATTGCTAGATGACTGGACAGCTCCAGACGGACGTGTATTTAAAGAGGGCACATACTTTCCTGATGCATCTTGTGCAGGCGACTCAAGATTTGTTGAAAATGGCGCCACCTATACATGGGGTAACAGCCCAACAGATGGAGTAAAAAATACTGTATGTCTCTATGATTATACAAAGATTATGGCGCAAAATGCTGGTAAGAAATTTGATGCTTTTACAGTTAATACAAGCACAAATCTAGGGTGGTCTAATTTTTACTCAAGAATAGTAACATCTAGAAACGAAGCATATGGTAGATATGCTCCTCCAGCAGCTTTTGTAAGCACATTCCCTGCAGGTATTGGAGAAGTAAGAATTCCAGCTTCCGATGGTTTTGCTGAGACTACAGCCGTGCTTGGAGTGGATGCTCAGCTAAGAAAAAGATTTATCGAAATTGGCCCTCGAGAAAGTTTCTGGACAGACTGGACAGCAGATGCTGTCGCTGGTTTTAACGGAACATTCAATGGCCTAGACTGGGACGTATCTTTGCAGTACAACAAAACAGATTACGATGATTATGATTGTTGCTATCTGCAAACTCCTGAGTTTGTTGCCGTCAGTGCTGGCATCCAAGCAGATGGGATATATAACGGATGGACAAGTCCATTTGATCCAGAAGCTGTAGCTTACTACACAGCTTCTCCTACCGAAACTGCTACCAGTGACTTCAGAAACCTTTCAATGAGTGTAACTGGAGAACTATTCCCAGGCACACAATTTGCTGCTGGCTATGAAAGTGCCAATTTCACCTACCAAAACCTTTATGATAAGCAGAGTGAAGCAGGTAACGTTGGTGGTTCATCTGGTAACTCTGACTCTGGAGCCAGAGACTATACAGCTCTATATTTTGAAACTTCTACAAGCCTTCTAGATGGTAGAGGTGAAGTTCAATTGGCTGGAAGACAGGATGATTACTCTGATTTTGGTTCAAACTTCTCATATACAGTGAAAGGTTTATTTTCTGTCATGGAAAATCTTACTGTAAGAGCTTCACTAGGAACAGGTTTTAAAGCACCTGGACTGGGTTCTATGTTTGGAGCTACATCCTACAGCGCTGAATATCATGTTGATTATTTATACTGCGAAGCTAATGGCATTGCTAGAGCAGATTGCCAAGAAAATCAGGTAAATACTTATATCGCTTCAAACCCAAATCTTGGTCCTGAAGAGTCAGAATCAATGAATTTTGGTGTCATTTATGATTTTGAATTATTTGGAAATCATTCGGTAGCTCTTGATATTTTTGAGACAACTGTGAGCGGCATTATCACTTCAATAGAGGTTCAAGATATTATAGATGCAACAGTACTAGGAAAAGCAGATCAATTAAGTAGCCAAGGCGCTTACTGCACAAGAACTGGAAGCGCTACTGGTCCATTAGAAGAATGTTTTATAAACCCAATCAATGGTAATGATATTTCTGTTGGAGGTTTTGATGTCAAATGGCAAGGAACATTTAACACTCCAGTCGGAGATGTTGATACTGGTCTTGTTTATACACAAATGACAAAAAATGAAGCAGAAGCTTTCTTTAATGGTCCTGTTGTGGATTACGTTGGACTTCCAAGTTCACCAGAATTCAGATATAAGTTTGATGTTGGCTACAATCTACCAATGCTTCAAAATCTCAGAGTAGGTGTTGAGTATGAGTACATTGATAGCTATGCAAATAATACGGATGCTGATTACAACCCGGTGGGTGAAGTTGATTCATGGACACAAGTTAACTTAAGAGCAAATTATCAAATGCTTGATAACGTTGGCTTAAGGTTAGTGGTAAGAAACTTAGATAATGCTGATCCAGTATTTTTTACTAATGGCACATATGATCGATTCTTGCACAATAATTACGGAAGAGTCGTAATCTTTGGATTCAACGTATCCTACTAAGATTATTGTTATTAATTTAAGGGAGGCTTTTGCCTCCCTTTTTTTGCTAAAAATTATCTTTTCTAATACGCAGTTCTTTAAAACTCTCTTCAGGCAAAAGATGTTTCAAGTCATTAGGAATTTTTTGCATAAGGAATAAATTAATTTTCTTTTCAATCTCAATTGAGGAGGGCAAAGATATTTCTCCTTTATTGAGTTTTGCTTCAACATTTTTTTTGTAGTTGCTTATCTCCTGATCAGAAATTTGCTGCTCTGCGAAAACTAAGTTTGCAAGGGTATACTCATGTGTGCAGTAGACTTTAGTATCGTTTGGTAATCCAACAAGCTTCTGCAAAGAATTAAAAAGTTGTTGGTATGTGCCTTCAAACAATCTGCCGCAACCTCCTGAAAAAAGAGTATCACCACAAAAAAGGACGTTTTTTTCATGACAATGGAAGCTTATATGATCAAGTGTATGTCCTGGTGTTTCAATAACACTAAACTCATAGCCCAAAGTAGTAAATTGATCATTTTCTTTTAATGCCACATCAATTCCTTCAATTGCCAAGTTATCAGGACCATAAACCTTGCCTTGCATTACTTTTTTTAGCTCATTTATACCGCCAGTATGGTCGTAATGGTGGTGTGTTACTAAAATATCCTCTAGAGAAAGATTCTGATTCTCTAATACGTTTAATACAGCTTTTGCGTCGCCTGGATCGACAACAGAAATTTTGCCCTCTTTCTCTATAGACCAAATATAATTATCTGCGAATGCAGGGATGTGAAAAATTTTCATTACTTTATAATTTACTTGAATGAATATAAAAGTATATACAGATGGTGCCTGTAGAGGCAATCCTGGTCCTGGAGGTTGGGGCGTTTATATAATTAATGGCAATCAAACAGAGGAACTTTACGCTGGCGATCGCTCTACAACCAATAATAAAATGGAAATGCAGGCTGCAATCAGTGCCTTGATGCATTTAAAGAACACAAAATCATCTATAGAGCTCTACACAGATTCAAACTATTTAAGACAGGGCATAACAGAGTGGATTTATAATTGGAAAAAAAATAACTGGCGGACATCATCCAAGAAGCCGGTGGCTAACAGGGAATTATGGATTGAGCTGGATCAGCTTAATAGTCAGATGAATGTAAATTGGAATTGGATTAAAGGGCATGCAGGAGATCCAGGCAATGAAAAAGCCGATGAATTAGCAAATAAAGGAGCAGATAGTGTCAGCTAGGATAGTAACTTTTGATACAGAAACAACAGGACTTGATTATAAGTCTGGTGATAGAGTTATTGAGATTGGATTGGTTGAAATTCTTGGCAGAGAGAAAAGTAAGAAAACCTTTCAGACATACTTAAATCCTGAAGGAAAAGAAATTAGCGAAGGAGCTAAAGCCATTACAAATATATCCGCTAGTGACTTAGTAGATGCGCCAAAGTTTGCAGAAGTGGTAGATGATTTTATTGATTTCATAAAAGGTGCTGAGGTAGTTATTCATAATGCAGAATTCGATGTTGGCTTCATTAACAATGAGTTAAAAATCATTGGCCACTCTATCAAAGACATTAGAGATATTTGTACAGTTTTTGATACATTAATTCATGCTAGGAAGGTTTATCCTGGCCAAAAGAATTCTCTTGATGCGCTATCAAATAGATTGGATATAATTGGTTACGATAGGCAATTTCATGGCGCATTGCTCGATGCGCAGATATTGGCAGATGTTTACTTAAATTTAACTGGTGGGCAAGTGAAGCTTGAGTTAAGCTCTGCACATAAAGAAGTTGAAAATAAAATATCTACAGATATAGACATAAAATTTAATGTCAAAAAATTTACAGCACAAGAAGGAGACTTATCCAGTCATCAAAAAATATTATCAGCTATGTCACAAAAGAGTGGAGAGAAAATAAATTGGTAAAAACAAGGTTTGCTCCTAGCCCAACAGGTTATTTGCATATAGGAGGTGTCAGAACTGCTCTCTTTAATTATATTTATGCTAGAAAGCACAAAGGGCAATTTCTTGTCAGAATTGAAGATACTGATGCCGAACGTTCAAAAGAGGAATTCGTTACTGCAATACTTGATGGATTGGATTGGTTAAATCTATCTCCAGATCTTGAACCAATTAGACAAAGCACAAGGTTTGAAATCTATAAAAAGAATGCCCTTGAACTGCTTAATAATGGTTCAGCTTACAGATGTAATTGTTCACAGGAGAGGCTAGGAAATTTAAGATATGAACAAGAAAAAAATGGATTAAAGCCAGGCTATGACGGTTTCTGTCGAGATAAGGGCATTGAAGATATTAATTCAGTTATAAGAATAAAATCCCCCAGAGAAGGAGAAACCATTGTAAATGATGAGGTTTATGGAACAATTCATTTTCCCAACAAAGAGCTTGATGATTTGATTATTCTAAGAAGCGATGGGTCACCAACCTATCATTTTTGTAATGTCATTGATGATAATGAGCAAGGAATAACGCATGTGATCCGTGGAGAGGATCATCTACCAAACACACCAAGACAAATTCAAATAGTAAATGCACTTGGCTATAAAGGTTTTAGTTATGCACATTTACCACTAGTTTTGGGGGAAGATAGAAAGAGACTGTCAAAAAGACATGCCGCAACTGATTTAATGGCATATAAACATCAAGGTTATCTGCCAGATGCTCTAAATAATATGCTGATACGATTGGGCTGGTCCAAAGTTGAGCAAGAAGTTTTTGCTATATCTGAAATATTAGAAAGCTTTAACTTTGCAGATGTACAAAGAGCCGGGGCAGTATTTGATATAGGTAGGTTAAATTTTATTAATCAAGAACATCTAGCTTTAAAGAACGACGATGAATTGTTGCATTTAATTAAACCTTTTGCAGACAAAATTGATTTGGATCTTAATTCCCATCATGACCCTAAAAGGCTCTTAAGGCTATGCGTGGGAAGTGGTAATAATCTAGAAGAGATTGCACATTTTCTAATACCATTCGTTAGAAACTATGATGAGTATTCAGATGATTGTTATGAAAAATTTTTAATTGGATCAGAAAAAGTTTTAGATTTTTTTAAAACTCAAATTAGCACGTTAGATGAATGGAGCGAGACAGCTATCAATGAGGTTATTGAAAGTGCTAAAACAGAGTTAGGTTTACCAATGCCAAAAATTGGTATGCCCATGCGTTCTGCATTGCTTGGTAGAACCAAATCCCCACCGCTTGATGCAACCATCTACTTATTAAAAAAGGAACAGGTGCTAGAGAGAATTGCTCAGACTCTTAAAAAAATTACTTCTGAATGCTAACTTTTGCATTTGGCCTTCTTAGATCAGCGTAGCCATAGTTTTTTCCATCGATAACGTGAATGCTTTGTGTGCTACCAATGGTGTCAGAGATTTCTATCGTATGGCCATATAAAGTTAAGATTCTTTTCGTGTCCTCGTTGATTGTTTTTTCAATCAGCAGGTTATTATTTTGTGAGTCTTGGTGAATTCTTGGCGTCATGGTTGCCTCGCCTATATCCAAATTAAAATCCAAAACATTTAAAACAACCTGTAGGTTTATATTTGGGATTTGCGACCCACCTGGAGATCCAGTTATTAATTTAATTTCATTGTTTTTATCAAAGATAATTAATGGTGCCATAGTGCTCATAGGTCTTTTGAAAGGCTCTAATTTATTGGCTGGGGAGCTACTTCTTCTTAAAGAATCATTTCTTCCATATTCATGAGCAAAGTTGTTCATTTGATTGTTGCCCAATATACCTGTACCTTCAATAGTTACTCCTGAGCCAAAAGAGTAGCCAAGCGTATAAGTAACTGATACTGCATTTCCTTCTTCATCAATAATTGAATAA
>JADHNL010000019.1 GCA_016779525.1 SAR86 cluster bacterium | reverse complement strand
AAAATAAAGCAATATGAATCAAATTGAGATAAAAAGCTCAAAAAAAACAACCAATTTAAGCTTTGTTGATAATATTGATGCTGTTCTTTCACTCATATCACAAAGCAATCAAATAATTTTTGTAGATAAAACATTAAAAGCCTCTACTAAAGCTTTATCAGACTTCTTGGATGAAAGGATTGAAGATGTTTTTCTAGTACACCGTGCTGAAGAAAATAAAAATCTCTCCAAAGCAGAGGAAGCGTATAAGTTTCTTACAGAAAAAAATATTAATAGAGATCATGAGATTGTTGCAATCGGTGGTGGAGCATTAACGGATTTTGCTGGTTTTATTGCAGCAACGTTTAAAAGAGGGATAAGGCTTACCTTAATTCCCACATCCCTATTGGCTCAAGTTGATGCATCTATTGGAGGCAAAACAGCCATTAATTTTGGTAACGTAAAAAATTTAGTTGGCAGCTTCTATGTTCCAAATAATGTGGTAATTTGCTCAAGTTTTTTGAAAACTCTTGATCAACAGGAATATTTAAATGGATTAGCTGAAGTAATTAAGCATGCATTTATTACATCAGATGAAGAGGTTGATTTTATTTTCAATAACATCGATAAAATTAATAAGCGAGACGAAGCAGTGCTCAATGAGATAATTAAAAAATCCGTAAAGATTAAGGCAGACATTGTTGTAAACGACTTCGAAGAGAAGGGTAGAAGAAAATTTCTTAATTTTGGGCATACCTTTGGGCATGGCATTGAATCATCAAATCTTGTTTGTCCAATCTTTCATGGTCATGCAGTGATTATAGGAATCATGATGGCCATAAAATACTCTATGCATAAAAAACTTTTATCAGAGAAGAAAGGTCTTAAAGCGATGGATCTTATATCCTCTTTTGACTTTGATTTTTCAGAAATTAAGTTAAACCCAAATGAAATATTTCAATTCATGAAATCAGATAAAAAAAACTATAATTCTCTGATTAATCTAGTCTTACTCAAAGGTTTCGGTGAGCCCATGCTTTATGAAGAGGGCAACCCAAGAGAATTACAGAATTTTATTGGAGACTTTGTTGAAGAATTTAGATCATAGAGTTTATCTTGATGCCTTAAATCAGATTAATGAAAAACCTTACGTCCCTGTTTGGTTCCTAAGGCAGGCTGGTAGATATATGCCTGAATATCGTGCAGTTAGAAGTAAATTTTCTGATTTTTTTGAGATGATAAAGCAACCAGAAGTATGCTGCGAACTCACCATGCAACCTCTTGATAAATTTCCACTTGATGCGGCGATCACGTTTAGTGACATACTTACAGTCCCGGAAGCAATGGGGCTCGAGATAAAATTCATTGAAAAAAGAGGGCCGGTCTTTTCAAAATCAATTATTAAAAACGGATCATTGAATCTGAGCAATGATGGTATTAATGAGAAATTAAATTATGTCTACCAAGCTACTGCTTTAATAAAGTCTAATATAAATATTCCATTGATCGGTTTCGCCGGAAGCCCTTGGACAATCTTTACCTACATGTTCTATGGAGAATCTCCAAAAGATTTTAATCAAATTAATGAATATATAAAAAACAATTTAGATTACGTTCACCAAACACTTGAACAAATCACAAATGCTTCAGTCCAATACCTGAAGTCTCAGATTAAACATGGGGCTGACTGTGTACAGATTTTTGATTCATGGGGTGGAATCTTGCAAGACAACTATCAAGAATTTTCACTGCAATACATCAATAAAATTAAAGAATCTTTGCCAAAAGATATACCTTGCATCCTATACAGTCGTGGCATGACGCTAAAGCCATACCTAAATCAGACAAGCTTAAAGTGTTTCAATCTTGATAGTGGAGAAAAACTTGATGACTATCTAAATCAAAATATTGCGATTCAGGGCAATATTGATCCTCAGATATTTCATAAAAGCGAAAATAAAATTAAAAATTTGGCAGATGAAATTTATACCAAATACAAAAGCAATAATAATTATGTTTGCAATCTAGGTTCGGGAATTACTCCTGATATTGATCCAAATAAGGTAGGCTTATTTCTTAAAAGACTAAGGCTTCTTAATTCTGAATAAACCCTCTTGTGTTACCGAGGCTAACACTTCTCCATTTCTTGAGAAAAAAGTCCCTCTTCCTAAACCCCTAGATCCTCCAGTATATGGACTATCTGTTGAATATAAAATCCAATCATCCCATTGAAAATCTCTCTTATGGAACCACATTGCATGGTCTAAGCTTGCCATCATTGCAATATCAGGCGACATATAACTTTTTCCATGAGGATAGAGACATGGTGCCAGCAAGCCTGCATCAGACACATAAGATAAAAATGCATGATTTATCACTCTATCTTTAGGCATTGCACCGTTTGGTTTTAACCAAATATTCCTAATTGGAGGCATTGGTTTTGGATCAAAAATATCATTCCATTCAACCCACTTAATTGAATATTCTCTTTTCTTAAGGAAGAAGGGCCTAAGATCTTGTGGAATTTTATCTATGCCCTCTTCTCTCATTTGAATTTCGTCTTTAAGCTCATCTGGATCAGGCACTTTGGGCATTTCTATGCTATGAGTTAAGCCTTGGCCCTCCTCTTTATGAAATGAAACAGTCATTGTGAAAATAATCTCGTTATTCTGTATAGCTTTTACTGTTCTGGTGAAAAAGCTTCTGCCATCTCTTACCGGATCTACACTAAATAATACTGGTTGCTTAATAATTCCAGGTCGTAAGAAATATGCATGCAGAGAATGCAAATGAGTATCATTGGTAACCGTATGATTTGCAGCAATGAAGGATTGTGCTATGACTTGACCACCAAATATTCTTAACAAACCTGCATTCTTGCCTTTGTATCTAAAAAGGTAGGTATCAATTTGTTCTAGTTTTAGTCGATCAAGAACCCTTTCAAATGTATTGTCTTGGTCTGCGAGCAATTTCTTATCCATAATTTTCTATTGAGCTGACAGCCCGCCATCGATAATAAGTTCAGTTCCAGTTATCATTTTAGACTCATCTGAGGCCAAAAATAATACAGCATTTGCTATATCCTCTACCTCAGCCAATTTTCTAACAGGAATCTGTTTTTCAAGTTTACTTAACATATCATTTGAAGTGTCTTTGAGGAGAGCTTCTAGAATCTCAGTTTTGGCAAAAACAGGGTGTACACTGTTACACCTCACAAGGTTTGTGGTTCTAGCGCAGTGCAAAGCCACAGATTTTGAAAGATGTCTTACAGCTGCTTTTGCACTGTTGTATGCCGTAAAATTGTGGCTAGCTACAATTCCTGAAATCGAGGAAATATTAATAATTGAGCCGTTTCCAGAATCTCTCATCAAAGGTAAGGCATATTTACATCCATAGAATACAGAATCAAGGTCCACCTTATGTATCAAATCCCAAGCTTCATTGGTGGTTGACTCGACATCACCCATCCAGCCAATGCCAGCATTATTAACTAAAATATTCAATGACCCAGATTCTTTTTTAATTTGATTGATTACCTCTTCCCAGCGAACTGCTTTTGTTACATCATGCTCGAGGAAAGTGACCCCAAGCTCTTTGGCAACTTCTTGACCACCTTCTGCATTGATATCGGAGATATATACTTTTGCTCCATGTTCAGAAAAAAGTTTTCCAATTCCTTTTCCAAATCCGGAAGCTCCTCCTGTCACCAAAGCAACTTTGTCTTTAATTCGGTTTGTCATCGCCATATAATAAACCAATACAAAAAATTAAACATGAAAAGTAAAATCGTTAGCAACCAACCACAAGAAATTCTAAATTATTCAGACATTAATCCTAAAGACCAAAATGCTATTGAGTGCATAAATGAAATCTTTCATAGTCCATTAAATGCTGCCTATTGTTGGGACTATACGGTTGTTGATGACAGAATTAAAAAACTTTATGAACTTGGGAAAGAGTTAAACTGGAACGTTTCTTCTGACTTAGATTGGAGTGAAAATTTCCCAAAAAATGAGTTCATGATTAATTCAGAGGTTTTTAAGGCTCCAGAAGTCGAACTTGTTGGGTATGAAGAACTATCTCACCAAAAGAAGATTGAAATGGATCGTCATAGAGTTTCATGGAACTTAAGCCAGTTCCTTCATGGAGAGCAAGGAGCACTGCTCGTTGCATCACAATTGGTATCTTGTGCACCAACCTTTAATGCAAAGATGTATGCTGCCTCGCAAACATTTGACGAAGCACGTCATGTCGAGGGTTTCAATAGATATTTAAAAGAGAAAATTGGCTTTCAGTACCCAGCTACCAAAGGACTTAAATCATTAATGGACAAAATTTTAACAGATGAAAGATGGGATCTTAAATTTATTGGTATGCAAATAATTATTGAGGGCTTGGCACTCGCAGCTTTCAATAATATGAAATTTATCTTAAACGATGGGCTATTAAAACAATTGCTGCATTATGTCATCAGGGACGAAGCTCGACATGTAACCTTTGGTGTTAATTATCTTGAGGATTATTTAAAATCTCTCTCTAAATCTGAAATTGAAGAGAGGGCAGAGTTTGCATTTGAAGCTTGCTTAGTAATGAGAGGTCGACTTATATCGGGAGAGGTTGTAGCAAGATTTCTAGACTATACTCCAGAGGAGGCAGATAAAATTGCTTACGAATCAGAGCAGGGTCAAAACTTTAGAACTTTACTTTTTACAAAGATCATCCCTAATCTCAAACGCATTGGCTTGCTGACAGATTCAGTAAAAGAAAAATATGAGCAAATTGGTGTTCTAAGCTACGCAGAGCTTGAAGATAACTTCAATGTCGACTGGGCAGAAATGTCTAAGCCATACGAAACGCAAGAAGAAATAGAAAAGGCAATTAGCTTATAGCTCAATCAACCCTTTCTGCTTTTAATATTTTTATAGGTTCAACAGGAACATCTTGGTAAGGTGGAACTGAAGTAGTTTGAGTTGCTGCAATTTGATCAACCACATCTAGTCCTTCAACAACTTTTCCAAAAACAGCGTAGCCCCAGCCTTCGTCCACTTGATTTGTTCTAAAATTTAAAAAATCATTGTCGACATGATTAATAAAAAACTGCGAAGAAGCCGAGTGAGGGTTCGCAGTTCTTGCCATTGCAATTGTTCCTCTATTATTTTTTAAGCCATTATTTGCTTCGTTTTGTATTGGGTCTAATTTATTGTCTTTTGCTGTCATATCTTCGTTATGGCCGCCACCTTGAATCATAAAGTTTGAAATAACTCTATGAAAAATAGTTTCATCATAAAAACCGCTATCGACGTAGGAAAGAAAATTCTCAGTGGTGATAGGTGCATTTTCTGAATCGAGCTCAATGACTATTTCGCCATATGTGGTATTCAATTTTACTTTTGTCATTTTTTCTCCTTGATTCATAAAAAAAATTAGTGCGGCCAATAATAGTGAAGCTACAAAGATAATTTTTTTCATTTCTTTTTATTTCGTACTGCAATTAAATATATCAGTTCTGGGATTCCAAACAACTGTATTAGCAAAAAAACAATAAACCATCCTTTATCGCCTCTTCGGGCAGCAAACCACAATGCAAAACCCGTAAAGATAACATCAAGAATTACCGCTGGAAATAAGAAGTACGGTGAAGTCAACATGCTTAAAATTAGTCTAAATTAATTTTACCTTTTAGATAAAGTTTTGCTTCCCCAGTTATATGAACTAATTCGTCATCTAACTTGCAATCAAGCTTTCCACCCCTTGGTGAGAGCTGAGCCGCCTGCATATGTTTTTTTCCAAGATTGTTTGCCCAATAAGGAGCAAGCAATGCATGAGCGGAACCTGTAACTGGATCCTCATTAACTCCTGTTTGTGGCCCAAACCAACGAGAAACAAAATCTATCTCATTGCCTTTTGCGCTGACAACAATGCCTCTTGCGTCAATCTTTTTAAGCATTTCAAAGTTTGGCTTCAAATTTTTCACCGTGTCTTCCGAATCTAAAATCACAAGATAGTCATCTATACCTTTGTAAAGTTCGTTTACAGGAACATTTAATGCATCTGCGAACAATCCGTAATTACCCGCTTCTTTTAAGGTATCTCTTGGTAGAGTTATTTGGATTCCAGCCTCTACTTTTAGAGCAAATAAGCTACCTCTTTTAGAGTGAAATGTAACTTCACTTTTTTTAGCATCAATGAAATTGAAGTAAATGAAAGCAGATGCAAGAGTTGCATGCCCACACAAATCCACTTCTATCTCTGGAGTAAAAAATCGTATCTCATTACTATTGATATTAATAAAAGCTGTTTCAGAGAGATTATTTTCAGTTGCTATTTTTTGCATCAGGCCATCAGACATAGCTTCTGTGTAAAAAATAACACCAGCAGGATTGCCTCTAAATAATTCTGATGTAAATGAATCTACAAAATAAACTTCTTGATTCATTGAGATTTAAAAACTGTTCCTTCTTTCATTACAAAAGAAACATCCTCCAGAACTCTTATATCCTTAAGAGGGTTGGAATTTACTCCTACAATATCGGCAACATAACCAACTTTAATTTTTCCTAAATTGTTGTTACCAATTAGTTCTGAACCAGTAATTGTTGCGGCCTGAATTGCTTGTAAAGGTGACATTCCCCATTCAACCATATAAGCAAACTGCTTAGCATTTTCGCCATGCTTGTATATTCCAGCATCGGTTCCAAAAGTAATTTTTGCACCCAGTTCAACTGCTTTTTTAAAATTTTTTCTTTGCTCCAAGCCAACTTTTCTTTCTTTTTCAAGAGACTCCTCTAAGATTCCTTTTTTAGCTCCTTCACCAAGAATGTAGTCGGAAACATAGATATCCATAGAAAGAAATGCCCCATTTTGAATTGCCAATAATGTTACTTCTTCATTGATAAAGCTTGAGTGCTCAATAGAATCAACACCAGCGAGAAGGGCTGTCCTTATCCCCTCAAGTCCATGTGCATGAGCTGCAACCCTCATTCCATGATTGTGTGCTTCATCCACTATTGCTTTCATTTCCTCGTATGTGAATTGTTTTGCGTTAACATCGGTATTTTTGGACATAACACCACCAGTGGCACAAAATTTAATTAAATCAGCTCCAAACTTCCTGTTTTCTCTGACCTTCTGTCTTGCTTGCCATGGTGAGTCAACAACCCCTTGATTTGGTCTTGACCTTTCATAAGGCATAAGATTGTTATCGCAATGTCCGCCAGTAATACCTAAGGGAGGCCCAGAAACATACATTCTTGGCCCTGCAATGACCCCTCTATTAATAGCGCTTTTCAGAGCAACATCGGTATAATTACTTGCTCCAACATTTCTTACTGTTGTAAAACCAGCCAGTAAAGTTGCTTCTGCATTTTTAACTCCGTATAGAGTTGCAAGATATGATGATTCTCCTACTGATTCGTAGCCATTTAATTCATTGTTTCCAATTAAATGCACATGCGTATCTATGAAACCTGGCATTATGATTGTATTTGGAAGTGATAAAACTTCCGATCCATTTGAAGTAAGATTTATCCCAATTTCGGAAATAATGCCGTCTTCAACCTTTACTTCTAATTTTGTTAACTGACCTGTTACTACATCTAAGACATATTTTGGTTTAATTAAATAACTTTCAGAAGGTAATGTTAGAGATAGTGTTAAAAAAAATATGAATCTCATAGGCATAGTTTAGCAATTAAATGTCTGAGTAGATATCTAAAGTGGTGGAGCTATGCGGGATCGAACCGCAGACCTCCTGCGTGCAAAGCAGGCGCTCTCCCAGCTGAGCTATAGCCCCACGAAAAATGAAATAATATATGCCTCTACTTCAAAATACAACTACTATATGTCTCTTGGATCATCAGAAAGTTTGTTAGCTACATACTTTGAGACAGGGGCAACTAAAAAAACTATTGGTGTAGAAATAGCCCATGCCAACATCCAGGCACTTATCCATGATGAAATATCTGGAGGAAATTTTCCCTGATTAAGTGCTGTAATAAAAAAACTGACTAATGCTGACATTATGGTTGATAGCAGCAAGGTTGAGATAACCGTTGCTACTGTAAGCCTAAACATTATTTAAATAAGAAATAGACTGATATAGCGAGCAAGGAGAGCTGATACTTGAATTCTGTCCAGGTTTCTTCAAGAACCCCAACATGAAAGTTAAGAATAATATTTAACATCAAAGCAGTTGCTAGCAATCCGCCAAGCGTTGAAAGAGCTTTAGCTTTTTCACCTAAAAATGTAGCACCTCCTGCTAATATTAATACAGGAATAATTATTGACTCTAAAATAGCAGCAAGCCAAGAAGAGAATAATGGCATATCGCCGAAGAATGATAGGTTTTCAATCACCCTCAAGGGTATGTCCGGTTCGGCCATTAAGGCTGAAAGTTTGCCCTCGCCATGGGAAAAAATAAGCAAAGCAAAAACAATTCTAAGTGTTAGTTCGGATAAGACACCGAGACGAGATGTAGAAAGGCTGCTTAGGAGGCTCATACTGTTATTGTGATAGAAATAAACTAGTTTCGCAATTAAGAATTAGTCAACGAAATGCTTTTCTTTCTCTTCATTGATTGTTTTAATTTCCGCACAAAACTCTGCAGTTGGCCTTGAGAGTAGTCTGGGCAGACCAATGGGCTCACCTGACTCTATACAAAACCCATAGTCACCAGATTTTATCCTCATTAAAGCTTTATCGATTTTTGGCAATAATTTAGATTCTCTTTCAACAATTCTTAAGAAAAGCATCGAATCAATTTCATGCTGTGCTCGATCTACTTCATCACTACAAGCCGGTGGATTACTCAAACGTTCTTTAGCACCTTTTATGTGTTCAAGAGTTTCTTTTTTTAACTCTACCAAAAGAACTCTGAAGAATTCTAGCTGCTCCTTATTCATATAATTTTTCTTTGGAGCTTTTAATATTTTTTCTTTTGTGAGCATGATTAGATAAGATATTCTATGGATCGAATTGGAAATATCAATCTATTTTTGTTTTATTTTTCAAAATTTGCCTTTGTGTCATTAAGAATTTTCATTACTGACATTCTTTGAAATTTTGGCACCAAGACCAACCAAGAATAATGCCAAAGGAATAATAGCCAATGGTGCTGTATATAAAACCAATCCAAATGTTAGTAATGAATTGAACACCAGACCTCCAGTTGCGTCGCCAAACCTATTAGTAAAAGTATCAATAAATACCGTTGATTTATATTTTTCTTTTTGTGAAAGTGTTGTGTAGACTGCCTCTCTTGCTGGTTTATTAAGACCATATTCAAAAGGCCTCATGACACCTTGCAAGATCAGAAAGATCACCACCCCTGAATTGCTCAATAAATATCCAGAGAAGTGGCCTGAAATTGCTAGGAATGCACCTATAAAAAGTACACCATAGATAGTTAATACAAATTTAATCCCCAAAAAGTTAGATCTTAAAACCAAAGATGTAAGGAATATCTGAGTAAAAAATGTAAGCAAAGGAACAAATTGATCTGCTTGGCCAAAGACTTTTGTCTTTTCGGCTGAAGTTTCTGCGTAAACATTTACAATCTCAAGCTGGAAAAACCATAAAGCTGTTGATAGGCAGGTCCATGTAAAAGCATATAAGATAAAACTTCTTATTAGTGGATTGTTTTTTATTTGAATAAACTGCTCAAATACCTCTTCCATTGAGCTATCTATTCTAGAGCTTAAGTCGTTGTCATCCCTTTTTATCAATGATGAAAAATAAACTGCCAGGACTAACGATACGACGGTAATAATTAACGAAAGTATTTGCTTATCATAAAGGTAATTGCTAACAAGAAAGCCAGCAAAGGAAGCACCAAAAGAGCCGCAGGCACTAATTAAACCAAAATATTTTTTCCCTCCTTCAATATCATAAGAACTGACTGTTAGTGCCCAAAAAATTGCAACGATAAAGAAATTGAAAATGTTGTACCAAATATAAAAAATAGCCTTAATTAAAAAGAACTTTGGAAAAAAGATATAGAACCATAAAAAAATTAATAAATTTGAAATAAAAAAACCATAAATGTAGATTGCGATTCTATTTTGCCTAATTTTTGAAACAATGAACGAATAGAGTGGATTCACTAAAAGCATCAAAAGCACCACAATAAAAAGGTAAAAAGTTAAGTCCGAAGTCCCAATATCGGCTGCAATGGTATTCCTGAAAGGTCTTAAAACAAATAACGAAAATAGAACAAAAAAGAAAAACAAGCCTGAGGAGACTGTATTTTTTGAAAAGAATGATCCCATAAATCCTCTATATGCAAACTATCATATAGCAAAAATGCATATATAATGAACAGCTTGAAATATTAGTTACCATGATCGAAGAGTTCATCAATAATTATCCATCTTTAAGAGGTTTCATTTTTGGTTTTGTCCATGTTTTTATCACTGTTATTGGTTACTACACAGGCTGGAGCATTAACAGGCTATTGAAGGTTGCCAGCAGAGGCTATATTGCTGGTATCATCGGAGCAGCAATGGCCCATATAGTAGCTGATTTATTGGCTTCAATCATTGACCCATCAATAAGACCAATGACACTAGGAATAATTTTAGGGGGCACATTACCACTTTTAATGATTCCAGTATTTGAAAAATATCTAGTAAAAAGCAAGGATCATATCATGGTCGGTGATCACGAAGATATAGAAAAAGATCTTAACAAAGATCACAAGTAGCTTTACTTACAAACGGTTAATTCAAGCTCAGATATACCAATGGCTTCTGACATGGCATAAAAAACATCAGTATTATCTAAAATACCCGAAAAATTTTCTGCTCCAGGACCATAGGCAAAAATTGGAACCATTGCACCGGTATGGCTGCCCCTACCTACCGCAGTATTCCATGTAGCTTTTATATTTTTTGATGCTCTATATCTTTGATTGTCTTGCTCGATGAGTAGACCTCCTGTTTCATGATCAGCGGTTACCACTACTAAAGTGTCCTCTCTTGATTGTGCATAATCTAAAGCAGCATTTACTGTTGCGTTGAATTCATCCATTTGCGCAATCATCCCAATAAAATCATTATCATGCGAACGCCAGTCAATCTGTGAACCCTCTGCCATAATAAAAAAACCTTTACAGTTCTGATTTTGTACTGTTTGGTCTGAAAGTTGGTAAGCGTAGTCAAGCATTTCCAGTAATGATGGATCACTATCAACCAAGCCAAGCTCTTCTTGAGCAAATAGGCCAAAAACTTTCGAGTCTAAAGAGTCTGGTATATTTTCTAAATCGTCTGCCGAATTTAAAAAAATATATTCATCAATCATTCTTTGAACAAAGTTTGTATCATCTTTTCTTAGCCCACCTAAAGTCTCTGGCATAAAGAAGCCCTTTCCGCCTCCCAGTACAATGTGAATATTTGAATTAAAAATATCAGATGCTATTTCATCGGTGTTGTATCTTGATATATTATGGGCCGCAAATGATGCTGGTGTAGCATGAGTTATTTCAGAAGTAGCAATTAACGAAGAGATATATCCACGATCAAACAATAATTCCGTAATGTTCCTAACTGAAGAACCATCAGGTGCTTTGCCTATGTACCGGTTCTTGGTTTTTACTCCTGAGCTAAATGCTGTAGCTGAGGCAGCTGAATCAGTCACCAAACTATCAACCGCATGAGTTTTGACTAGGCCTGAAGTTGAAAATCTATCAAAAGCAGTAACAAAATTAGGGCCCCCTTTAATCACTCGATAAGCTGCAATATGGTTAGAGCCCATTCCATCACCAATGAGAAAAATTATATTTTTTGCTTTAGAAGGAACTGAAACTATTTTTTTTTGGTTTATTGTTTGATTAAAATCAAAGTCAACCAACTCCATGTCTTTGTCTGGCACACTAATGAGTAATGGAGCATATTGATTGATAAAAATAAATGTAGCTAACGCACTTAATACAATTGTTAATAGGTATTTAAAGAAAGTCTTCATTTAGTGTCTAAGGCACTATCTTTAAGTTTTAATTGTTGAGCTTTTGGCAAAGAATAATCAAAATTGATCAGTGCGCCCTCCCATGCTCCATAAGTTGGGTTGGCAAACATATACCAAGATGTACCCCAATAATCTTTGTATTTTTTTGCAATATTGACTCTATCCTTTGGGGGTAATAAATTTTCCTCCAAATCAACAAAGTCTCCAAAATTATCACCAAACATCATTAATATTCGGTAATCTTTTGCTATAAGTTCTCTTCTGGAAGTTTTGTTAGAGCCCCAACCATTTTCTCCTTTTGACAATATAAGATCCAACTTTGATGAAAGCCTAAAACCTAATTTATTAAAATTATTTAATGTAGCTTGCTCAATTTCTATCACTCTATTTGTAACAAAGAATACCTCAACCCCTTTTGATAATGCATACTCCATGAATTCTTTTGCTCCAGGCATGAATTCTGCTTGCTCTTCTTTAGCCCATTCAATCCAACCATCTGGGTATGAGCTACCGTTACGTATTAGACGAGCTTGGTAAGCAATATTATCCAATACTGTCTGATCAACATCTAAGATGATTGCAGGTGGTTTATTCTGATATTTGCCTTTTTGCTCAAGAGCTGCAGTGTGATTTTTATTTGCAATCAATGCATCAAGATTTTCCTTTGCAGACTTATATATAGTTTGTGAATTTGCATAAGCTTCTGCTGAACTTTGGGCAAATAAAGTTGCCATCAATGATTGATGTTCTTTGCTATCAGAATAGCTGCTAAGAGATAAAATTAAAAATAATACCAGAGCCCTTTTCATGATGTTTCTATTTTAATGGATGAAAAATAAAAGTTGTTACAATTGAGTTACTTTTTTGGAGATAATTCAAACTGGATATTTATCATACGTCCTCTTGGGTCATGTACTCTAGTATCAAAACTAAAGTCGGGCGCATCATAAAGCAAAGGAGGCTTCTCATCTAATAGATTAATAAATGCTAAGGAACCTATGAGGTCAAGGTGTTCAAAATAATTGCCAAAACTCCTCTTGACAGAAAAATCAAACATTAAGGAAGAATCTATTTTGGGTTTGTAACCAATATTTAAGGCAGATTCTGGTATTGTTCTATTGTTTTTATAACTATCTATAAACCTTGCGATAAACCCAAATTTATACTCTTGATATTCCCAATCTAGAAAGCTGTTTATCCTCTTTTTCGGTAATGAGTGGATGTTTGAATCAAAATTAAATCTTCCAACCCTATTTATTAGCTTTCCATTATTATCCTCTTCTTGCAAAGAGGGTGTTAAAAATTCAGAAATTTGGGTGCTTTTTACAACAAAGTCCAATTGCCCGAAATCACCCAGCTGAAAAACTTTTTCATATAGAAAATCAAACCCAGAAACATCGGTCACTTCCTCATTGATGTAGGTTGTTGTGACTCCAATTAAATCTCCGAGCTCATTTCTAGTAATGCTTGAGCCATAAGGGTCGTTAATAAGTTTAGCTTGGGCACTCTCAGCAATAATTCTGCCTTTGTAATTTATATTCCATAAATCAAGGGATAGAACTTGATTTTCAGCCTTCCAGATAACACCATAGTTTTGATTTGTTGCCGTAGAGGGTTGCAAATTTGGATTACCAATTTGTGCTTGTCTAACGAAGATACTGGCATCAAAATCTCGCACACTACCGAGATTGATTTCATTGGAAAACATTTGCGCCATTGATGGCATAGAGAAAGAAGTACCACGTGAAAGCCTGATTACAAATGAGTCACTAAATAAGGTTGTAAGCGCAATTTTTGGGTTAAAGGATGAGTCATTTTTAAAATTTTCGTACCTGCCTGAAACTTGTAAATCCACAAGATTTTGTAATTCTGTTCTAGTTTCAACAAACAGAGCGCTTTTATTCCTATTGGCATCGACATTTTGACCACCACCAAGGAAAAACAAATCTGCTACTCTCAATAGCTTACCGCTAGCATCAAATTCGGTTCTTGCCAGGTCGTTGTATGAAATTTTTAATGCTTCATTAGCCACCTGCGCTCCAAATACAAAAGAAAAATTTGAGTTAAATTGCGACGATCCAATTAAGTCAAGTGATGTTAAGTTGCCAATTTTCTCGGATTTCTCCGCTCCCCTTACATAATTTACTAAACTTTCACTGTTAAGATTGGGTTCAAAAATATTCCACCTTTCATTGCCATTAACGCCCCCCCTTCCTTGCATCGCATCTTGAAATCGTGAATCAATAACATCTGGTCGATTATGAAAGTTTTTATGTTCGCTGGTAGTTAGAGATAATTCAAAATCATAATCATCTACAGAAGTAAAAAAAGTATAGTTAAAGTGATATTGGCTAATATCTTTGGGAGAAAATGGTGAGGGATATTGTGATCCCAGCGGCCGCCCATACCATCTCACAGGAACATTAAAAGGAGATGAGCCTTCTCCAGGCTCAATAAGTCGTGATAAGTAAGGCAAGGCTGGGTACGATGGCGACTGTGGATTATCAATGACTCTAATATTTGATGTAATTAAAGAAATATTATGAATCTCATTTGAAGCACTTATATAAAATTTTGAATGATCTTCCTCATTGACGATATTAAATCTGTTGCCATAAAGGAATCTACAAAATCCACTTAGAATTCCACCATTCTCTACACAATTTGGATCTGGCACAATCTGACCCTCTTCATATGATCCACTATAAAGACCATCTTCAATTACATCTGCACTTGTTACAATAAATGTATTGCCTAAACCACTTATGGCTAATTCGGCTATTCCATCTATTTCAGATGCAGATAAGGGCGATCTATTCAGTAAGTTTGCGCCTAAAACCAAATCCCAATTTCCTAAAGTTTCACCAAACAAGAAACCAATATTTTGATCTTTTTGGTTGTAGTTTGTCGTTGTTTGATCACCAAATCTTAGCTTATAGCCATGAAATTTTTTGTAAGTAATAAAATTTACAACTCCGGCAACGGCATCTGAGCCATACAGTGATGTTGCTCCTTCTTTAAGGATCTCAATTCTTTCAAAAGCAATTTCAGGGATAATGTGAGCGTCTATGTATCCCTCGCCATCGTTTGAAGGTGTGCCAGCAAAGGTATGTCTTTTTGAATTAAGCAACAGGAGAGTTGAAGCTTCATCCAGCCCACGCAATGTAATTGAAGACATGCCTTGATCAATGCCCCCTAAGGTGTTTGCCTGAAAATTGGATCCAGATGCTGAACTTAAGTACTTGCTTATCTCTGCAATGTTTGTGATGTTTAGGTTTGAATAATCTTCTTTTTGAATTATTTCTGTGGACGTTAAATTTGCTCCATCATCGCCTATATAAGAGCCAGTAATAACGACTTCTTCTATATCATCATCAGGGAAAATAAATCCCGAAAAGGAAAATAAGAGCTGAAATAATGTTACCTGAATTATTTTTTTTGACATCGAAAGAAATAATAAAGGTTTTTGGAAAAGCTTCCTAATTTAAAAAGGAATAAACGAGAGAGGGCGATTGCCCTCTCACATTATTTGAAGAATTAAAACTTCAAGCTAAATTTGATGCCTATGTTTTTACCTGGGAGTGGAACTTCATCTTTGACAAAAGATGAATGGTTCCTTGCCACTTCATCAAGCAAGTTATTACCGAACAAAGATACATTTAGCTTGCTGTTACTACCTGCAAAGAGCTTTCCTAGGTCGTAACTTTTTGTAAGCCTTGCATCAAGCATCTGATACCCTTTAGTTGGAGTTTCATATTCATTAATATCTTTTTGAGTCTTAACATCTTTAAAAGATATGGCTCCAGAGAATCCATTATTGCTTTCATAGATTGCAGTAACAATATTTCTTTTTGGAACTATACGTGGCACAAATCCTCCACCATTAGCAAACTCAGCCGTAACACTGTCCATAGCATAAGTAAAAATAAAGTTGCCATTTGGTAAAACAACATTTCTTCCTACTTCAAACTCATAGCCATAGAAGTCAGCATC
>JADHNL010000018.1 GCA_016779525.1 SAR86 cluster bacterium | reverse complement strand
AATGAATCATCATTATTAGGGGTTGTATATAATTTTAACAGCAATGACATATATTACGCTTCCAAAGGGAACGGAGCTTATTTAAACGACATTAAAATAAAAGTTTCCAGTATTTCAGATAAATCTTTAGCATCACTGACAACTGGTTTCCCCGCCTCCGAGAAAACCAAGAATACATTAGATTTTCTTGGTGATTTATCTAAATGGAAGAAGATAAGAATGTTTGGAAGTGCTGCGCTTTCCTGCGCCTATGTAGCCTCTGGAAAATGTGATGTTTATCTAGAAAAAGGCATCTATTTATGGGATATAGCAGCAGGAATTTGTCTTGTGCAGGAGGCTGGAGGCAGTGTAAAAAAAGAATTGCTCCAAAATGATCAATACAGTATTGAAATCTCCAACGGAATATTATGAGAATAGCAATTGTTGCTGATAAAAAAGCTGGCCATCTTAGCCAATGTCTCGGTTTAAGGGGTATTTTGCAAAGCCAGCCTCGTGAAAAAGATGTTTTTTATTTAAATCAAAACTTAATTGCTTTGCCTGGTTTTATTGAGAGAGCTTTGCTGTTATTAGGGGAAAAATTTTATTTTTTCATATTAAAGCTTCTAAACCCTAGTTTGGTAGAATTTAATTATGATCTTGTAATTTGCTCTGGATCAAAAACTGCAATTCCTGCTTACCTGCTAGCAAAATCAACGAATGCAAAAATTATTTATATTGGCACACCTAAATACAGAATTATGAAAAAGTTTGATGGGATAATCTCAACGAAAACTGATTTGAGCAAAGTTTATAAAGTGATCACGACCACTTTGCCGCCTACAAAATTTATGCCTTTTGAGAAAGAGAATGCAATTAACTCTAATAGTTTAGTTTTAATTGGTGGTGATGGTTCTGGCTATGATTATGGCGAGGCCGATTGGTATCGTCTTGCTTACGAATTCAAGTCTGTAAATACTACTTTTCTAAATTCTAGAAGAACTCCTAAATTTGCTTGGGATAATTTAAAAGAAAACAAAGGCCCAAATCAACAATTCATGGATCTTGAAAATACTCCTTTCGAAAAACTAAAAGAAGCCATTGATTCTCATGCAAATATATTTGTAACAGCAGATAGCACCAGCATGATCATAGAAATTATTACACGTGGTTATTTCGTTAACGTGATTGAGTTGAGAGGGCCAATAAAAAGAGAACATCACCATGATATGATTGAGAACCTGCAAGCAAAAGGACTGCTAAAAATCATAAATCTCTCAGAACTACATAAATCAATGCCAAAATTGCATGGCAATGTTAAGGAATTTGTATTGCAACAAAGAGAGGATCTAAAACAACAAATACTTGCCCTTTTATGAGATCGGTTATCTGGTTCAGAAACGATTTAAGGGTGCTAGATAATCCAGCCCTTCATAATGCTTGTCTAACATCTAATCAAGTCATCGGCGTTTTTATAATTACTGAGGAACAATGGAGGGAGCACGATGATGCAAAATGCAAAGTTAGCTTTATTTTAAGAGCTGTTGAAAGTCTCAGAAAATCCTTGGAAAAAATTAATATTCCGCTAGTTGTAATTGATGCTGGAAATTTTAAAAACTCAGAAACAGAATTGCTTTTATTTTGCAAGAAGAATGAAATTACCAATCTTTATTTTAATTGTGAATATCAAATCAATGAACTTAAAAGAGACAGAAAAATTTTTGAGAATTTTAAAAAAGAGAATATCGGGGTGTTCCACTATCATGATCAAGTTATCCATACGCCAGGTTCCTTAAAAACGAAAGCAGGCGGAGATTTTAGCGTCTACTCACCATTTAAGAGAAAGTGGTTTGAGGAGCTCACAGGAGACCAATTAAAAATACTTGAGGTGCCAAAAAGGCAGGCCGAGCTAAATATTGATTCTATCAACATTACAGATTATCAAACTAAATATTCTTCCAGCATAGATGATTTATGGCCTGTCTCTGAAGAGCACGCAAAGCAAATGGTTGAATCTTTTCTCAAAACAAGAGGAGATGCTTACAAAGACGATAGAAATTTCCCCTCTATTGATGGATGCTCAAAGATATCTCCTTACCTAAATATTGGAGTTATTTCTTCAAAATGGTGTTTGGTAAAAGCTAGAGAACACAACAATAATCAGCTTGAAGAAGGCAGTAAGGGTATTGTTCATTGGGTTTCAGAGATTCTTTGGCGAGAGTTTTACAGGCACATAATGTATAACTTCCCGAGGGTTTCAATGAACAAAGCCTTTCAAGCGTACACCGAAAAGCTTGAATGGTCTGAAAATCAAGAGCACTTTGACAGATGGGTGAATGCTAGAACAGGGATCCCAATTGTAGACGCTGGCATAGAGGAGATGAAACAAACTGGCTGGATGCATAACAGGCTCAGAATGATTGTTGCTATGTTCTTAAGTAAAAATTTACTTATTGATTGGAGAAAGGGTGAAAAATTTTTCATGCAGCATCTTATAGATGGAGATTTAGCCTCAAATAATGGTGGATGGCAATGGAGTGCCTCCACTGGCACTGATGCAGCTCCATACTTCCGAATTATGAATCCTGAAACGCAATCTTTGAAATTTGATACTCAGGGTGAATACATTAAAAAATGGTTGCCGCAACTAAAAGACTGCCCAATAAGTGAAATTCATATGCCTTCAAATCCAGAGCAGTATGGTTATGTGAAACCCATTGTTGATCTAAAACAATCTAGACAAGCCGCAATAGATGCTTTTGGAAGTCTAAAAAAGAATTAAATTGAATCTTCTAGTGCTGCCCTAAATTCATCGAATTTAAATTGAAAGCCCTTATCAACTAAGGTTTTTGGATAGACTTGATGACCTTCTGTAAGAAGCTCAGACGCTTCGCCAAAGATCAGCTGATAAAACCATTTTGGCATATGAAAAATATTTGGTCTTTGTAAAACACTCGCAAGCATTTCGGACATTTGTTTATTCGTAATGACATTTGGAGCTGTGAGGTTTACAGGTCCTTGCAATTTATTTTCAATAATGAAATCAATAGCTTGGATAAGATCGTATATGTGTATCCAAGAGACCCACTGCATACCATTCCCAATTCTGCCACCAAGAAAAAAGTTATAAAGCAGCGTCAAGGGTGCTAGAAACTTTGATCTTGGACCCGCAACCACACCAATCCTTAGCAGTGAATTGCATTTAATTGGGGATTTATTAATTTGAGATTCCCATTCTTGAACTAGCTGCAGTGAAAAATTTGAGTCATATTGTTTAACACTGTCTTCAGTGAATATTTCTGAGCGTGAAAAAGGATAGAAGCTTGTAGCTGAGGCTTGAAGGTAGTGTTGTACATTAAATTTATCTAAGTTTTGCAAAAGTTTTGATGAATATTTAACTCGGCTATCGAGTATTATTTTTTTTCGTTTTGGTGTCCATCTCATGGGGAAAATACTAGCTCCTGCTAGATTAATAAGAACATCGCAGGACTCTAATGAGCTGATATGCTCTTCTTTATTCGATGGAAATCTACTAAGTATTTTAATGTTGTATTTTTTTTGAAATTTTTTGTAGAAAGCTTGTCCAATATATCCTGAGCCGCCAGCTAAAATTATCTTTTTCAAAACTACTCTCCAATTAATCTATAAAGTAAAATAATACATTATGGAAATAAATAAGTTTTACATTAATGGAAAGTGGGTTACTCCCAATGGGTCAGAAATAATTGATATCTACAATCCAGCCACTGAAGAAAAAGTTGGTCATGTAGTTTCAGGAAACGAAGATGATGTTAATGCAGCGGTTACAGCTGCAAATGATGCTTTTGCTGTTGCTGCCAATTTGTCTTTGACAGAAAGAAAAGTAGTTTTGCAAGAAATTTTAGATGGCATGATGGAGAGAAGGTCAGATCTTGCTCAAGCAATTTCTGAAGAAATGGGCGCTCCTTTGAAAATGGCTGGCAGTGCACAATTTGGTGCTGGCACTATTCATTTTAAAAATACTTTAGCTGTCATAGATGATTTCAAATTCCAAGAGATACATGACAATATAACAATCAACAAACTGCCCATTGGTCCTGTGGGTATGATTACACCCTGGAACTGGCCATTAAACCAAATGTGCACAAAAGTAGCATCTGCCATAGCAGCAGGCACCTCTTTTGTAATTAAGCCAAGTGAAATTACACCATCAGCAGCACACATATTGGCCGAAATAGTTGATGGCACATCATTACCAAAGGGTATTTTTAATTTAATACATGGTTATGGGCATGTGGTTGGCAGAGCTATGAGCTGTCATAAAGATTTAGAAATGATCTCATTTACTGGCTCAACACGTGCGGGCATAGATATACAAAAAAATGCTGCTGATAACATTAAAAGAGTATCACTAGAGCTTGGAGGCAAGTCACCCAACTTGATAATGGAAGATGTGGACCTAGAGAAAGCCATTAAAATGGGCATGACTCAATGTTTTTTTAATACTGGTCAGTCTTGTTCTGCTCCTACCAGGATGCTTGTTCCAGAAAAATTACATGACCAAGCTTTGGCAATAGCAAAAACTGCTGCAGAGAGTATGGTTACTGGCAACCCAAATTCAGAGGATACATTTCTGGGCCCAATTTCAAATATAACTCAATACGAGAAAGTTCAGGAATTAATTGCTACTGGTATTGAAGAGGGCGCCGAACTTGCGTGTGGGGGTTGTGGCAGACCAGATGGTTTGGCGAAAGGATTTTTTGTCAAGCCAACGGTTTTTGGAAATGTAAGCAATAGCATGAGAATTGCTCAGGAAGAGATTTTTGGTCCAGTAATCTGTTTGATTCCCTATAAGAGCTTAGATGAAGCTATAGAAATTGCTAATGATACTGTGTATGGACTATCAAGCATGATTTCTTGTGCTGATATTGCTAAAGGTCAGGAAGTTGCAAAAAAAATAAGAGCTGGACAAGTAATCTTAAATAGAATCTCACGTGGCGATTATCCAGCACCTTTTGGTGGCTTCAAAATGTCAGGAAATGGCAGAGAACACGGGACTTTTGGAATCGAGGAGTACTTAGAAGTTCAGGCGGTAATAACCTAATCTAAAAAATCTGGTTCATTTTCCCAGAGCACATCTAGCATAGGCTGCATGCTGGCAAAAGCTGATAAATCATTGGCAACATAGTCCCTAGTATGTCTAGCAACTTCATCTGGAATTAGGATTGGCTCTCCAACAGATTCAGCAATTAGTTGAGACTGGCATGCTTCTTCCATATTAAGGAAATACCACACAGCAGTATCGACCATTGAGCCTGTAGTTAAGATGCCATGATTTTGGAGAATTACAAAATCTTTATCACCCAGTGCTTTGGCAATATTGATTCCTTCATCGGGACCATTAGCAACTCCATCATAGTCAGCAAAAGTAGCAGTTCTCTCAAAGAATGCACACGAATCTTGTGAGATGGGTTTTAGCTCTTTACCAAGTGCTGAGAAAGTTTTGCCATGTATTGGATGAGCATGTGCAACAGAATTTATATTTGGTCTGCTCTTATAGATATTTGAATGAATTGATTGTGCTGCATCTCCAGTTCTCTCTTTTCCATAAACCATAGTGCCATCTTGATGCATTAAACAAAGGTCAGAGACTTTAATTTGTGAAAAATGGTATCCCAAAGGGTTTATCCAAAAACAATCTTTATATTCTGGATCTCTAAATGAAATATGCCCAACCAACCCTAGATCAAAGCCTTTTTTAGAGAAGATTCTATAGGCAGCAGCAAGGTGTTCTACCCCATAGCGTCTTTGTACTTCAATTGGTTGAGAGTTAATATCAATGCAACCAGATAGACCTCTACCCTTATAAGGAAGTTTGCCTGCATTAAGATCAATTTTATATTCGATTGCTAAATCTATTTTATCTAATGATGCCATTATGGATTTATAATAAAATAATATTCACTTTAAATCATGAAAAAGACACAAAAATTCCGAACCGAAAAAGACAGTTTTGGCGAAGTTAAAGTCCAAAAAGATGCATTATGGGGCGCGCAAACCCAAAGAGCTTTAGAAAATTTCCCTATTAGTGGGATTAAATTCAGATTTCCCTTTGGGCGATCATTCATTAAAGCGTTAGGTGTAATTAAATTTTCCGCAGCTTCTGCTAACCAAGATCTTGGCTTAATAAGTGCTAAGAAAGCCAATGCAATTAAATCATCAGCAAAAATGGTTTTAAATGGTGAAGTTGATGAGCATTTTCCTCTTGATATTTTTCAAACAGGCTCTGGCACAAGTACAAACATGAATGCCAACGAAGTGATTGCAACTTTAGCTTCAAGGAAAATTGGTATAGATATTAGTCCTAATGACGATGTCAATATGAGTCAAAGTAGCAATGATACGATTCCTACTGCTATATGTCTGAGTGCGATGTTTGATATGGAAGAGTTTTTATTACCTGGCCTGGACTTATTGATAGATGAGATTGATAAGAAATCAAAAAAATTAAAAGGAAAGCTTAAGACTGGTAGAACACACCTAATGGATGCTATGCCCATTGATTTTTCACAAGAGCTTTCTGGATGGTCAGCTCAACTAAAAAGTTGCAGAGAATCATTAAAATTAGCTAATAAGAGAATGCTAGAGCTCCCTCAAGGTGGAACAGCAATTGGGACAGGCGTAAATTCACATAAAGATTTTCCAAAAAACTTTTGTAGTAGCGTTGAAAAGCTTACAGGCTTAAAAGTTAAACCAGCTTCAAATTTTTTCCAAGGCTTGAGCTCTCAAGATAATTCTGCTGAACTATCAAGTGCAGTCAAAAACCTTTCCTTAGTTGTAATGAAAATATGCAATGATTTAAGGTGGATGAATAGTGGACCTTTAACTGGCTTATCAGATATTGAGCTTGAGGCACTTCAGCCTGGAAGCAGCATAATGCCAGGAAAAGTAAATCCAGTAATTCCAGAAGCTGTTTCAATGGCTTGTGCTGATGTGGTTGGAAATGACGTTACTATCTCATTAGGTGTTCAAAGTGGCAATTTTCAATTAAATGTAATGCTGCCTGTGATAGCCTATAACTTGTTAAAAAGCATCAATCTAATGGGTAATGCTATGCCTTTACTTGCCACAAAATGCATCAAGTCATTTAAAGTAAATGATAAAAGTACTACTGAAAATTTAAATAAAAATCCAATATTGGTAACTGCACTAAATCCAATCATTGGCTATAAAAAGTCGGCAGAGATAGCAAAAAAAGCTTATGCAGAGAAAAGAGCCATTATTGATGTCGCCGAAGAAATGACGACGATTGAGAGAAAAGAGCTGGAAAGTTTACTGGACCCTAAAAATCTTATCAAACCCTATTTCTAATGAAGTTATCAGAAAATAAATGCGAAGCCTGCCAAGTTGGGGCCCCACTTGTTACTGATAATGAGATGACAGAATATCTCAAACAACTTTCGGGTTGGGAAGTAATTACAGAAAGTGGAATAAACCAATTATTTAAAGGTTTTAAATTCTCAAATTATCAAGATGCCATCGACTTCTCTCTTAAAGTTGCTGAACTAGCAGAGAAAGAAAACCATCACCCAAAAATTACTCTTGAATGGGGGAAGGTAGAGATATTTTGGTGGACTCATAAAATAAATGGGTTGCATGCCAATGATTTTATATGCGCTGCTAAAACTGATTTAATTTAAATGAGAAAAGTTTTAGTAGTCTATTCTGGAGGACTTGATTCTTATACCCTTTTAAATAAAGCTCTAAAAGAATTTGATGAAGTTTCTGCCATAACTTTTAACTACGGCCAAAAGCATAAAAAAGAAATTGACTATGCTATCGCTAATTGCAAAAAACTATCTATTGCTCATGAAGTTATTGATTTGCCATTAACAGGCCTCTTATCTGGTTCTGCATTAGTTGGAGATTCAGAAATTCCAGAGGGAAACTACGACAAAGACAAAATGAAACTAACTGTAGTGCCAAATCGAAATATGATCATGATCTCTGTTGCTGCCTCAATGGCTATTAGAGACCAGGCATCGCATTTATGGTACGCAGCACATGCTGGTGATCACGAAATTTACCCAGATTGTAGACCAGAATTTATTTTGAAACTTAAAGAAGTATTAGAAATATGCGATTATCATAAAATTAGTTTCGAGGCCCCATTCCAAGATTTGTCAAAGGCAGAAATTGTTGCTGAAGGGCTCTCAATGAATCTCGATTACCATGATGCTTGGACATGTTATGAAGGAGGGTTAAAGCCATGTTTAAAATGCAGCGCTTGCTTGGAGCGTAAAGGCGCATTTGAATTTAATAATGCAATTGATCCACTTAAATAAATGTCTTACAGAATAAAAGAAATTTACTTTACCCAACAAGGGGAGGGTAGAAACACTGGTATGGATGCAGTATTTGTACGCTTTTCAGGCTGTAATCTTTGGAGTGGGAAAGAAAAGCATAGAGCCAAGGCAATCTGTAGCTTTTGTGATACCGATTTCAATGGTATTGATGGTATTAATGGTGGTGAATACACAAAAGAATCTCTCTTGAGCAAGATAGAGTCCTTATGGCTATCTGAAAATAAAACAATTAATGTTGTTTTAACAGGAGGTGAGCCGTTGTTACAGGCTGATCAGACTTTAGTAGATCATTTGAAATCTAGCAATATCTACATCGCCATTGAAACAAACGGCACCATTAAGGCGCCATCAGGAATAGATTGGGTATGCGTTAGCCCTAAGCCCAATACTAAAATAGTCCAAGATCATGGACATGAATTAAAATTTATCTACCCTCAAGATTCTTTGCATCCTGATGAGTTTGAGAGTCTCGCATTCGATAACTTATTTATTCAACCAATGGATTCAGTAAATTATATTGAAAACTTAAACTTAGCCTTGGAGTACTGTATGGCTAACCCAAAGTGGCAGCTCAGTTTGCAGACACATAAAATTCTTGGAATAAGATAAAAAATCCAAAGGTGCCTGCAATCCAAGAGCCAAAGGCATGTGGTTCTCTAAGTTTCTGTGTCAAAATTATTTTAATTAAAAGAGATGCTGAAGCGATAGTTATTAGATATAAGAAATCAGGAAAACCTAGATAAAGAGAAATGGAAAAAAGGAGGATAATATCTGCTAAACCAAGACCTTCAAGCCCTCTTACTTTAAGAAAGAAAAGATAGAGAAGTATTAAAGCAAAAGCAAGATATAAGGCTGGAAGAAAATTGTTTTCGATTAACTCATACCCAAAAGTTATCACCCAAGAAAATAACGCTAAATTTACCCATATTGGAATTTCTTTGTACTTTTCATCATTAAAGATAATAAAAATTATCAAAAAACCTAAGATTGATATTTCTAAAGTATTTGTTAGGTAGCCTACTGCAAAAATTAGAGCACCAAAGGATTCAAAAATTATGTATTTCTTTGATAGTTTTGTGGTGCAGCAAGATGTTTTGCCCCCAAGGAAAATATAGGAAAGAACAGGTACTAAATTAGAATAACTAACTTGTTCTTGACAATAATCGCATTTAGATCGTACTGATAATCTCTTGAGCACACTTGTATATCTTTTACCATAATTATCAAACTCATAAATCATCCAACTTGCCAATGAAGCTCCTAGCAAGCTAAAAAGCATTAAATGTAAGAGATACAAGCTATCCATATTGGAAACACCTCAAGTGATGTTATATACTATATTATGGAAAAGGTTCTGCAAGAAGCTCTTACATTCGACGACGTTTTGGTAATACCTAGGCATTCTGATGTCTTACCAAAGAGCGTAAAACTTGAAACTAAGCTAACTAAAAACATAAAACTAAATTTACCATTTTGTTCTGCTGCAATGGACACAGTGACTGAGTCAAAGATGGCTATCGCGCTTGCAGCTTTAGGTGGCATAGGCATTATTCATAAAAATAATTCACCACAAGAGCAGGCCGATGAAGTTAGAAAAGTAAAAAAATTTGAAAGTGGCATAGTTAGAGACCCGATAACAATCAAATCCACCAATAGTGTTGGCGACTTAATCCAATTGACGTCGGAATTAAATATTTCAGGAATGCCTGTGGTTGATGATGATGAGCTAAAAGGCATCGTCACTGGAAGAGATTTTAGGTACGCAAGAGATATGGATCAAACTGTGGCTACAATAATGACTAAAAAAGAGGACCTAATTACTGTGCAAGAAGGTGAAGAGCAAGAAGTGGTAAAGTCATTGATGCATAAACATAGAATTGAAAAAGTTCTGGTACTTGATAAAGCAAAAAAGTTGGTAGGCTTGATAACAATGAAAGACATTGAAAAATCCATAGATTACCCCCTAGCATCTCGTGATAGCGAAGGCAGATTAATTGTTGGTGCAGCCTTGGGTGTAGGGTCGGATCTTGAGGACAGAGCCAAAAAATTAATCACAGCAGGCGTTGACGTTCTAGTAATCGATAGTGCTCATGGAGATTCCAAGGGCGTTGTAGATGTACTGACTTACCTCAAAAAGACATATAGCAATGTAGATGTCATTGCTGGCAATGTTGCCACAGCTGATGGCGCAAAATTACTCATTGAGGCAGGTGCCGATGCAATAAAAGTTGGAGTGGGGCCAGGTTCAATTTGCACGACAAGAATTATCGCAGGAGTTGGTGTACCTCAACTTACAGCAGTCATGAATGTAGTATCAGCAGCAAAAGGTGTGCCTGTAATTTCCGATGGCGGCATAAGGTTTTCAGGCGATATTGTTAAGGCACTTGGAGCCGGAGCAAATGCAGTCATGTTAGGCAGTGCTTTTGCTGGGACAGAAGAAGCACCAGGTGAGATAGAGCTGTATCAGGGTAGAAGTTTTAAGACTTACAGAGGTATGGGCTCTATGGGAGCTATGTCTAAAAGAACTGATGGCAATCGATACATGCAAGGAGAGAATATTGATGCTAATAAAATGGTTCCAGAAGGTATTGAAGGCAGAGTTCCTTTTAGAGGCTGGTTGAAAGATGTAGTCTTTCAAATGGAAGGAGGCTTGCGTCAAGGAATGGGCTATACGGGATCTAAAACAATCGAAGACCTTAAGACCAACATACAATTTCAAAAAATCACAGCATCAGGCGTTAAAGAAAGTCATGTGCATGATGTCAGTATCACCAAAGAAGCACCAAATTATAGAGCAGACTAATGCAAAAGATCTTGGTTGTAGATTTTGGATCTCAGTACACACAACTTATAGCTCGCCGGCTTCGAGAGCTTAAAATCTACTCTGAAGTTTGCCCTTGGGATGAAATTACTGACATTGAGAATGTTGAAGGTTTTATATTATCCGGAGGTCCAGAGTCATCAAATATTGAAGGTAATCCTAATATTAATTCAAAGATTTTTGATTCAGGCAAACCTATTTTAGGAGTTTGTTATGGCATGCAAGTGCTGGCATTCCAAGAAGGAGGGCAGATTGTCAACGAGGGCAAGAAAGAGTTTGGTCATGCGCAAATTAAGATGGAAAGCAAATCTTCAATCTTTGATGACACAGATAACAATTTTAGTGTTTGGATGTCTCATGGCGATAAAGTTGAATCATTGCCTGAGGGTTATGAAGTAATAGCATCATCTGATAATTCTCCAATTGCTGCTTTTCAGAATCAGGTAAAAAGTTATTATGGTTTACAATTTCACCCCGAAGTTACACACACCCAGCACGGCACTCAGATCATCAAAAATTTTTTAAAGAGTTGTAATGTAGAACCTAATTGGGACTCAGCAGACATTCTTCATCAGATAGATATTGATGTAAAAGAAAGTGTTGGCAATGACAGAGTATTGCTTGCTTTAAGTGGTGGGGTTGATTCAACTGTTTTAGCTGCAGTTTTGTATAAAATTATTGGAAAAAACCTTACCTGTGTAATGGTTGATCATGGCTTATTGAGAAAAGACGAAGCAAAAAATGTAATTGCTAATTTATACGAAAAAATAGGTTTGAAAGTCTATCTGGTAAATTCACAAGAGCTATTTCTCGGCAGATTAGAGGGAGTAACAGATCCTGAAACCAAAAGAAAAATAATTGGCAATACCTTTATTGAGGTTTTTGAAGAGGAAAGTAAGAAGCTCGATGGTATAGCTTGGCTTGCACAAGGCACAATTTATCCAGATGTTATTGAATCTGCAGGAAATTCAAAATCAAAAGCCAAAGTAATTAAATCTCACCATAATGTAGGTGGCTTACCAGAAAGGATGAATCTGAAACTGTTGGAACCTTTTAGAATGTTATTTAAAGATGAAGTCAGAAAAATTGGCAAAGAGCTAGGCTTGCCACATGAGATTGTTGAAAGACACCCGTTCCCTGGTCCGGGTTTGGGTATTAGAGTTATAGGCGAAGTAAATAAAGAAAGATTAGAGCGACTTAGAGAAGCCGATCATATTTTTTTATCTGAATTAAAAAATTATGATCTATATTATTCTGCCAGTCAGGCATATGCATTTTATATGCCTATCAAATCAGTTGGAGTAGTGGGGGATAATCGTATTTATGCAGATGTTATTGGATTAAGATCCGTTAATACAACTGACTTTATGACTGCCAAAGCAACGAACTTGCCCCACGATTTCATCGAGCACGTATCAACAAGAATAGTAAATGAGATCGATGGTATCAGCAGAGTAGTTTATGACATTACTTCAAAACCACCAGCTACTATAGAGTGGGAGTAGATTTAACTTTTCTTCGATAACACAAGTAAGCCTGCGAGAATAGCAAGGTTTTTTACGAAGTTCTGAGTTTCATGGTCTTGATTTAGCTCACCTGACATATTCCAAAAATCATGAATATATAAATTTATCAGCAAAGTAACTACAGCTAAAATAATTGCGCTTAATTGTATGTATTTGCCTAACATCAAGAATAACCCAAAAACAATTTGGCATATTGCCACAAGAGTTAGTGAAATAGTTGGTAAAGGGACCTCTCTAAGGGTTACGACATCTAAATTCTCTTGGAACAAGAAGACTTTTGCTAAGCCAGGCAGTAAAAAATACAGCCCAAGCAGAAATCTGCCTAGGCTATATAAATTGTTGGTTATGTTATCTATCAAGGTGCTGAGCCAGACATTGATCCTGGCCAAGTCATAGGAATCTGTTGTTGTGGATTAAATAACCTTTTTGGTCCAGCAGCTGGGTAAGCATTGGCTGCAGCATTAATCTCATCGGTTGTTACAAATTCACTAGGAAGAAGCTTAAATACATCTAAACCTCTTGCAATTTCAGTCCCGTATAAAGTGCCTTCATAAAAATATACCGACCAATAGCCACCAGTAACAAGCTCATCTTCAAGAACTGGGCCTCTATCAAAGTAAGCAATTTCAATTGGGTTGCTTGAATCTGTAAAGTCCATTAGTGATATGCCCCCCTGGTACCAAGCTTGAGCAAAAATGTCACGACCTGGAATTGGAACAATTGAGCCGTTATGGGCAACACAATTTTCTGATTCAAGTTGTGGAGCAGGCATTTTATAATGACTTTTAAATTCCAACTTGTTTTCGACAATATCGTAAATTGCATTGGCACCCCAGTTCAATGGATCCCATGCACGGCATCTTGGCCTTCCGCCACCACCCCATTCATCGGTAAAGACAACTTTTGTGCCATCGTTATTAAAAGTGGCTGAGTGCCAATAAGCAAAGCCAATGTCTGTTACAACATCAAGTCTTTTTGGGTTGTATGGATCTGTTATGTCAAACAAAATGCCATTGCCTGAACAGGCACCTGCAGCGATATTCTTTGTTGGGAATACAGTAATATCATGGCACTGATTGGTTATTCTGGTGGTTTGTGTTTCATAAGGATCTCCATGATCACCGCCGCGCCAAAGGCCAGCAAGCTCACCGGTCTCTTCATCAGCGAATACAGCTGGGCTTGAAACTATTCTTGAGGCTGATGGGTTATCAATTGGAATTTCAATGACATCTATTCTAAATAAAGCTGTTCTAGTATCGCCTGGAGAATCGATACAGCTTTCCATCTCTTTTTGGTCTCGGATTCTACCTGTACCAGAGTTATAAACAATGATTTTCCCATCATCGGTTGGGCCTGCAACAACAGAGTGAGTATGCGATCCTCGACATGTTTGAACCACACCCACTTGCACAGGATTTTTACGATCAGCGATATTGAATACTCTTATTCCTCTAAATCGATCAAGGCTTGCTTCAGTTCCAACTCCTTCTAAGCCACAATCTAACCTGCCTCTTGTTTCTTCAACTGACATTATTAGCAGATCACCAACTATTGAAACATCACCTTGCCCTCCAGGACAAACAACAGAGGTAATTAAACTTGGCATTCCATTTTTATCAAGCTCATACATATTAAAACCGTGATAACTGCCTGCTACCAAAAGATCATCGCTAAATGCCATATCTGTATTTGAAAAACTAAACATTGGAGATCGTAATTTTCTTGATTTTTCTTCAAGTGTCATTTCTTCTTCATCTTCGCTTTTACTATCGTTCTCAGAACCACGTAGTGCTGGATTATTTGGATCATAAAAGCCTGTTGGCTTATCCAAAGAAGCTATAAGCTCAAGGTTAAGTATTGCTTCTTCAGCTGTTTTTAGCCCACCCTTAAGACCCGATCTAGGATCATCTGACAAACCAATCAAGAGGCCATTCATTCTTTCAATTTCAACGCCCTGATCGTTGTATAAGTCTGTGACAAATTCGTTCAAAACAGGATCATATGCAGAACCCGATTGTTTTCTTAATTCATTCACCATTTTGATCGCTCCGTCGTGATGATTGATCATTAAATTTAAGAAAAGTCTGTCAAAGTCCTTACCTTTTGAATTTTCCAGTGAATCTAATTGTTGTGGTGTTGCCATACCAGCCATTTTCATATGCATATGATTATGATGGTTATCACTCTGCTGCTCTTCTCGTGCATATAGCCAGTCTTTCATGAACGAAATTTCGTCCTCCTGCGAAACCTCTATTCGTCCAGCCAAGTCAATTATAGATTTGTTATTTGTTCTTTCCGGAGCAAGTTCTGACATAACCAAAGCTTGATCATGATGGACTATCATTCCTGTTAAAAAATCTACATCAGCCCTTGTATAAGAGGTATTTGCTATAGCAATTGCGGTCTCAGCATCAAGAACATTAGATGGTTTGCCTGGTGCACCAGGTTGAATTATTTTTGCATCCTTATCAATTTCTGCATTGATTGGAATGGCAAAGAGTATTAGAAAGAATAAATTAATTGTCCAAATCTTTTTCATTGTTTACCCATTATTGACGACATTAAATATTAGAACATACCTTCAAACTTTACAATCAGCTGTTAAGTCTCAAAATTGAGTTACGATAGTCATAAAGTTATAATTCATATCGTGAAAAAATATAAAAATATAAAAGAATTTTATCCATATTATTTAAGCGAACATGAGGGTAAGCATACTAAGTTATTCCATTTTATTGGTACGGGCTTATCCATATATTTTTTAATCCAACTTCTTGCTACTTTTAACCCAATATACTTTTTGCTGGCTCTATTGTCTGGTTATGGGTTTGCTTGGGTTAGTCATTTCTTCATTGAAAAGAATAAACCAGCAACTTTCACGTATCCTCTTTTCAGCTTAGTGAGTGATTACATTATGTTTTTTGAGATCTTAAGAGGAAAGCATAAGATTTTCTAAGAAACTAATTCTAAATCCAAATCTAGCACTACTGGACAATGGTCAGATGGTTTTTCCATTGCTCTAAGTTCATGATCAATATCTGACCCAAGATAAACCTCTTCAAGCTGCTTAGAAATAAGAAAATGGTCAATGCGTAATCCTCTTTTTGGTTCTTGATCAAAGCCTCTTGACCGATAATCAAACCAAGAGCACTTTGTTGAGTTTGGATTATTTTCTCGCCAAAAATCATGTAGACCAAGATTGGTTAACATTTTGTACCATTCAATTTCTTCAGGTAAAAAAGCAGTATGCCCCTCTCTTAACCATCGTTTTACCCCATCATCTTTCATGCCTATATCCTCTCTTAGGGGAGCAATATTAAAATCACCTGTAAGGATGAGATTATTTTTTATTGAGGCAATGTGTTTTGTAATTCGAGAGTAATACCTCTCTTTAAAGGGGAATTTTTCTGGATGTTTTCTATTTTCTCCTTGAGGAAAGTACGAATTGCAAATGGATAGGACTCCTTTATCAGTTTTATAATCGCATTGTATGTACCTTTTTTGAACCTCATCTTCACCACCATTCAGACCTTTAACAACTTCAATAGGCTCTGATTTTGAAAAGATGGCAACGCCATGAAACCCTTTTTGACCATAGTTAAAAAATTTATAGCCTAAATCCGTTGGGATATGTTCAGGGAAATCTTCATCACTAACTTTTATCTCTTGAATAGCAATAATATCTGGGTCGTATTTTTCTTTTAATCTTTCCAGTTGATGAGGTCTTGCCCTTAAGCCATTTATATTAAACGTAATAATTCTCACGAAGCCTCCACTAATTCCAAAAGTATGTTGATGGATTGATCTATCTCAGCATCCAAAGCAAATTCATCTTCTTCTTCAAATTCCATGTATTCTTCGTAAGTTTGAAACTGCTTTAAATTCGAAATCTCTCTTCTTAGGTTAATCAGTTTAAGTGAATCAGTTCTGCTTCGTGCTCTCTCGCTCACTCTTTTCTCATAA
>JADHNL010000017.1 GCA_016779525.1 SAR86 cluster bacterium | reverse complement strand
TTGGCGCGCCAGGGAGGATTCGAACCCCCGACCAATAGCTTAGAAGGCTACTGCTCTATCCAGCTGAGCTACTGGCGCTGGTCGGGGCAGCAGGATTTGAACCTGCGACCACCTGGTCCCAAACCAGGTGCGCTACCAGGCTGCGCTATGCCCCGAAAGAGAAATCATATAAACTATGTGCTTTAACTTCAAGCAAAAAATTTAATGGCAAACTCTATTATTCTTGATGGAAAATCTCTTGCTGAAAAAAGCAATCTTGAAATTGCAAAAAAAGCAAAAATTTTAACTGATAAATTTAAGAGACCCCCTGCTCTTTCGGCAATCATTGTTGGTGAAGATCCGGCATCAAAAACTTATGTTGCCATGAAGGAGAAGGCTTGCACATCTCTGGGAGTTAAAACAATTACACATCATGTTCCAGAACAAACAACAACTAAAGAATTGTTGGATCTGATTGAATCTCAAAATCTGGACAGTTCCATCGATGGCATACTTTTGCAACATCCAGCTCCTAATCATATTGATGAACAAAAATGCTTTAATGCAATAGCTTTGCATAAAGATGTAGATGGGGTCTCCACCCAAGGTTATGGAAACATGGTGATGGGTCTAGAAGCTTTTAAATCCTGTACACCCTTCGGAATAATGCGTTTACTGGAAAATTACAAAATTGATTGTAGCGGGAAACTTGCTCTAGTTATTGGCAGAAGCCAGATTCTAGGGAAGCCGATGTCAGCTTTATTGCTTAATGCAGATGCTACTGTCATTACTGCACATTCGAAAACTAAAAATTTGGATAATTTAATTAGCGATGCAGAAATTGTGGTTGCTGCAGTGGGTATTCCTAACTTTATCAGCTGCAAAATGCTAAGGAAAGGGTCTGTATTAGTAGATGCAGGATATCACCCCTCCAAAAAATGCGGAGACGTTGACATGGAAGGGATAGAAGATATAGTTTCAGCTTATACACCTGTCCCTGGAGGGGTTGGCCCAATGACAATAAATACTTTGATATTAAACACAGTAAATGCAATGGAGAAAAACTGTAGTGAGCAATAAACCTATACCGTGTATTGTTGGCTTTGGCGGAATCACACCCGCCGGTAGAGCATCACATAATCTAAGTTATTCAAGGATGACTTATGACTTTCAGTCAGATGAAGAGAAATTAAATTACCTAAAATCTGTGCTGTCTCTCTGCGGTCTTATGGATCAAACAGTAGAGAGCTCTGAAATTAATAACTTCATCAAAAGCAAGGAGCAACAGGTTCTAGAGAATACCCTGATGAGAAAGCTTGATTACAAGTTTTTTAGAGAAACTTTTTGGACATATGACTACGAGATGCCAGCAAACGCATGTGCCCAGTTGCCGTTTCAACTTGATCCAGTAAAGCATTATGCTTCTAGACAACACCCAAAAGCTTTGGGAATGTCTATTCTGGGAATTGCTGATGCAATTTCTGACACGGGGTTAGACCTAAAAAAGAATATTGATGCTTACGGCAGAGATAAAGTTGGATGTTTTGCAGGCTGTGCTGTTATGAATATGGACAGAAACTCAGGAGATGGTCTATTTGCATCATATCCTCTAGGACAAAGAGCAACCTCTAAGCACATTTCTTTTACTTTGCCTGAAATGACAGCAGATTTTATAAATGCTTATGTTACAGGAAGTCTAGGAATAACTGGTCACTTTATAGGGGCATGTGCCACCTCTTTGTATAACCTCAATGCCGGAGTAGAGTTAATAAAAAGTGGAAAAAGTGAGTTAGTTATTGTTGGTGCTTCAGAAGCTATCTTAGGGCCTCCAGCATATATAGGTTTTAGTGCAATGGGAGCTATGGCGACTGATGAAAGAATGAAAAACTTACAAGCACTATTAGGTGAAGGAGAGGATTTAAACTACAAAAACTTCTGTCGACCATTTGGAGACAATATGGGAATGGTTTGTGGAGAGTCAGCAGGCTTCACTATCTTAATGAGTGACAGGCTAGCTTTAGAAACAGGTGCAAACATTAGAGGAGCTTTTTTAAATGTAAATATTAATGCTGACGGCAATAAAAAATCAATTTCAGGGCCTGGTGCAGGCAATTACTTTTCCGTTGGCAAAACATTTAAAGATATTGAAAAAGTTTTTGGAGAACAAGTGCTTCAAAATAAATCTTGCTTCATTGCACATGGTACAGGTACTCCACTTAACAGAATTACTGAATCTCATATCATGTCAACTTTTGCTAAAGAATTTAAATTAAACAACATGCCAGTTACCTCGGTGAAATCAAAATTAGGTCACACTATGGGAACAGCAGGTATGGATCAAATATGGTCAGCTTTAGGTGCATTGGATAGTCAAAAACTTTCAGGGATATGCACAATTCCAAAGCTAGCCGATGATGTATTTACAGACAATTTAGATTATTTTCTGGAAGACAGAGAATTTGAAGACACAAAAGATATTGTATTCTTAAACTCAAAAGGCTTTGGCGGCAATAATGCGACATCTGCTCTAATTTCAAAAGACCTTACATTGGAGCTAATTAACAAGAGATATAGCAGCTCTGAGCTTAGCAAGTGGCAAGGACTGCAAGAAAAAACCTTGGAATCAAGAGCTCAAAATAAATTAATGGCCATAAATAATGAAGTCGAACCAATCTATGAGTTTGATAAAGATGTTCTAGATTTAACGGATTTGGATATTTCTAGAACCAATATCAAAACTTCTACAGGATTTGACTACAAGCTTTCTTCAGACTTAGGAGATGAAGACTACCAGGTCTAGCCTTTAAGCTTGATATCCTCTTCAATTGACTTGCTTCGAAAAATTTCCTTTGCATCTTCAAGACTTTTTGTAGATTCATAAATTGAAATGAGAAAATTGAGAATTTGTAAATTGAGATTCATCTTTTGGGCTTCTTCAAAAACAATCAATGAAGTTTGATACCCTTCAACCGTATCATTAACTTCTTTTAATGCTTCTTCAACAGAGAAGTCTTTGGCTAGCAAAGTACCAAACCTATAGTTTCTTGAGTCTTTTGATAAAGCAGTCGAAAAGAAATCTCCGACACCTGATAGGCCTAAGAATGTTGAAAAGTTTGCTCCTTTTGCTTGGCTAAATAATCTCATTTCCTCAAGACATTTTGTTAGGAGAAGTCCAATAGTATTCTCACCAACTCCCTTCTGGTGAAAATAACCAGATACTATGGCATAAATATTTTTTAAAGCTCCGCCCATTTCAACTCCATTCATGTCATTATTTACATACGGTATGAAATAGTCATTTTTAAGAACTGCAGCAAGGTCCTGCAAAACATTTTTGCTCTTTCCTGCCAAAACTGTACCTGTTAACTCACAATTATCTAACTCTATTGATAGATTTGGGCCACTTAATACTACAAGCCTATCTTCAGGAACTCCGAAATCGGAATTAAGAATTTCAGTCATCAATTTACCTGTCCTCTCTTCGAAGCCTTTAACACAACTTACAAATATTTGAGAAGACATTCTCGGTATCACAGAACTCATGACTTCTCTGAAATCTTTACTGGAAACTGAAATTAAAATATAGGAAGCGGAACTTAAATCTGCTACTTCATTGGTTGCCCTGATATTGCTTGCATTGTTAAACTTAAAGCCTGAGCTGCTTATCTTATCTTTATTTATGGAATTTACTTCGGTTTGTCTTCTAGAAAAAATGATAACTTCATGGCCATTTTCACCCAAAATTTGAGCTAAAACTCTGCCAAACTTGCCAGACCCTATAACTGCAATCTTCATTTATTATTTGTTGAATCCCATCTTATGAAATATGACTTTTCTTTGCTTGATGCATAATAAGTTCGACTTAAAATCTCTCCTATGACACCGAGACTTATAAATTGCACACCAACAACCAATAAAATTGTGCCTGCTATTAGAAGTGGTCTGTCACCAATATCCAACCCATAAAATAATTTTAGTGAAACTAAATAACCTAAAATAAGCAGCCCTAAAAAACTCAATACCAAACCAATTAAACCAAAGAAATGACCTGGTCTGCTAAAGAATCTCATGAAGAAGTAAACTGAGATTAAGTCTAAAAACACTCGGAAAGTTCTAGAGATGCCATATTTTGATTCCCCTGCAATTCTGGGATGGTGCCTTACTTCAACTTCATCTATTTTATGAGGTGGAATTTTTGTTGCCATCCAGGCTGGGATAAATCTATGCATTTCTCCAAAAAGCTTCACCTCTTTGAGTATTTCAGAGTTATATGCTTTTAGACTGCATCCATAATCATTTAATTTAACTTTAGTGATCATTCCTATAAGGTTATTTGCAATCATTGAAGGCAAATTTCGCATAAAAAAATTATCCTTTCTTTGTTTTCTCCATCCTACAACCAAGTCTAAATCTTCATTTATTAGCTTATTAATGATCAGAGGAATATCCTTAGGATCGTTTTGCAAATCACTATCAAGTGTTACGTAGAACTTTCCATAAGCGTTATCAAAACCAGCTTGAATCGCAGGTGTTTGCCCAAAGTTTTTGGAAAGAGCCAATACCCTTATGTTTGTTTTTTCTTTGCTGATGGATTTAAGTTTTTCAAGAGAGCCATCGTTACTCCCATCATCAATAAGTATTAGCTCCCAAGACCAATTCTGAGCAGACATTGTTTCTTCAACCGACTTAATAAAGGGATCGATATTTTCTACTTCATTGTAAATTGGTGAAATAATTGAGATGTCTAAATTTTGTGTCATCTTATTCTTTTGTAAATATTATAGAAAGTTATGCCGAGGATTATACCTAAAGCTGCCCCAATGATCACTTGACTTAATAAATGTTTGATTAAAAAAACTCTTGATAGCGCCACTGCAGATGCAATCATGAATAAAGCTGTGGTTAATACTTTTTGTCGCGTCAATAAGTAAAACACTGTGGCAAAAAGAAAGAAATTAAGTGCATGATTGGAGGGCATTCCAGTTAATCTTGAACCACAGGGTTGCTCAATAATGTTAAGCTGTGAAAATACTACAAAATTTCCGAAACAGGGTCTTGGCTCCTGAATTAAATCTTTAAGCTGTGCCCCTATCAAGTCGCCAAAAATAAGTGCTAAAAAAACAAAAAGAAGGTCTTTGTATCTCTTCTGATACAGCATAAAAACAGCAAAAATGCCAAACAAAGAAAATGAAAACACTCGTCCAGAAATAAAAGAAAAAAATGTTTCTAATACTCTAATTTCTGCAAGCCAAATTGAGAAAACTAGATCAAAGCTCATCAGATATAATCAAATACCTCCATAAAAAATACTCCATACCAAGCAGACAATATGATTCCCCATGAGCTATAGACTGCGATCTTTGATTTATTGATTTTCAGAAAATACTTTAAAAATAATTCCGTAAACAACCAAGCAAATAAAATGCTGGCCAGCACATCTGATAGCCAATGTGCGCCTACAATGACCCTGGTCAATGAAACAACTAATGCACAAAGCACAATAACAAAATAATGCATCTGATATCCTCTAGTGTTTGTAAGTGCAACTTTTAACCAAATTAGGCAAACAATAAAAATTGATGCTGTATGTCCGCTTGGAAATGAATTTGATTGAAAAACAGGTTCAAGAAAATTTATATTAATATCACCAACTCCTGCTGGTCTTTGGGCGTTAACTAAGTTTTTTACTAACTGAATGAATAGGCCAAATACCAAGCTGGGGATTACCAAAATACTTGCTGAAACAGAATTAATCTTGCTATTAAAATTTGAATAGCCAATAAGTGCAGGAATTATAAATGCCGTAATAAAAAATGCATTTCCCATATCAGTTATTACTGCAAAGGTTCGTTCATCAAAAAACAATTTATTCAAAAATTTCAGAGCATATAAATCAAGAGCAGGAAATAGTTTTAATGACATAAGTACAATTGTTAAAGCCAGCAAAAAATTTCTTGTTCTAGTTTTCATCATACTTCTGCCTTAGCAAAACATAGTTTCCTCTTTGCTGGATGACCTCATATCTCTGAATATCAACTTTGTCGATTCGGGTTATAAAATATTCACTATCCTCAATATCTCTTAGATAATTTGTGCTTGAATAAAAAGATAGGGTTGGTTTGTTTATTTTATTTACGGCAAAGCTGATGTTATTTGTTTTTGCATATATACCTAAAGATTTAAGATCTGCTTGCATTACTTTTATAGCTGAAGGAATGACAAAAATGGTTAGGAGGAATGCTTGATATAAGGCCATAAATTGTAGTCCCTTAACATATTTATATTTAGCTCTAAGAAGAATGAAAATTAATAGCACCCCAAGAATACATGAACCAATAAAAAGATAGTTGCCTGAGAATTCTTTGATAAACAAAGGTGATGCTTCCATAGAAGGATCAAGGTTATAAACATATTCAAATAAAAACGGTAGGCTTAAATAAAATAACAACATCAAGGTATGGGCTAGAAAGTTATTTAAGCTATAGGTTCGGTTGCTTAATAAAGCTGTGTTTTTTTCAATAAAATACACAACAGGTGTTAAACCATAAACAAGATAGTGTGGAAGTTTTGTTGAGGAAAACGAAAAAAATACTAGTACCCACAAGAACCATATTAGGCAAAATAGATCGATGGGTTTTTTTTCAGCAAAGCTTCTTCTTAGCCCATTAAAGAAATTTAAAAAATAAGGAAAAACTAAAAATGGTAAGAGCAGTAGGTAGTAAAAAACACTTCCTGAATGACTCTCCATGGTGTCTGAAAACCTACCAAACGATTGGCCCAATAAAAGATACTCTATATTGCTAGCACCTTCTCTCAAAAATAGTACAAGAAACCAAGGTACGACAATTAACCCAAAGATAATCCACGCCTTCGCATTAAAGATAGCAGAAAAAAATCTATCTAATTTTTTAATTATCAAAAAATATAGCAAGGATGCTGGCCCAATGATTGCTAGAATTGCAAAACCTTTTGTTAGAAAGCCCAGACCTAAATAAAATGCTGCTCCCAATAGGAATTTTTCTTTTTTTGTATCAGAGTAGTCATAGATATTTAGCATCACTAAACATATAAAAAGGTTTAAAAATGCATCAGCCGTCGCCACCACCGACATCACTAGAATTCCAGGAAGAGTAAGCAAAGTGAAGATGTAGTTGCTTTGACTTTTACCAGGAATTTTATCCTTAATAAATTTTCCAAAGATATAAGCCCAGAAAAAAGCTGCAATCAACGATGGCAACCTCATAGCAAATTCCGATGCTCCAAAAAGTGAAATCGAACTCACCTGTATCCAGTAAGTTAGAATTGGCTTTTCAAGCCTTAAACTATCTCCAAGATAGGGAATAAAAAATTGGCTTTCCCTAAGCATCTGAAGAGATGTTGCAGTAAATGCACCCTCGTCATAGTCAGTTAAAGTTAAAAAGAGAATGCTTATGTAAAGAAAAAACAGTACGGGTAAAAAGAATTTTTTATTTAGCAGATCCATTTTTTGATCTTTTGCACCTTTCACTACAGTAAATCACATTTTCCCAATCTCTGCTCCATTTTTTTCGCCAATTAAAACTTCTATTGCATACAGGGCATGTCTTAGCTGGTAGATTGGTTTTTTTCAAAGTGTCAAAAACTTTTCGATAAGAAAGTAAAGGGCAGCAAATGAGGTAGAGGCCAAGATTGAAACACTAAAAGCATGTATGAATTTAAAAAAGTTACTAGAGCTATCAATCTTAGTATTGTCGATGATAAGTCCTAGAAACATATTCAAGATATTAAGTCCAAGAATAATCAGGATAGTAAGATTTTTAGCATCGCTCCAGATAAGCTCATACTCAGGCAACATAAAGAAATAAACCACGCCTAAATACAAAGCCAGCATTAAGATCAGAAAAATGTTAAATCTGAAAAAATAAGATTTTAGAAAGAACTTTAGAGCCTCTTTATCCAAGCTGTTTCTGGCAGCAGGACTTACCACTAAGGGGGTTGCCCAAATAGCTCCAACAATTGCAGCTAAAAGTGTATGCAGTGTTATTTCAGCAATCATAATCTCAATGGCGATCCGGAAGGGACTCGAACCCTCGACCTCCTGCGTGACAGGCAGGCATTCTAACCAAACTGAACTACCGGACCGCGAGTTGTAGATTCTGGTACAAAATAACAATATTTACAACTTTTTTATGCTGTAAAGAAAGTTGAATTTCTGATTTTGGTCTGTACAATTATTGGCGTAAAGTAAATTTACTTATTATAAGGGGGAAAATCTAATGGATTATTCTTTAGTTTCAAACGGTGTTGTCGACTATGTCGGTGTATCGTTTTGGATTGCAACTGCCATAATGGCTACTGGTGCTTTATTCTTTTTCATGGAAAGAAGCACAGTTAAAGCTTCTTGGCAGACATCTTTAACCGTTGCAGCTCTGGTATGTTTTGTCGCTTTCTGGCATTACCTATACATGAGAGATGTTTGGGTAGCAACAGGTGAATCACCTACAGTCTATAGATATATTGACTGGTTGGTTACTGTTCCTATGCAGATTGTAGAGTTTTACTTAATCCTTTCAGCTGTAGTAGCAGTAAGTCTTGGAGTTTTCTGGAACTTATTAGCAGCTGCATTAGTTATGCTGATAACAGGATTTTTAGGTGAAGCAGGTTTCGCAGATCCAACATTAATGTTTGTTGTATCAATGCTTGCTTGGATATACATTATCTATTATGTCTTTGCAGGTGAAGCTGCAAAAATTAAAGACGCAGCTGGAAACGAAGCACTGAGCTTTGCTTTTAACGGAATTAAATGGATCGTAACAATTGGTTGGTCAATCTACCCAATCGGTTACTTCCTAGGTTACTTAGGTGGTGGTGTTGATGCTAACGCACTTAACACAATCTATAACCTTGCTGACTTAGTTAACAAATTCTTATTCGGACTTGTTATCTGGTATGCAGCTATGATGGATTCCGGAGTTAAAAAAGGCTAAGCTTTTTTTATACTGAACTTTAAGCCCGCGCAAGCGGGCTTTTTTTATATACTTCTTCTGTCTTGGTGAATAAAAATAGTATGCATAAGAGTTGTTGCTAGCTTACCTTCGGCGTTGTAAATCTCACCTTTTACTGTAGCTATAGTTTTGCCAATTTTTATTATCTCTGCCTTAGCGTTAACTTTGCCCTTAAACAATGGTCTATGATGATGAGAATGTAGATTGACGGAGGCAGGATAAATTCCACCAAGCTCATTTATTAAAAGCAAGGCAGTAACATCATCAAGCATAGAAGTCATCATACCGCCTTGCACTGATCCATCAGGATTCAATGTCATATCGGAAAATTCGGCAGATAGTTCTAACTTACCTTTTTCATATTTGATTAATGAAAAATTAAAAATTTTCCCTGTGCCGCTATTTTTTTTATGAAATTCTAGTATTGAAGATATGTCTACTTCCATAATAATGGTGCGAGTTGTAGGATTCGAACCTACGACCCCCTGCTTGTAAGGCAGGTGCTCTAACCAACTGAGCTAAACTCGCAGTGGACAATAGAATATAATAAATTTTTATGGAAGACTACTCTGGCACTACCAATTCTGACGAAAGAGAAATTCTGAGTGTTACTGAACTAAATAAAACCGTTAATGATTTCATTAATGAAGCATTCCCTCCTTTATGGGTGGTTGGGGAAATATCAAACTTTAAAGAATATGGTTCATCTGGTCATTGGTACTTTTCTGTAAAAGATGCAGAATCTGTTTTGAATTGTTCGATGTTTCGATTGCAAAATATCAACCTTGGCTTCAAGCCAAATGAGGGCGACCAAGTCATCATGCAGGGCAAGTTATCTGTTTGGCATAAAACAGGACGCTACCAAATGATAGTTAATAAAATGGAGCTTGCTGGCTACGGTGAGCTATTGAGAAAGTTTGAGCTACTAAAAAATAAATTTAATAGTGAGGGGCTTTTTAACACAAAGACAGAAAATCTATTGCCTGCATTAATTAATAAGGTTGCAATAGTGACCTCCCCTCACGGAGCAGCTGTAAAAGATGTAATTGCAACACTGCGGCGTAAAGCCCCACATATTCAATCAACGATATTTCCAGCGGTAGTTCAGGGGGAAGGCTCAGCCAATTCTATTAAACAATCTTTAGAATTGATTGAGCAACATCAAGATCAAGAAAACTTCGACGCCATAATTGTTTGTAGGGGTGGTGGGTCAATTGAGGATTTATGGAGTTTTAATAATGAAGATCTTTGTCGATATGTCAGTGGAATAAAAATCCCAATTATTAGTGGTGTAGGCCATGAAACAGATTTCACTTTAATGGACTTTGTCTCAAATATCAGGGCGGCAACACCTACTGCAGCTGCAGAGATTGTAAGCAATGGAGCCTCCCAATTATTAAATTATTTTGAAGGGGCTTCAACGAATTTAATTAAGACATTTAAATTAAGGCTCTCAAACTACAAGGAAAAGGTTTTGCTTAATCAAAAACTCTTAAGATCGCCACAACAAAAAATACATGACCAATATCAAAGACTCGATCAAAAGTCAGAACAGATGTCATTTGCTATGAGAAAACTGCTGCAGCTAAAAAAAGATAAATCTCATTTTTATGCAACTGCTATAAATTCAAACAATCCTAGTAAAAGAGTTGCCCAATTAAGGATAGATATTGCCAAAGGTGTAAAAGAGTTATTAAGAGTGTTAAAAAATAAGCTCAACGCCAAACAAGGCTTAATTGCTTCCTTTAAAGACCAATTAAATAATTTAAATCCTGAGAATGTATTGGAAAGAGGTTATTCAATCACTTATAACGAAAAAGGCAATATTATTAGAGATTCTAAAGCAGTAAAGAAAGGTGATGAAATATCTACCAAACTTAAAACAGGGTTAATTAAGTCAAAGATCAATTAGTTGCAACAAGCTCTCTGAGCTTTTCTAGGGTTAGTGGGTAAGTTATGGCGTCAAGAATTTCTCCATTTTTAATGATGTAGGTTGTTGGTACACTGTCTGGAAGATCTAAGCTCCATAAATTTCTTGGATCGGTAGATAAATTCTTGAACTCAACGTTAAATTTATTCATCAACCTATTTACTTCCTCATTAGGTAAGGTGTCAAATTGATCAAAGTGAAACCCAATTACGCTTACATTTGGCTCTTCGTTGATTTCATTAAAATATGGGAACTCTATTATGCAGGGTGGACACCAATCAGCCCAGATATTCAAAAAAATTATTTGATCCTCATAATCTGAAAATTTTGCCCCTTCCCCATCAGTAAATAAAAATTCAGGCCTTTCGCAAGAAAAAAGAAATAAAGCCAATATGAGATATTTTTTCATAGAATTTACTTTATATGCATTGTTTGAGGCTTTACAATTGATTTTTGCATCTGAATGAAACTTTTTTTTTGATTTGCAGTATTACTAATAACTAATTAACGAGGAATTATGAACAATCAATTTTTTACAAAGCTAGCCAGCTTTCTAGGTACCGTTTGGTCTTACATAACAGTAGGTAGAGATTTTTTCTGGAAAGCGATTAGATTTACATTCGCTACAGGTATTTTTTTATTAGTGGCAGTAGGCATTCTTAATAGCCTCATCAGTCCATTATGGACAGGTTCAGATAAACCAGATTCAGAAGGCAAAGTTGTGGTCTTTACACCTTCAGGCATTGTTGTTGATCAAGAGCCTGGTAAAGTTGAAGCTGAATGGTGGGAGCAGGTATTGGAGGAATCTTTGGGTGGAGCTGAAAGCACAAGAGTGTATCAGTACCGGGATATGATTAAATTTTTTGAAGATTTTAAAAATGATGAAAACGTTGATGCTATGATATTCGACCCTTCAGGCCTAGGTATTCAAATACCTTACGTTTTGGCCATCGCAGAAAAAATAAAAGAAGCAGTTGATGCGGGCAAAGAGATTATTGTTAGAAGTGACTACTTGGGTGACGTGAGTTACGTACTTGCTTCTGCAGGATCTGAGATAAGTTCTCAAACGTATTCAGCTATTATGATAGATGGTTTTGGCGGCCCAAGAGAATACTATAAAAACTTTTTAAATAAATTTTTAATTACTCCTCGAATTTTCGCAGCGGGAGACTTTAAAACAGGCCCAGAACAATTTACTAGAGATTCAATGAGTGAAGAAGCAAAAGTAAATCTTGAGTTTTACACGCCGCTCTGGGGTAAATTTAAAAACTTTGTGCAGGAACAAAGAGATATTGATCTGCAATGGATTGCCGATGATGCCTGGGAACAACTCGTTAACGGTGAGGTCGATGAGTGGACTGCTGCTCTTGACTGGGGTCTCGTTGATGTCATTGAAGAAGATGATGATTTTGATGCAAGAATGATTGAAAAGTTTGGAGCTCTTGAAGATGACGAAGAAGAGCTTAATGCTATCTATTTTAGCGATTATCTTGAAACACTACCAAAAGACAAACCAGTAAAATCCGATAATGTCATCAAAGTGGTTGCAATAGAAGGAGCCATAATGGGTGGCGATGTTATGCTAGGGACAGCAGGCTCTGATGGGATTGTAGAGATGCTAAAAGATGCCCATGAAAATGAAGATACAAAAGCCATTGTTTTAAGAGTTAATTCACCTGGAGGCTCAGTTGTAGCTTCGGACTACATTCGTTGGGAAATTGAAAAAGCGCAAGAAAAAGGTATTCCTGTAGTTGTATCAATGGGATCGCTAGCCGCTTCAGGTGGATACTGGGTTTCGTCATTAGCGGATAAAATCTACGCCGAAAATGATACCATCACAGGCTCGATTGGGGTCTATGGAACCTTGTTTTCTGTTGAAAAAATTTACGATTGGTTGGGAATCGGCATTGATGGTTACTCTACAACCAAATGGGGTGCTTTTGATATGATGAGACAAGACTGGCCAGTAGAAATTGAAGACCTAGTAAGGTCTGGAATAAATTCCGTATACGTCAAATTTACAACTCAAACATCAATCGACCGTGATATTCCACTTGAGGTTGTGAAAGAGATTGCTAAGGGTAGAGTCTACTCTGGAGAAAGAGCACTTGAAATTGGCCTAGTGGATGAAATTGGAAATCTAGAAGATGCCCTAGCATATGCTGCCACTCTTGCAGAGGTTGAAGAATTTAAGGTTGATTATGTTAAGCCCCCTGCCCCATCTGCTAGTGGCTTTGCTTTTGCTATCTCAAATACAATAGAAATAGTTAAATCTTTCTTAGGCTTAAGTCCAAAACAATCCTTGCAGAAAAATTACCTAGATAATATCCACATTTATTGTTACGGGTGTGTATATTCAGATTAATTTTTAGATTGTCTTAGAAAATCAGCAACCGTCTTTTTAGACGGTTGTTTTTTTTCAGCATACATAAATTTATCTAACGCTATCAAAGTATCTTTCATTGTAGAAAAATCTCTTCTTATCCTGGTTGCTAGAAATTTGTAGATATCATCATTGAAATTTAAATTTAATTTTGTGCCTATAAACTCTAAAGCACGGTTAACATCTTGGTCTGATATTGGGTGGAGTGTAAAGAATTTAATCTGCTGCAATCTGGATTTTAAATCAGCAAACACTTCAAGCTCAGATAAATGTGTATTCGTTGATACGATAAGTTTGGTATTTGAATCTTTTGTCTCGTTTATTAAATTAAATATTTCAACTTGATTAGATCTGTCGCTTTGATCAATGTTATCAATGCATATTAATGTTTTGGACGAAATCCTATCAAATATATTTTGATTGGTGCCAATTTTAGCACAATCGACATATATCGAGGATCTTGTAGCAGCTGCATCCTCATTTAAGATTGAATTAAGTAAAAATGTTTTGCCAGATTTAGGACTTCCAAATAACAAGATATCTTGCTTATCTTCAGAGGAAAGCAAATTTAAAATTTCTGACTGAATGATCTTATTTTCTTGAGTGAAAAAAAAGTTTTCAAACTTAGCATCAAAATCTCTTCCAAAATCAAAAAAGAATTGATTTTTTGATGTCACATCATTCATTTTGTTGCTACCAAACCTTTCTGATTTAAAACTTCATTAATCTCCTCTTCATCCAGATAGCTATCATATTTAATTTCAATGTAGTTATCCTGCAAACTAGACACATAAAAAGACAGTATTTCTGTACTCGTCAAAAACGTTTCTAATAATTCAGTTAGGTCCTCTTTTGATACGTCAAAGCTAAACTTGACACTATAACTATTTCTATTGAGTGAGACATTCTTTTCAAGCGTATAAAAAAGGTTTCTTGAAAGAATATTTTGAAAGCTCATAGAGTCAGAAATTAATATTTCATTTGATTTTGGGAATTTAAAAGACCACTTACTTAGATCAAATCGATCAATCATCAACAGATTCCAGTTAGGAATATTCATATTTTCTAGATCTTCAATTAATTTTTTTTCTTCTGCTTCATCTTGTGGGTAACTATCTATTAGTTCAAAATTGACTCTGACATTTTGATTAAGTCCTGCCAAGAGTTTCGTAACTTCAAGTTCTTTTTGAAACTCTCCACTCTCGTATACAAGAGTATTATTCATCGGAAGAAAAGCATCGTTAATTGCGATGTAGATTTTCACATCAGATGTATTTGCTAAAAATGGAATTGAATTTTCTAAAAAATATTCCTCGATTTTCTCCTTATTAAACTTAAGCTCTATAAGCCTAACATCATCAAAAACTCTCACTTGATAGCCGATGAAAAACCGTTGGGCATCCAAGTCCGTAGAGCCAGCTATTGAATCAAGATTTACACCATATTTAGTAAAAATCTTTTCATCGACATTTTGAATTAAGTTTTCAATGTTTTTTAGGTGTTCATAATCTTCATAAATTAATAAGAAATTATTTGACGATTGCCCAAAGCAATTAAAACTCAGCACTGATATTGCAAGTGCAATTCTTAAAAACCTTGTTAAACTCATATCATCCATAAAGAAAGGTTAACTATTTTATGACAAAAAAGGGACATAACTATAAAGATTCTGGTGTAAATATTGAAGAGGGTCAGAGCTTTGTAAGAGATATTCAAAACTCAACATCCAGAACCAAACACAGATACTCAATGGGCAGTATTGGAGGATTTTCTGGATATATCCAACCGCCAACTGCTTTTAAAAATCCTGTCTATGCCCTTGCATGTGACGGAGTGGGAACAAAGTTAAACCTCGCTGTCAAAATGGGAGACTTTTCATCTATTGGAATAGATCTTGTAGCAATGTGTGTAAATGATCTAATTGTAAGTGGAGCAAGGCCTTTGGCTTTCTTGGATTACTATGGAGTATCGAAGCTTGAACGATCAAAAGGAAAAGAGATTATTACAGGGATACTTGAGGGCTGTAGGCTTGCAGAATGCGACTTGGTTGGTGGTGAAACTGCAGAAATGCCAAACCACTATGCTCCCAATTGTTTTGATTTAGTTGGCTTCGCAATGGGTATCAATGAAAAAGAAAAAATTGTGGATGGCAAACAAATTGAACCGGGTGATAAGATTGTCGGAATTCCATCCAGCGGATTTCACTCCAATGGTTACTCTTTAATTCATAATGTTTTAGAGACTACTGAACCTTCACAGGAATTAATATCGGAATTGTTAACGCCAACAAGAATTTATGTCAGAGAGATTTTGGACTTATTATCCAAATACAATATTAAAGGCATGGCACATATTACCGGTGGTGGTCTGGATGAAAACCTAAGCAGAGTCCCAACTCGAAATAGTTTAGAAATTGATAGCAAGAGCTGGGAATTACCGCCAATCTTTCAAAAAATACAATCGCTTGGCAATATCTCAGATACTGAAATGTTTAATGTATTTAATTGCGGCATTGGTTTTTGCTTAATTCTTAATAGTGAAGAGACCGATACTCTGCTAGCCCAAGAAAATGACTACATTGAAATTGGGGCCATTACAGATCCCTCTGAGAAAAAGTTTATATTGAAGTGAAAATAATTGTCTTTTTTTCTGGTACAGGATCCAATCTTGAATCAATCATTCATCAACAAAAAACGTATGGCTATAAAGTAACGGGATCGTTTTGCAATAACCCTGATGCGGCAGGTATAAAAATATCTGAAGACCATAATATTGCGTGCTATGTTCTCAATAGCAAAAATTTCGATGATAGAAATGAATATGATAAAAAAATAAGCGATTACTTAGAAGCTCAAGATTTTGATTACATAATTTTGGCGGGGTATATGAGAATTTTATCTAAATTTTTCGTGCAGAATTGGGAAGGCCAAATAATTAACATACATCCATCTTTATTGCCAAAATATCCTGGTCTTGATACACATAAAAGAGCATTAGAGAATAAAGATAAATATCACGGTACAACAATCCACTACGTTACGGAGGAGTTAGATGCAGGCCCAATAATTCGACAAGAACGCATTGAAATTGAACCCAATGAATCAATTGAAAGTCTAATAGAAAGGGTAAAGTCGCTGGAAAATAAAATTTATCCAGAAACGATTGGCACACTAATAACATGAAAATAATTTTTTTACTTTTACTTGGCTTCTCACTGGGTGGTAATGCTTTTAAGAGCTTTGAAGCAGAGTTTACCTTCTCTCATCACGAGTTTGGTGATTTTAAGATGACCAGAAAGTTTATAGTTGATGGCAGCACAGCACAATCGAGTTTTAAGTTACGACCCTTGTTGATATTTGAATACTCACAAAAATCAAAATTAAATATATCAGGTTCAGAAGTTACCTCTATAAGAACAGAAGTTAAAAATAATATACCAGGTGTAAATCCAAGTTTTTTTGCAGTGAACTTCTCGGACATGGGCGTTGTTTCAGAAGAGTTAGTATTCAATATCACTAAGCAAAATAAGATTCTTGATCAACTTGGTAGCGACTTACAAATGAGGCTCAATATTAAAAATAACATAACCAAATTTAGTTTTGATGTTATAGATAACGATAAAGGGAATGTCGTCACCAGAACTTATGTAGTTGAAGGCAGGGAAACGAT
>JADHNL010000016.1 GCA_016779525.1 SAR86 cluster bacterium | reverse complement strand
TAGAGAATGCAGGCTTGGACCCAAGTTATTTGATTGCCGGCGTGCCCAACGGGAAACTAAATTCGTGGCGCATAAGCTCTGGTGAACATTTTGTTATTGAGGCAGATGAGTACGATTCAGCCTATTTTGATAAACGACCAAAATTTTTTCATTACAAGCCCAAAATTTTGCTCATAAATAACATTGAATTCGATCATGGTGATATCTACTCTAATATTGAAGACATTGAGGATCAATTTTTAGAATTAATAGAGTCTTTAGGACATGATTCAATCGTTTTAATATCGAAGTCTGGAGTAAGAAAGAATTTTCTTGGTTTGTTAGAAGACAGCACAACCATTGCATGTAAATTGAAAATATTTGATACATTAGAAGATGATCTGGACGCTCTAAATAAAAATCTTGCCAAAGCAGTATTATTTGAAATTCCTGGCATTAAAAATCCAGATAAGTTGCTGAAAGGCTTTTTTGGAGTACAACGTAGATTTGAATATCTTTTTGAGAGCGAAAAATTTGTTATGGTTAATGATTTTGCTCACCATCCAACAGCAATAGAAAAAACATTGGACAAGGCATTATCTCTAGGAGCAGAAGTGTATTTAATAGTCGAGATTGGCTCCAATACAATGAAGAGCGGTTACCATGATTCGAGACTCAAAGAAATTTTTCAGCGGGCAAAAACCTTCTTAGTCAATCCAACACCCAAACAAAAAGACTACTTTGATCATTGCATAGAGCTTACATTACAGAACCTAAACACATTAACTGAGCACGTAGATAAAAAAAGAATGTTCTTGATGTGTGGCAATAAAAACTTTAATGGGCTACAAGAACAGTTGCTAAAAACTCTATTGGATACAAATATTTGAATTAGCTATTATAATTTCATCAATGCCAAACAAATTATCTAAATCTGAAACAGTAAAGAATTTGTGTTTGGTTGCCCTAGAGGATCTAAAAGCTATCAACATAAAAGAAATGTATGTTGAAAAGTTTTCATCTTTTACCTCAAATATTATTGTTGCAACTGGAACTTCAACTAGACATATTCAGTCAATAGCAAATAAGGTTGTAGATGATTTAAAAGACAACAAGATCAAGATACTAGGGTTAGAAGGTGATGAGGCAAAAGACTGGATTTTAATCGATGCAGGAGACGTGCTTGTGAATATCATGACAGAAGAATCTAGAGAACATTATGATCTAGAGTCCTTATGGGACAGAGCAAAAAGTGCAAGTTAAACTCTTTTATATTTCTTATAGAAATAAAATCTCGTCGTGGGAGCAGGATTATCTCAAGAAAATTTCAAGCCCAATAAAACTGAAGATGATCCCGATAGAAAGCAAGAAAACTTATAAAAGAGCTGAAGATCAAAAAAGATATGAGGGCGATCTATTTTTAAGTGGTAGAGTAAATAATAGTAAATACCATTGCTTTGATAAATCAGGCAAGGTTTTATCTACAGAGAATTTTGCAAATTTTTTAACTGCTAGCCAGACATTGATTTCATTATTTATAGGTGGAACTTATGGCATTCACAATGAAGTAATTAATAGAGCATCAAGCTTAATATCTTTCGGGAAAATGCAGTTTACTCATGAATTATTTCGCCTTATGGTTCTTGAGCAATTATATAGAGTTAGCTGTATTCAAAACAATCATCCATTTCATCAAATATGAATAATGCAAGCTTAAATTCTTTTAAAAAAAGGACTTATTTTGTTTTATTTATTTTTTTTGGATTATTGGTATTGCTTATAGGGCGATTTTTTTATCTTCAAATAATTAAAGGGCCTGAATTAAGAGATCAAAGAGAACAAAATATTAATGCATCTGAATTAATTTATCCGAAACGAGGCAGAATTATTTCAAAAGATGGAACTGTCTTGGCAGAGGATATCAAAACATTTTCTATTGTAGTTGATCTTGAACAAAAACCAGATTATGAATCTATGTATCTACTATCTGAAATCTTCAGTGAGGATTTGCTATTTGATGATATTGAGAAAAAGGTACTTAGTTCACTAAGATTTAGTTTTCAAGAAACACTGTTAACTAATTTATCTCAAGAAGATTTATCAAAATTTTTGGTAAGAAGTTCAGACCTATCTGGGTTTTCAATAAAAGAAGACTATAAAAGAAATTATGATTACCACCCCTCAATTTTTCATATTTTGGGCCATTTAGGCTTCATAAATGAATTAGATTCAAAATATTTTTCTGAAAGAATTCCAGATTACGATGAGAATATTTGGCAAAAGGTAGGCAAATCTGGTCTTGAAAGGGTATATGAGTATAAATTAAGAGGCACTCATGGGAAACGATATTTCCAAAGAAACGCGAGAGGCAATAGAAAGCAAATAACTGGTGTAGATAATTTTAAAGAGGGTGAGGAGCTTATTACTTCTATAAGATACTCAGCTCAGAAACTAGCATTTGATCTTTTAGATGGAAAACAAGGAGCAGTGGTTGCCATTGATCTTAGTGATTTTAGCATTCCTGTTGCAGTTAGTGTGCCATCAATAAGCGCTAATGATTTAAGTGGAATCTCTTCAAAAAATTATGCAGAGCTTTTAAATGATGTTCAAAGACCATTATTTAATAGGGCTTTTATGGGACTTTATCCTCCAGGATCAACTGTAAAACCTTTGCTTACAATTTTTTCTTTGAGTGAAGGTTATACCAATTGGACAGAAACAATTTTAGATGATGGTTTTTTTCGATTTGAGGAAGAACAAAGAGTTTTTAATGCATGGAAAGAGGGTGGTCATGGCCTAACAGACCTTGAAAAAGCTTTAGTAGAAAGTTCAAATCCATTTTTTATGAATTTAGCAACAAAATTCGACAAAGCAAAATTTGTCAAATTCATGCAGTCAGCTTCATTTGGGTCTTTGCTGTGTACCGACTGTTACCCTCATCAGTATAGCCCTTTAATAAATGATTCTTGGAAACAGAAAAATTTTGGTAAAGATCTTTATAAAGGTGATTTTATCAACCTTGGCGTCGGGCAAGGTTATATGCTTACAACACCTCTACACCTTGCATTACTAACATCTGCAATAGCAAAAAAAGGTAAATATCAGATTCCATACATTGTAAATGGTTCTAATCAACAAGAACTTTTTTTAGAAAATAATTTAACCGATTATGACTGGGAGAAATTGCATGAATCACTGATTAATGTCGTTTATTCACCCAATGGAACTGGTTTTCGAATAAACGCTGGTAATTTAAAAATGGCTGGGAAAAGTGGGACATCGCAAATTATAGACATAAAGTCTAAGGAAGAATATGACGAAGTAAGGCAAAACCCATTACTTAGAGATCATGCTATCTTTATTGGCTTTGCTCCATATGATGATCCTCAATTTGCCATAGCTGTAATAATTGAAAATGGAGAGAGTGGTGGGAGTGTAGCAGGGCCAATTGCCAAAGAAGTTTTGGAGCTGTTGATCGATGCAAATTAACTTAACCCATTCTGTAATTCTTTTTTCATTGGTTGGAATTATTCTTGCCGGGAGTATGACAATTTTCTCAGTTACATCAATAGATCTAAATTATTTCTTTAGGTTTTTGATGATTACATTAATTTCAATATGCTTTGTGGCAACCATATTTTATTTAATAAATATCAATCGTATTTTATCTGCGGGCTGGATAATTTTAGTAGCCAATATTTTGCTTGTTATGTCTGTGGAAATATTTGGACAAGAAATTAATGGTTCAAGAAGGTGGCTTGATTTTGGGTTCTTAAGCTTGCAACCTTCTGAATTCATGAAGATTTCTTATGCAATTTTTACAATCCAATACCTACGTTTCTATAGCTTCAAATTTTCAATGTTCAGATCAATATTTTTGTTGGGAGTATTATTTTTGACTGCTGTTCCAATAATTATACAGCCCGACCTAGGTACAGGAGTTGTATACATAGCTTTTGGTGTGTTGCTGTTGTTTATATGTGGAATGGACAAGAAATATTTTTATGGGCTATTCATATCATTAGTTGTCATGTCACCAGTTTTATACAATTTTGTTTTAACCGGCTACCAAAAAGGCAGGATAATAAATTGGTTTTCATCAGAGGGCTCTGTATCTGAGCGATGGAATATTTTGCAATCGGAAATTAGTATAGGCTCTGGCCAATTATTTGGAGAGGGCTTTTTGGCAAGCAAGCAAAATGAATTTAACTTTTTGCCAGAAGCAGACACAGATTTTATTTTTTCAATTTATGCGGAGCAATTTGGTTTTGTAGGGGTATTGGCAATTTTTATACTCTTAGCTTTATTTTTATTATTAACTCTTCGTGTGCTGTTAAGACACAATAGTTTATCAAATGACTTGTCACCATATTACCTTGGGACATATTTCATTTATGTTATTGGTTTTAGTTTTTTAATTAACATATTGATGGTAAGTGGTTTGATACCAGTGGTAGGTCTCCCATTGCCATTCTTTACTAAAGGGGGCTCCTCTTTATTATGTTTTTCAATAATGTTAGGGTTTATTTTTAGTGCAAGAGGGTTCTTAAGAGTATGAAAAAATTATTTTTGCTTATATTCGTTAGTGTCAATTTCATGGCTGACATTACCTTAAGAGAAGATGTTCAAGCTTTTATCAAAAATACAGCTGAGACTACTTCATTGACAGCTCAAGAAGTACAAGACTATCTTAGAAATGCTGAGTTTTTAGATAGGGTTATAGAACTAAGAAGCAATCAGCCAGAAACTACTTTTTCCTGGAATAGGTACAGAAATATTTTTATTAACCCAAATAGGGTTAGTAAAGGAGCAGCATTTGTTAATCAACATTATGATTTGCTTGATAAGATTGAGAGTGATCTTGGAGTCTCTAAATTTTACATTGCTGCTATTGTAGGCGCCGAGACTACATATGGAACGAATTTAGGAGGGTTTAATCCGCTGGATACTATTTCAACACTAGCATTTGAAATTGGAAGTAGCTTTTGGCAGAGAGAGCTTAAAGAATTAATGTTGCTATCAAAAAAACAAAATATAAATCCAAAAGATTTTAGAAGCTCATGGGCTGGTGCCATAGGTATAGGTCAATTTATTCCATCAAGTTATATGGCATATGGAATTGATTATGATGACGATAAAAAAATAGACCTAGTCAACTCGCTCGAAGACGGACTTGCAAGTGTTGCTAATTACCTGAAGATCCATGGATGGGATCAGGATGCATTTACCATCACTGAAATTTCTCTGAAAGAGCAATTTGGCAACTTACAAGATGATCAGATAAAGGAAATTAAAGCACCTTTTAAGTTGAATAATTTTAATACATCAGTAGCCTTCAATTCTCTTCAATCCTTTGGACTATCTGACGAGTTTTATGAGGGGGAGGCTACTCCGCTTATGGTATATGAGGGCACGCAGACAAAATTATATTTGGGGTTTGACAATTTTCAAGTTATCACTAAATATAATCGAAGTAGTTATTATGCTTTAGCTATACACCAGTTAGCTATGGCAATTTCAGAAAGATTTGATGCTTAGAAATATATTTAAAATCCTGATATTTGCTTCTCCTTTAATTTTTGCAATTCCTCAGCCCCCAGATTTAGGTATCGGGAGCTATATCTTGTATGAGCCAAATACAAAAAAAATCTTAGTAAGCTATAACGAAGATATGCAAGTTGAGCCTGCCAGTCTGACAAAATTAATGACTAGTTATGTAGTTGCTGATTACATTAATCAAGGCTTCGTGAGCCTTGAAGATGAGTCACGAATCTCAATTAAAGCATGGAAAGCCCCAGGTTCAAGAATGTTTATTCGTGAGGGCACTAGAGTTAAAGTTTCAGATTTAATTAAGGGCATGATTGTTCAATCAGGTAATGATGCAAGCATTGCCCTGGCAGAACATATTGCAGGAAATGAAGAAAATTTTGTTTTGTTGATGAATGATTATGCAGCTGAGCTCAATATGGCGAACACTACATTTAATAATTCTACTGGACTACCAGACCCCTTGAATCTTACTACTGCAAAAGACTTAGCTTTGTTAGCATCAGCAATTATTAAAAATTTTCCTACACATTACAAAAACTATTCACAGAAATCATTTACCTACGGTGGAATTACCCAACCAAATAGAAATAGATTGTTATGGAGAGATGAATCATTTGATGGGATGAAAACTGGTTATACATCAAATGCAGGTTGGTGCCTTGTTGGGTCAGCAACTCGTGGAGACATGAGACTTGTAGCAGTAGTGCTCGGTAGCGAAGATGATAAAAGGTTCAATGATGTATCAGCCCTAATGAACTATGGCTTTAATTATTTTGTTACTGAAAAAAAAGTACTAAAAGAGACATCATTAAAAGAATTGAAGGTTGTTGCTGGCACTTCTGAATTCGTTAATTTAGGAATAAAAGAAGATATTATTCTCACTCTTGCTAAAGATGAAAAAGATTCATTATCTTACGAGATTATAGCTTCATCAGAAGTGCTTGCTCCAGTAATTCAAGGGGAAGTAGCTGGCAAGCTTAGAGTTTTAAATGAGGCAGGAGATCCAATAGAAGAAATCGACCTAGTTTATTTAGAATCTATTGAACAGTTAGGGTTCTTTCAAAGAATTTTGGCAATTATATGGAACTGGATTAAGTCACTGTTTTCCTAGAACATTTACAAAATTCTACTGCTATTTCTCTAGCAATCTGCCAGCTATCATAGTTTAAAACCCCTTTAATGCTTTTATCAAATTTTTCTAATAGCGAGACTATCTTGCTTATATTAATTTCAGATACCTCTCGAGCAAATTCTATGTAAGATTTTTCTTGATTGCTCCATATTTTTAATTGTCTAAGTGAATTTTTTCCAGTTTTTAATTCAATTATGGCACGACAGTCTCTAGCAAACATCCACAAGAGTAGCGCACTTGAACCCTTATCAGCAACTTCCATTGAGCTGATTATTTCTAGAGCTGAAGATAGATTTCCAGACTTCATTTCTTCAAACAGTTTAAAATTATTTTTAATGGCATTTGAGGAGAATGCTAAATTAACATCCTCTTCTTTAAGGTCGGCCTGTTTTGCTACTTCAATGTCATTCATCAGTAATCCAAAATTGCCCTCATACATTTCCAAAAGAAAATCCAAACTCTCTTTCAACATTAATTTTTTTGGCATAAATAGAGAAATATATTCTTTTATTTGGTGAGAAGCTGGAGTTGTACAATTTATTATACAAATTGCATTTGATAAGTTGCTTGATAGCTCATTAGCAATTAATTTTTTAGAGATATGAGGAAGTTCTATTAAAAGAATATTTTGTGTCTGGAGGTTAGAGATAACTTGAATTCGGTCAACTAGTAATTTACTTAGACGATTTTTATTTGAGCTAAATTCAATAATTTTTGTTTCACTGAAAAGGCTATTTGATAGCATTACATTTTGAAGCTGCTCATCAAAATCTTTATCTTCAATTGAAATTAACACTCTTTCATAATTGGTATGAAGGCTTTTTATCTTCTTTTTGATATAGAAAATAAGTTTTGTCTCATCTCCAAAAATAAGAAAATTATTATTTTTAATTTCTTGGCTTCGGATAAATTCTAAGGCGGATGAAATCATGAAACAAAGTCAATTATCTTTAAGCAAGATGTAGCAAGCAGCGTTTCTAAGAGATATTTATGTTCCTCTGCTGCCACATTGCTGGATAAGTAATTTGTTGGGTTACTGATAGATTCTTCAATTACTAACGTTCGATTATCGACAGTATCGATTTGAAAACTTAATGTTAATATTTGATCAACTTCCAGCCCCTGAGAATTAACATTTCCAGTAAGATTAATGAAAGTAAAATTTTTAAAACTTAGAGATTGTTCATTAAAGTCTCTAAGACAAGAGCCTAAAAGGAACCTTTCATTGTTAGTGAACGAGTTATCAAAATTAAGGTTGTCTCCAATTTGCAGATTGCTGCAGGAAATAAGCAATAAAATTAATAGTGAATTACGAGTGAACAAAGTTTAAAAGTTTATCTTTAATAAAAATTACTTTGATTATAGTCTTATTATCTAGATGACGGGCAACATTATCGTCTTGTTTTGAAAGTTGGATCAACTCTTCTTCTGATGCTGAAGTAGAAGAAGATATATTTGCTCTAACTCTACCATTCACTTGAATTATGTAATTTATCTTTGAAGGCTTGTAAGAAAAAAATGAATCTTCAGGCCAGAGTGCTTCATTGATGTCTTCTAAAAAAATTTCTGCAAACATTTTCTCGCAAATGTGAGGAGCGATGGGGAATAGTGCTAGCAGAAGAAATCTAAAAGTATCAAAAAATTCCTTTTTTTCCGACATTACACCCTGATCACTTATACATGAATTAAGGTTGTTTAATAGTTCCATACATGAGGATACAACGGTATTAAGATTTAGCCGCTTGTTGTAGTCGTCATTGATTTTGTTGAAAAGCTTAATATTTGTTTGTATCAGATTTCCGTCATTAGTGGAGAAATCTTCATCAACAAGCTTGCTTACTCTAAAACCCAAAGCCCAAAGCCTTTTTAGGAATTTATGACATCCCTCCAGTCCACTATCTGACCATTCCAAAGATTGTTCTGGCGGGCTAGCAAAAATCATAAATGTTCTAATTGAATCAGCTCCATACTTTTGTATGTATTGTTCAGGATCTACAGTATTGCCTTTTGATTTTGACATCTTAGCCCCATCTTTTAATACCATCCCTTGGGTTAAAAGTTTTTTAAATGGTTCATCGCCCTGTAAATAGCCAAGGTCTCTTAGTGCTTTGTGAAAAAATCGAGCATACAGTAAATGCAAAATAGCATGCTCAATTCCACCTATATATAAATCAACAGGAAGCCATGAGTTTGTTTGCTCATCAAATGGTTTTTTATCAATTTCAGCAGATGGAAATCTTGCATAATACCAAGAAGATTCCATGAAAGTATCAAAAGTATCTGTATCCCTAACAACCATTTCAGAAATATGTTTAAATTCTAGATTCTGTGCTAGTGGAGCTGATGAATCTTGAATTTTCGTTGGAAGTTTAATTGGAAGGTCGCTTAACTGTGCTGGTGATACATCCCCATTTATGTAGACCATTGGAATAGGACATCCCCAGTACCTTTGCCTACTTACTCCCCAATCTCTAAGTCTATATTGAACTTTGCCTTCGCCTGACTTGAGTTCTAATAGTTTTGTTGATATTTCATCTATTGCCTCATCTGAACTTCTCCCACTGAATTTACCTGAGTTTATAAGAACTCCTTTTTCGGTAATGGGTAAAGTAGAATTATTTTCATCCACCTGTATTACTTGTGTAATTGCTTCGTTAAATTTTTGTGCGAATTCAAAATCTCTTTCGTCATGAGCTGGCACACCCATGATAGCTCCTGAACCATAATCAATTAGCACGTAGTTTATTATCCAGATTGGGACTGTGTGTCCTGTTAAGGGGTGAGTGGCAGTAAGATTTGTTTTAAACCCTTTTTTTTCTGCTTTTGAGAGTACTGCCTCTGCAGCTTTATTTTTTGAACAATCGGCTATAAATTTTTTAATGTCTTCATTTTCTTTAGCAAGTTTTTTTGAAATATTATGATGAGGAGAGATTCCAATAAAAGTTACACCATATATAGTATCTGGTCTGGTAGTGAAAACTTCTATGAACTCTTGGCTATCTGTAACTTGAAATTTAACCGTTGCTCCTTTGGACTTACCAATCCAGTTTTTTTGCATGGTTTTAACATTTTCAGGCCAATCTAAATCATCTAAAGCAGCATTAAGCTCTTCAGCATAATCAGTTATCTTTATAAACCATTGATCAATCTCTTTTAGTTCAACACTTGCTCCTGACCTCCATCCTTTGCCATCAATTACTTGTTCATTTGCAAGCACTGTTTCATCTACTGGATCCCAGTTTACCAACGACTTTTTTTTGTAGACTAACCCTTTTTCATAGAGCTTAATAAAAAATTCTTGTTCAAATTTGTAGTATGAAGGATCGCATGTCTTTATTTCTTTCCCCCAGTCATAGCTATAGCCTAGTGATTTAAGTTGTTTTTTCATCACTGAGATATTTTCATCAGTCCATGTTTGTGGGTGAGTTTTATTTTTTATTGCAGCATTTTCTGCAGGCAATCCAAAGGAGTCCCATCCCATAGGTTGCAGGACATTAAATCCTTGCAGTCTTTTAACCCGTGAAACAACATCACCAATGGTGTAATTTCTTACATGCCCCATATGTAATTTGCCTGAGGGGTATGGAAACATTGAGAGACAGTAGTACTTAGGCTTGTTTGAACTATCAGCAGCATAGAATTTCTTTTTTTTCTCCCATGCCTTTTGAGCAAAAGACTCTATATCTCTATGATCATAGTTTTCATTCATTCTTAAGGAGATCCTCTTCAAGGTATTTTATAAAATGTTTGTATTCGTGAAAGTTTGTATCTTCAATAATTCTTTTATGTAAATCCACATTGGTCTTTACACCCTCAATTATAGTTTCATTCAAAGCCATTCTCATCTTATTAATAACTCTTTCACGACTGGTATCTTTAACAATAATTTCAGCGATCAAGGAGTCATAATTTGGTGGAACTTCATAACCAGAATATATTTGTGATTCAAACCTCACATGATAACCACCGGGCCTGTGCACTTGTGTAATCTTTCCTGGAGATGGTACAAAAGTCTCAGGATCTTCTGCATTTATTCTACACTGCATCGCATAACCATTTATCTTAAGATCCTCTTGCTTTAAATTAAACTCACCTTCAAGAGCAATGAGCAGTTGTGACTGCACGAGATCAACGCCTGTGATCATTTCAGTAACAGTATGTTCCACTTGAATTCTAGTATTCATTTCAATAAAAAAGAATTCCTCATTTTCATAAAGAAATTCCATTGTACCTGCACCTTCGTATTTCATCTCTTTACAAGCCTTAACACTGATTTGTTGAATTTCATCTAGCTTGGCTAAAGGAATGTTTCCTGCTGGAGCCTCCTCAATAATTTTTTGATATTTTCGTTGCAAAGAGCAGTCTCGAGAAAATAAGTGTACAGCATCACCGCGACCATCCCCAAAAACTTGAATTTCAACATGCCTTGGTTTTTTAAGGTATTTTTCAATGAAGACCTCTTTGCTGCCAAAGGCTAAATCAGCTTCTGTTTGAGCACTCTGAATTTCTTCCCATAAAGCAGACCTTTCATTGACGACTCTCATACCTTTTCCGCCTCCACCAGCTGCTGCTTTGACTATAACTGGATACCCAATTTTTTCTACTTCTGCTTCAATCTGTTCTTTTGACTCAACCTTACCCTCATAACCAGGCACTACTGGAACTCCTAGACTCTTTACAAGTTCTTTTGCCCGGATTTTATCGCCCATTAGTGCAATAATATTGAAATCCGGACCAATAAATTTAAAGCCACTCTTTGTACATTTTTCTGCAAATTCAGCATTTTCAGCTAAAAAGCCATAGCCAGGGTAGATAGCGTCAGCATTTGATAATTCGGCTGCTGATATTATTGCAGCTTCATTCAAATAGCTATCTTTTGAGGTTGGAGGACCAATGCATATTGCTTCATCTGATAATCTTAGATGTTTGAGGTTTTTGTCAGCAGTTGAATAAACGGATGCTACTTCATACCCAAGCTCTTTGGCTGCTCTTAATGCTCTAATTGCAATAACGCCTCGGTTAGCAATTAGTATTTTCTTATTCTTATTCAATTGAGATTAATGGCTGATCAAATTCTACAGGCTGGCCATCTTCAATATAGATCTCTCTTACAAAACCATCCACATCTGATTTTACCTGGTTCATCATTTTCATGGCTTCAACAATGCATACCACATCACCAACTTTAACCTTTTGACCTATTTCAACGAAGGCAGGTTTTCCTGGTGCTGGGCTCCTATAAAATGTTCCCACCATAGGAGATGTAATACTTGATAGATCAGGTGTTAATTCTTCTTCATCAGTAGGTGATGAAATCGATTGTTGTTGTACTGGTGCACTTATGGAGACTTGCGATGCTGCAGGGCTTATATGCACTTCCTTTTTCCTATTTATTCTTACACTTTCTTCACCTTCTTTAACTTCTATTTCATTAAGATCAGATTCTTGAAGCATTTCTATAAGTTTTTTGATTTTTCTAAGATCCATTTTTACTCCTTAAAATTTTTTGCAATGCAAATTCATAACCATCAAAACCAAAACCAACAATACATCCAATTGCTATGTCACTAAAAAATGAAACATGCCTAAACTCTTCTCTTGAGTATACATTTGATATATGAACTTCATAAAATGGAAAGTCAACGGCAAGGATCGCATCTCTTATTGCAACATTTGTGTGTGTATGTGCTCCAAAGTTAAAAACACCGCAGTAATAGCCCTCTTGGGCATGGCTATGAATTTTTTTAATTATTCCTTCTTCAGAATTGCTTTGGAAATACTCTATTTCTGCATCTAATTCTAACGAATCTATTCTTTTATACAGATCTTCCAAGGATTCTGAGCCGTAAATACCTGCCTCACGTTTACCGAGCATATCCAGATTAACACCATTAAGAACTAAAATTTTCATTTAGAAGATTTTAGGAGATTATAATATAATTTTCAACGAATTTAGGAGAATTTATGAAATTCAATAAAGCTTTAAATTAATTAAAACAGCTCATTTTTTATAGAAAATGGCTCAAAATAAGGGTATAAAAAATTCCATATAGAAAATTTCTTTAAGTAACACTATAATTATTCACCTTTATGAATTCACTTTCAAGAAAATTTCCATATACAAGATCCCGAAGATTAAGATCCAATCAAACTATAAGAGATCTTGTTTCAGAAAACCAAATTCAAGTTAATAAATTAATACAACCTTTATTTGTTTCTGATACAAATAAAAAGAATATTGATATAAAAACCATGCCTGGGCAGAAAATTTTTTCAAAGCCGGGACTATTTAAAGAGCTTGAAACGTTACAAAAAATTGGAATTGGTACTGTCGCAATTTTCCCTAATCTCCAATCAATTAAAAAAAATAATTTTGGAGATGAAGCTCTTAATCCAGAAAATTTCTTGTGCACTATTCTTGAGCAGGTGAAGGAAAAATTTCCAGACCTAGTGCTAATAGCTGATGTTGCACTGGATCCTTACACATCCAGTGGGCACGATGGGATAGTTATAAATGGCAGAGTTGATAACGACCTGACCCTAAATTCTCTTGCTGAAATGTCTTTAAATCTTGCAAACTCAGGAGCTGATATTTTGGCACCATCAGACATGATGGATGGCAGGATTGGAGTGATAAGAGAAAGCCTAGAACATGAGGGTCACAGCAATACAATTTTATTGAGTTATGCTGCCAAGTATGCTTCAAATTTTTACGGTCCTTTTAGAGATGCAGTGGGTTCAAAGCAAAAGAAAGGCATATCTAAGAGAAGTTATCAAATGGACTACAGAAATTCCAAAGAGTCTTTAAAAGAGATAGAGTTAGATATTAATGAGGGAGCAGATATAGTGATGATAAAGCCCGCCATGGTTAACCAAGATATTATCAAGTTGGTTTCCGATAATTATGACATTCCAGTTTTTGCCTATCAGGTTAGTGGAGAGTACACAATGTTGATGAATGCTATTGACAAAAAAATATTTGACCATAATGTAATCGAAGAGGCTTTGATGACTCTTTTTAGATCAGGATCAGCATCAATAATAACGTACTTTGCAAAATGGTTTGCACAACAATATGACAAAAATAACTAACAAAGATTCTTTTTCAACAGATGTTCTATCAGAAGATAAATTGGTGCTTGTAGACTTTTGGGCCGAGTGGTGTGGTCCTTGTAAGCAAATTGCTCCGAGATTGGAAGAAATTGCGGAAAAGTATTCTGAGAACTTATCTGTGTGCAAAGTAGATGTAGACCAAAATAGAGATTTAGCTGTTGAGTATAATGTAAGAAGCATTCCATCACTTATGATTTTTAAGGGTGGCGCTCAGATTGATGGTCTTGTCGGAGCCGTCAGCATAGAGGAACTAGAGGACCTAGTGACGCGAAACTTTTAGTACTTTACAAAACAATTTAAAGTGTTATCTTAAGTAATCCAACAATTCCATCTAATCCAATTTTTTATATATGAACGCATTAGAACTTAAACAAATGGGCACCAAAGAGCTTCTAGAGGTTGCTGAGCAGCATGGACTCAAGAGCGTTTCCCGACTAAAAAAAGCAGACATAATCTTTAATATTTTAAAATCAATTTCTGGGGATAAATCAGAAATTTATGGTGGAGGAATATTAGAGACTCTACCTGATGGCTTTGGATTCTTAAGATCTCCATGGGGTTCTTTTCAGGCAGGACCAGACGATGTATATGTATCGCCAAGTCAAATAAGAAAATTTAATCTGCGTACTGGAGATTTTGTGGTTGGAAATATTAGACCACCCAGAGAACAAGAAAGGTATTTTGCGTTAGTCCAAGTCGACAAGATTAATGATCTGGAGCCTTCAAAAACACAAGAAAAAATTGCGTTTGAAAATCTAACACCCCTCTTTCCGGATGCAAGGCTAAAGCTAGAGACAGGTTCTGGCAGCTCGGAAGATTTATCACCAAGAATTATTGATCTCGTAGCACCTATTGGAAAGGGCCAAAGAGGCTTGATAGTTTCACCACCCAAGGCAGGGAAAACGCTCCTTCTGCAGAATATGGCTCAATCAATTATTAAAAATAATCCAGAAGTTCATGTGATTGTTTTGTTAATTGATGAGCGGCCTGAAGAGGTTACAGACATGCAGCGGTCGGTTAATGCAGAGGTCGTAGCTAGTACTTTTGATGAGTCACCACAAAGACACGTTCAAGTTGCAGATTTGGTTATAGAAAAGGCAAAAAGACTGGTTGAAATTAAGAAAGATGTCGTTATCTTGCTTGATTCGATTACAAGGCTTGGCCGAGCTTATAATGCTGTGCAACCAGCTAGTGGAAAAATATTGTCTGGTGGTGTTGATTCACAAGCACTAGAAAGACCAAAAAGATTTTATGGTGCTGCTAGAAATATTGAAGAGGGCGGGAGCTTAACCATCATTGCGACGGCATTAGTAGAAACAGGGTCAAAGATGGATGATGTAATTTATGAGGAATTCAAGGGAACAGGCAACATGGAAGTTCATCTTGAAAGAAAAATTGCTGAACGAAGAGTGTTCCCAGCGATAAACATCCTTAGATCTGGAACAAGACGTGAAGACTTACTTACTAATAAAGATGAGCTTACAAGAATGCATTTACTAAGAAAAGTTCTTAGTGAGATGGATGAAGTAAGCGCTACAGAGTTCTTAATCTCTAAACTTAAGAATACTAAGACAAATGAAGAATTCTTCTCTTCGATGACTAAGACTAAGTCAAAGTAGATTTTATTATCTCATTTAATTTTTCTGAAAAGTAATCGATAACAATTGAATCTTGGCCATGGTCACCTATGGATTTCTTAATCCTTTCTGAAATTGCAAAGAATTTAAAGCTCCTAGTTTCCTTAGTGACTTTGGAAAAGAAAATCTCAACTGCAAAAACACTGGAAAAGATAATGCCATCAACATTGCTAAATTGATTAATCACTTTTGAATACGACTTCAGTTTTACACGAGCATATGTTTCACAAACTTGGTAATTTTTACCCATTGAATCGAGATAATTTTCAATCAGATTTAGCCCTTCTTTGCCTCTGATTATTAAAGCTTTTTTAAAATTAATACTATGAAGTAGCTTTATAACATTTTCAGAGTTTGGTTTTTTGGGAGCGATGGCTTTGTGATTTTTTTTATTCAGTTCTCTTATTGTTCCTGGACCCATTCCAATAATTGGAAAGGGATATTTTTTTGGTAAATTATCGAATGTCATTGCAGCTGAAGGGCTTTGAAAGATTAAAAGGTCATAATCTTCCGCATTAAAAGAATATTCTATTTGTTGGATCTTATAGAGTGGTATGTTCTCAAACTTGCACCAGCTAGAGGTTAACAGAGGTCTTGTTTCAACGATCTTCATGCAATAATTTATGAGCACCCATCTTGTGAAGCTTTTCTAATGATAATTCAATAAACTTTTCTGCATTATTATTGTCATTTACCTCATCAAGTTCTATGTACTGATCTTTTGATAAGACTTGAACTTTCAGCCTTTGTTCGGTGGTTTTTTGGACATATTTAATACCAATAGCTGAGTTGCAATCTGCTTCTAGCCCCTTGATAACACTTCTTTCTAGTTCTAAAGCTGCGATATCAGACTTATTTGTAATTTGTGAACATAGTTCTTCAATTTTTTTATCTTTTTTTCGGCATTGGATTGCTATTACTCCCTGGCCAGTTGCAGGTAGAAAAGTATTCTCATCTAAAGCTATGCAATTCACATTGAGATTTAGTCTATCTATTCCTGCCTGAGCCAGTATTATCGCCTGATATTCCTTTTGTTCTAGTTTCCTAAGACGGGTATCAATGTTGCCATTGATGTTGGCGAGGTTATTGTGATTCAGAAAGTGAATGCATTGATATTTGCGTCTTAAACTTGATGTTCCCAATAAAGAGTCAGTTTTCAGCTCCTTAATTTCATTTTCTGGAAAGATAAGCAGATCATTAGTATGTTGATGTGTAATCAAGGCAATAATTTGAAGATCCATATTTTGTTGGGCAGGCATATCCTTGAGAGAATGAATTGCTATATCAGCTTTGCCAGAGAGCAAACTCTCTTCGATATCTTCAACAAAATTTGCTTTATCAAATTGAACCTTATTTTCCATGCTTCTAATATCTCCAGCTGTGTTTTGTTTAAAGATCTTAAATAGAACATCCTTATTTGAAGATAATTTATTAAGACATAAATTTGTCTGAGCTAATGCAAGTTTTGAGGCTCTCGTTGCTACATTAATTTTTAATAAGCTCATAAAGGTACCCTTTTGCTTTTCCAGAACTCGATGAATTTATTAAGCATATTTCTGAATTTATTTGAATCGTTTCATGAGAATCAGTTTCAATGTAAATTTTGACATTATCTTCAGCAAGTTTAGTTAATAGTTTGGGAATTAATTGTTTCACATAATCTTTGATGTAAGGAGGGTCAAAAAAAATGAAATCGAATTTTTTTTCGTTTGTTCGTCTAATAAAATCTTCTGCACTTTGCCTCAATAAATTTATTGCTGATTCAGCACCAAGTAACTCACGATTTTCCTTTAAATTTCTATAAATGTCTGGATTCTGCTCAACCATTACGACTTCAGATGCGCCATTGGAAAGAGCTTCAAAACCTAGTGCACCTGAACCTGCAAAAAGGTCCAAACATCTAGCCCCAGACAGTTCAGGCCTAATCCAAGAAAAAAGCTGCTCTCTTAATTTTTCAGGTGTTGGTTTAAGGTTTTTATTTTTAATTGTTTTAATTCTTCTTCCGCCTAATGTGCCAGAAATTATTCGAACACTAGACATTACGCAAGCATTCCTTTTTTCCACAAAAATATTGATTAGATTTTTTAATAGCATCATTTTTGTCAATAAATACTCCGCATTCATAGCACGATACCATTTCTTTTACTTCTGACTGGGCCTTTACCTTGTTTAAAAAAGATATGACAAGAGATTTAAAAAAAAGACGTAAAAGTAAATAGGCTAGCGGAGCAAGCACTCCTGCAATGATTAAGTTCATTTTAGTTTGCCTGTTTTAATTCTTCAGTTTTTTGTGCGTATTCAGAGTATCCAAGTTTTTCATAAGCATCATGCATTATGGTTAGGGCTCTATTTTTTTCAGTTGAGTTTGGAATGTTAATCAGAACGTAATTAGCACGTTGTAGTGCAGCTATGTATGCTCCCCGTTTCATATAATACTCAGCACCATCCAATTCGCTGCTTGCAATTAAATTTCTTAGAAAAATTAACCTCTCTCGAGCAGAATTAATGTATTCACTCTCAGGGAACCTAATCATGAATTCAGTTAAATCAGCGTATGATTGTACTGCTCCTGAGACATCTCTTTTTGCAAGATTAAGGCTGAATACATCTCCCAAAATCCCCTCATCTTGGTAGTAACCAGTCATGCCTCTCATGAAGTAAGCATAATCAACATTGGTATTTCTAGGATAAAGCCTTATGAATTTTTCAGACTGTGCATAGGCAGCATCATAATCACCGCTCATGTAGTGGGCATAAATTAAGTCAGCCCTTGCTTGCTCGGCGTAAACACCAAATGGATAAAATCGTTCTATTCTCGTGAGCGACTCAACTGCCCCAATAAAATTTCTTGCATTCATTCGATCTTGTGAAAGATTGTAAAGAGTTACCTCTGCTGGCTCCCTTTCTTCATCATCATTAGAGGCGCAGCCCGTTGTAACTAATAATATTAGCAAGATGGATATAAGTTTATTTTTCATTAACTATTTATATTTGCATTAAACTAGAAAACAATGATATCAAAAACTTTCGAAATAAACGAAGACAATATTAATAATCGTTTAGATATCTTCTTAGCCAATCAATTTGATAATCTCTCAAGAGGAATAGTTCAAAAATTAATTGAATCTCACTCAGTTTCAGTATCAGGAAATTATGTTGAAAAGGATTACAAGCTTAGGTTAGGGGATATCATTGATGTGGAAATTAACTTAATAAGCCAAACGGAAGATCAGCCTCAAGATATTCCATTGAATGTTATTTTTGAGAACAAAGAATTTTTTATTATTGATAAGCAGGCCGGTTTGACGGTTCATCCAGGAGCCGGACAAAAAGATAACACACTCATAAATGGCCTACTTTTTCATTTCCCTGCTCAGAGAAGGATTCCAAGAACAGGACTAATTCATAGGCTGGATAAAGACACATCGGGGTTAATTTTGATAGCAAAGACACTTAAGGCGCATACCAAATTGACTGATATGATCCAAAAAAGGTTGATAACTCGTAAATATCTTGCGCTCGTTCATGGCAAACCCATATCAGGGAGCACAATTGATAAACCCATTGGCCGCCATCCCACAAATAGACTGATCTTTACTGTTAAAAAAAACGGAAGAAACTCAGTAACCCATTATCTTGTAAAGGAACGCTATAAAAACTTTAGTTTACTTGATGTATCCTTAGAGACTGGAAGAACCCATCAGATTAGAGTGCACCTTAAACATGCTGGCTATCCAATCGCAGGTGATAAGGCTTACTGTTCAATTACAAAATGGAAAGATAGCAATGAAAAAGAGGCGCATGCCATTCAAGGTTTGAGAAGGCAGGCTCTGCATGCATACAGTTTAGCCTTTACTCTGGATGGCGAAGAATTTAATTTTAATTCAGACATTCCCATAGATATCAAGCAATGCATTAATTCACTGCAAAAATGATGAAGGAATTAAATTTTAATGGATATAGGTTCCTACAAGTCCACCAAAACCCTAAAATTTTGGTTTCAATTAAGGGCGACAATCATTTTTGCAGCTTAGGAAGTCTGGCTAAGGAAGGCTTCTTAAAGGATAAATTTCAAATCAACTCATATCATGATTTTAATCAAACTCATGGCGTTGATATTTATGGCCTTAATTATCACAAAGTTGAAGCTGATGGCTTTATTGCTGCTGAGAAAAACTCAGCTTACGGCATAAAGACAGCAGATTGTTTACCCATCATTTTCTGGGGTGAAAATAATGAATTGTCAGGATTACATTGTGGTTGGCGGGGGGTTGCCCATGGAATAATTGATAGGTTATTGACATCACAGCATGGCAAGAAGATGGGATATGCATATTTTGGGCCTTCAATAAGCAAAAATTTTTTTGAAGTTAAAGACGATTTGATTGAAGAATATCTTGAAAACTCCTTTGATATCACGCCATTTATCAACACTATCGATACAAAAAAATATTTTGATCTGCGAGCCTTTTGTCGAGAACAGATTGCAAGCTATGGTCTAAAGGTTTTAGAGCTAAAAGACCATTGCTCCTATCAAAATGAAGAGCTATTTTTTTCTTGGCGTAGAGATAAAGAAAAGTCCCTTAGAAACATTTGTTTTGCTTGGTTTTAAAAGCATAAAAATAATTCTAAAAAGACTTCCCTTTTTAACTTAAAGCACTATACTTTGTTGTTCCCCCACTAGATGGGGCCGATCTGATTGAGAAATATTTAGACACTTAAATGGGTGCCCAAAAAAAATCGTCGCTTTTTAGCGACAAAACAGTTTATTTGAAGAGTTTGATCATGGCTCAGATTGAACGCTGGCGGCAGGCCTAATACATGCAAGTCGAACGAGAAAGCATCTTCGGATGTGAGTACAGTGGCGGACGGGTGAGTAATACATAGGAATCTACCCAATGGTGGGGGATAGCTCGGGGAAACTCGAATTAATACCGCATAATCTCTACGGAGTAAAGGGGGCTTCGGCTCTCGCCATCGGATGAGCCTATGCAGGATTAGCTTGTTGGTGAGGTAATGGCTTACCAAGGCAACGATCCTTAGCTGGTTTGAGAGGATGACCAGCCACATCGGGACTGAGACACGGCCCGGACTTCTACGGAAGGCAGCAGTAGGGAATATTGGACAATGAGCGAAAGCTTGATCCAGCCATGCCGCGTGTGTGATGAC
>JADHNL010000015.1 GCA_016779525.1 SAR86 cluster bacterium | reverse complement strand
AGTCTAGAATAGCAAAATCATTTTGTGGGTCGCTAGCTCAGCTGGTAGAGCACCGGGCTTTTAACCCGTTGGTCATAGGTTCGAATCCTATGCGACCCACCATTACCACTTAAATATACACACATTTAATTATTGATATATCATGAAAGGTTGTTAGATTAAATGAAAGGTTGTTAGATTAAATATGTTGTGTTTCTGAACTTTACTATCAGAAGCAAAAAATATCAAAAAAATGAAAAAGGCTAATCTAAGTTTATTTTTTGCTGTAGTGGTTGCTGTTTTACTGTCAGGGTGTGGCGGTGGCGGTTCAGGTGGATCTCCTGCACCAGTGCCTGTCCCAACACCAGCCCCAACACCAGCCCCAACACCAGCCCCAACACCAGCCCCAACACCAGCCCCATTGGAAATTTCATCACGAAATGAGTGTTTCGGAGGAAGTTGTTATGACATCATTCAAATATTAGGAGCTGATGCAACTGCCACTCCAGGAGGAAATGCTTTAGCAGATAAAAGAACAGTATATGCATACACACCTGATGGCAGCGATAACGGATTAGGAACCTATGAAGGCTCTAATTGGCCATATGTCATTACCGATGATGATGTAGCTACTATTGAAGTTCCTGAGAATATAACAGCGAGCTTTAGCACCAACTCTGAAAATCAATTGCTGATTAACAATCAACCAGCATATCAATATACACAAGATGAGAGTGAAGATGATGTAAATGGAAATGGCGTTTCTGAAGTTTGGTATGTGTTTAAAGTTGATGGAGTAAGTCTGGCACCAGAACCAACCCCAGAACCAACCCCAGAACCAACCCCAGAACCAACCCCAGAACCAACCCCAGAACCAACCCCAGAACCAACCCCGGAGCCAACCCCTGAGCCAACCCCTGAGCCAACCCCTGAGCCAACCCCTGAGCCAACCCCAGCCCCTGCTTCAGCTGTTCAAGGATCCGTTAAAATTGAAGGTCCATTTGCGCTCGATTCAGATGTTAACAATGAAAACATAGAAAATATCGATAATGGTTTTACCAACAGAGCTCAATTCCTTGAACAGTATTCAACCGTGTTAGGTTGGATGGGCGATGATGATGACTTGGAAATCTTCCAACTTGTAGCCGCAGGAAGTACCACAGCTGTACAGTTAGAAATAATCAATCATAACGGTGATCCTGATAATAGAGCTGAGAATACCGACCTAGATATGTACATTGTTAATACTGATATTGAGACCATATCATCTGGAGCTGGCTTAGAAAAAATTGAATTTGCAGAAATTCCAGCAGGAGAGGGTGATATTTATTACCTGATAATTGATCACTACAGGGGAGATAATTCAAATTCTAGTGCATACATAATAAATCAAGAGCCAACCGCAGCTTCAAGTTCTAACAATCAAGCTAAGTACCAAGAATCCAATGCCGAAATTAATATCGGTAAATTATTAATAGTCAACAAAGAGTTTAATTCTGCAAGTAGTCCGGATGCGCTATACAAAAATCTTTCTCCTAAACTAGAAACTAGACCCGGCGCCTTAATTGAAATTTCAGAAGAAAGGTTAAAAGAGTTGGTTAATCTTTCTGAAGTTAAAACATCAAGCCTTAAACAACAATTCCCAGAAGTAGCTAGGCATGGTGAATGGAGAAAAGCAACGCACCTTCTGAAGCAGAAAATACCAAGTGCTAAGATTGATTATGATTATAAAAGAGAGCTTCATGATTTGTTTGTCAAAGACCCTCTGTATGACAGCTACCAGTGGTGGAACTTTGATATTGTAAACCTTCCTGAAGCACTAGATATTTTAGGCCAAGAAACTAAACCCATAAATGTTGCTGTTCTAGATTCGGGGTCCCCAGATGTTGATAATGTTGGTTATCTACGTTCAATTTTTGATAATGATCGTGGTTGGGACATGGAGGACAACGATTCAGTTCCCATAGATATCTCTTCCGATAATGCGTCTACAACAAGTCATGGCTCGCATGTTGGTAGTACTATTTCAATGTTAAATGATGGAGTAGATGGCAATGGTTTTGGAGCAAGAGTTACGCCTGTTAGGGTTTGCTACGATCGAGGTTGCGGCCCTACCTATGAAGCCTATCTCTTTATTAATGGGGATGAAAATGAATCTGAGACAACTTGGGCGCAAAGAACAGCAGAATCGAAAGGAGTGCCTCTAGAGGAGCTAGATGAAAAGCTTTACTCCATGAATATGAGTTATGGCGGAGGGGGCGGAAGCGCGGATTCAAATGCCTGTGAAAAGCTGGCTGAGATTTCTGAAAGTGGTATTTTAGTTGCTTCATCCTCTGGAAATAGCGGCATTAATTCAACAAGTTGGCCAGCGGCATGCCCTACAGTATTTTCAGTAGCAGCTACTAATGGAACTCATAGAAGATCCTCTTACTCATCAACCAATCAGTATGTTGATTTTGCAGCACCAGGAGGAGAATATTCTGATTGGAATGATGATGGTATAGACGATCTGGTCTATGCTTATGCTTTATTTGATAACTCAAACCCAGATGTTGAGATGCCTTTGTCTGGGTTGCAGGGAACCTCAATGGCATCACCGCATGGTGCAGGATTTCTAGCTTTACTAAAATATTACTATGAAGATGTTGCCAAACCATTCGAAATTTATTCAGATTTACCAGCAATTCTTAAATACAACCATGTTGAGCAACTATTGAAAGCAAATCTAATTACTAACGATGTAAATAAAGAATCTAGAGAATTCGATACTACTGCAAGACCTGGTAGAGATGATCATCTAGGGTATGGAATTATAGATTTGCATAAAGCAATTAAATCAATAGATGCTTTTAAATCCGGTTATTTCACTTCTTTTGATGCTTTACCTTCTTATGAAGGTCCCTCACTAATCAAACTTAATGCCGGCGAGGCACAAGAATTTACTCTAACACCAAAAGGCGTTGCAGGAGATGGCTTCAACAATCTAGAGTACACTTTTCAATCAGAGTTTTTAGAGGTTAAAGACTTAGGCAACCTTAATTACTCTGTTGTTAATGCTCCGGACTATACCTGGGCAGGGTGGGTTGATACTCCTATTACTTTTACATTCCCTATGGAAGAGGGCGCTGATTTGCCTTTTGAAGGATATGAATTATTGGCTGTTGGGGTAAATGTGCTTTTTCACATTAAAGGAGAAGCCACTTCAGTTGATATTCCAGATTTAAAAGCATATTTAATAGATGAAGAGGACCAAGTTCTACAGGAAAGCAGAACAGACTTGATTGGTGGTGAGGGTGCGCTTGGCTTTAATGAAGTAGAACCAGGCAACTACAAATTGAAGGTATGTTCAGATATTAATGGAGATAATGCATGGTGTGGCAGCGGTGAGCTTGTTGCAGAAAGTGAGGTGTTCGAGGTTACAGGAGTTTCTTCGACAGAAGTAGGCTTAGAGCTGTCAGCCTTTAGTGAAGGTGTTCCAAATAATGCTCCTGTTATAACATCAGATCCAGAAACAACAGACGCAACTTTTGCAACCGTTGGAGAAGAATATTTATATAGAGTCCTAGCAACAGATGAAGATTATGAAAATGAAAACGGAACCTCAGCACCAAGAAATTGGTTTGATTATTCTATTGAACTAATAAATGAAGAGGATGGTTCAACTGGAAATTTCTTAAGCATCGATGTTATCGGAGAAGTAACTGGTGTGCCTAAAGAAAAGCATATAGGTTCATGGAAGGTTAAGATTGGTGTGAGCGATCGAATCGATACAACATATCAGGAATTTATACTTACAGTCGATGAGTAATATAAGTAATATTTAAAGTCGGCTATAAGTATCAATATGAAAGATTTTTTTACCAGCATTACACCTGAAAGTAATTTTAACCTTTCTTCCGCGCCACCAAGCCCTAACTACAATAGTTTAGATTTCTGGTCAGCTCACCCCAATAAATTAAGTTATGCCACATTGCAGCCAGACACAAAAACAAAAAATAGTCATGAAGTTGATTGTTTTTATGTGCACCCAACAGGTTTTTACTTAAAAGAATGGAATGCGCCACTTGATTTAGAGAACTCAGCATACGACAGGGTTGACCTAACACTTGCAACCCAAGCCTCTGCATACAGTTCTGGTTGTAATATCTATGCCCCTCACTATAGACAAGCAACTTATGCTGCAATTGCAACCAACCAAGCTGATAATAGCTTAAAGTCACTCAATTTAGCATACGAAGACATAAAAAATGCATTTGACTACTACCTAAATAACTTTAACCAAGGCAAGCCATTTATTTTGTCATCTCACAGTCAAGGATCATTGCATTGTCAAAGACTTATTGTTGAGAAAGCTTTCAAGAATGTTTTTAAATCAAAGATGATTGCAGCCTACCTTATAGGTTATCCATTAGAAAAAAAATTATTAACTGATAACCACTACAAGGTTTCAGACTCTCCTATTGAAACTGGATGTATTATTCAATTCTGCACGGTTGGATCGGGGGCATCTAGTCTTTCGTTGGGCGGAATAAAAAAGAGATTGAGATATTGGAAGTTTAATGGCGAAAGTTATGCGTTAGATGAAATAAATGATCTTGCTAGCACTAATCCAGTTTCTTGGGATGGAAGCCAAGACTGGTCTGTAGTACCAAAAGATAGCTTCATCATGCCAAGAGTAACTGGGAAGAGCGTGTATTTTAATTTTAGTGCTGTAAATAAAACTTCACCCAAGATTACAGAAATTAAATTTGCTGCTGATCAAAATATGGATATTAGATTGAGAGATGATGGTCTGCTAGAAAGCAAAGGATCAACGATTGACAGAATCCTTAAGCGAGATATAACTGGCAATAGAGATCTTCACATTTGGGACTACCAACTTTTTTGGGGGCAGTTAAGAGAAAATAGCCATCAAAGGATAAAGGAATTTTTAAAGAACAATGGCTAAGCTTTCTTTTTTTCAAAAATGTTTTTATGGTCTCGGAGGCGGTGTAAATGCAGTTAAAACTGATTTTTTTGTTTTTTATTTAGGTTTTTTTTATTTGACTGTTGTTGGTTTGAGTCCTATATATACTGGACTTGCGCTCTTTTTAGCTTTGGTCCTTGACGCCTTTACAGACCCTTTGATAGGTAGCATATCCGATAGATTAAAAACAAAGTATGGCAGAAGACATTATTTGATGATGATCTCTCTATTGCCTATTCTTGTTTCATATTTAATGTTGTTTTTCCCTATTAATGCATGGGTGGACAATGAAATCTTAATTTTTCTTTGGCTATTATTCTTTTCTTCTCTTACAAGATTTTGTGTAACTTTATTTGATATTCCTCATAGAGCTTTGGCAATTGAATTGCCAAATAGCTACGAAGAAAAAAGCGATATCATGTCATTGCGTGAGGGGTTCCAAGCAATTATTGCTTTAAGCCACTCATTTTTAATTCTTCCAATGATGTCACCACTGCTAAGATCAAACAATGACCCTCTTGAGTGGCTTAATATAGGGATTGTTGGGGGTATTATGATGCTCCTAATGGGGCTTTTTTCAATTCTTGGAACCCTAAAAATTATCCCTAATCTCAAGACAGTTGCCGAGGAGAACAAATTTCAGCTCAAAAAGTTAAATCAAATATTCCTAGACCTGAAAAAGGTTCTTACAAACAAAAGCCTGTTAATCTTTCTCATAGGGTCTATTCTTATTCAAGCGGGCTGGGGGTTGGCTAATAGTTTAACTTTTTTAACTCAAATTGAATTTTGGGAACTTAATCCTAACCAGATTCAACGCTTTATATTCATATATTTTCTTGCTGCATTAGCTGGTTGGTATTTAACTCCAAAAATAATTAGAAAAATTGAGAAGCATGTATTAGTTGTTATAAGTCTTTTTGTTATTGGTATATTTTTATCTTTACCTTATTTAGGATATCTATTGAGCCTTGCTCCCGTGAAGGGTTCAGATTATCTGATAATTTATATAGGCGTATGCGTCTTTTTTACGAGCACTTTCTCCTATGTCAGCCTTATGGCCAGGGAGAGCATGGTGCCAGATATTGTTGATCAGATATCTCAAAATACCGATGTAAGAAATGATGGTTCTGTTAGCGCAGTCACATCCTTTTGTGCAAAGTGCATGTCAGGCCTAGGGCAATTTATTTCCATGTTTATTTTATGGCTTATAGCATTCCCCAGTGGCAATAGTGGTGAACCAACAACATTTCAGCTTGAACAATTAGCATTCTTTCAGGGCCCTTTTATATTTTTGTTATTTTTGGTCCCAGCATTGATATTCCTTCGATATCCTCTTACAAGAGCTATCCACAGAAATATCAAAACGTAATTCTTTAATTATTTATTTAAATAGACTAATCTGGAAAGTCGGAGTTAATAATATGAAACAAATAATCACATTTTTTACATTAATCTTCTCATTAGAGTTTGCAGCAAAAAACCTTGTTCCAGAAAGTTATTGGGATATTCAAAATATCTCAAATCCAAGAGTTAGCCCAAGTGGCGATGATATTTTATTTTCAAAAAGATACATAGATAAGGTTAACGACTCATTCGTAACAGAAACCTGGGTCATGAATTCAAAAGGAGAAAATAAGAGATACTTTACCGATGGCTCAAATGCAAAATGGTCTCCTGATGGAACAAAAGTAGCATTTATTAAGAGTGACAAGAATGATAACTCTCAAATTTTTATAAAGTACTTAGCCAGTGAAGCTGAAACACAAGTAACAAATTTTGCCCAGGATATATCCGATTTTGCTTGGTCAAAAGATGGCAAGCATTTTGTTTTTGCATCTTTCAATGAGTACGATGACGATTGGCAAGTTGAGATTCCAGGAGAAAAGGAAGGTGAATCATACAATTGGACTGAAAAGCCCAAAGTTGTCACTACAATGCACTGGCGTGCCGATGGTCAAGGGGAGCTTGAAAGTGGTGAGGATCATCTTTACTTAGTAAGTTCAGATGGTGGCTCTGCAGCCAAGATCAGCGATTGGGGCATGGATTATCAAGGAAGTTTAAGCTGGTATGACGAATCAACTGTGCTTTTTCAAGGCAATGGCTCTCTTAATGATATGCAAACACCATGGAAACAGTCCTCAGTCTTTCTACTCGACATTAATTCTAAAAAACTTGAAAAAATTTCTCCTGATAATGGTGTATTCACTACTCCAAAATCATCTGAAAATGGAAAGATTGTCTTTTTAGGCCATCCTTCTACCAATTATTCTTCAGTTGCATTTGATGTTTACCTATCAGATGGAAAATCTCAAGCTAGGTCTTTGACATCAAGCTTAAGCGCAACACCAAGAGAGTTATTCTGGCTCAGTGAAAATGAGGTTATCTTCTCAGTTGATGACAGAGGTGCATTAAAAGTGCTTAAGCTTAACGTTTTAAGCAAAAAGATATCAGAAGTTATTCCTGATTTTAAAGAGCAATTCAACTTATCTTCGGTTAGTGGAAATATTCTTTATGGGTCTTATGCAAATGATAAGAGACCATCAGAAGTAGCTGTTATTTCAGGCTCTAAATTAGATAAGCTTACAAGTTTCAATGAGATTGTTCTAGGACAATATGATTTAGGAGAAACGGTTGAGATAAACTATAAAGCTCCTGATGGCACACCGGTACAAGGATGGTATATCCTGCCTCCAGGGTTCGATAAAAGTAAAAAATATCCATTGATACTAATCATACATGGCGGACCACATGCGATGTATAGATATCAATTTAATTATTTATGGCATCAATTTGCTAGTGATGGTTATGTAGTTCTTTATACCAACCCAAGAGGAAGCACTGGTTATGGATCAGAGTTTGCTAACGTAATCGATAATGATTATCCAGGCATGGGTGATCTATCAGATTTGCTGTCTGGTGTGGATTATGTCACTAACTTAGGGTTTGTTGATGAAAGCAAAATGTACGTCCAAGGTTGTAGTGGAGGAGGAGTCCTTACCGCTTGGGTTGTTGGTCACGATGATAGGTTTGCGGCAGCAGCCTCATTGTGTCCTGTAACAAACTGGATATCAATGGTTGGTACAACAGATATTCCAGCATGGACATTTGAATGGTTTGATGTTCCTTTTTGGGAAGACCCCACTAATTGGCTTGAGAGATCTCCAATTATGAGGACAGGTTATATTAAAACCCCTACTTTATTTATGACAGGTGTATTGGATATAAGAACACCAATGCCACAAACAGAAGAAATGTATGTTGCACTTAAAGAGGCTGGAGTTGATACAGTCCTTGTTCGAATGAATGGAGAGTGGCATGGTACAGGAAGAAGGAAGCCAACCAATTGGTTTAGAACATATGGTTACCTATCCGAGTGGTATCAGAAATACCAAAAATAAATCTCTTTGATTATGGATGTTATTGAGGCAATAAAAACACGTCACTCTGTAAGAGCTTATCTAGATAAGCCCGTGGAAGAAGCTCTCGTAAGAGAGATTATTGAAATTTCTAAACAATCTCCCTCTGGAGTTAACTCACAACCTTGGAAGGTATATGTGGTTATGGGGCAGGCCAAAGACGCTTTAGTCAAAGATGTGCTCGAAAAGTTTGATGCTGGCACACCTGAAAAAGAGGAATACCAAGTGTATCCAAACAAAGCAGATATTCCCGACTGGTATAAGGCTAGACAAAGGGCTTGTGGCTTCGGTATGTATGGTGTTTTAGGTATTGAGAGAGAAGACATGGATAAAAGGGTAGCTCAGGGCCGAAAGAACTATGAGTTCTTTGGAGCTCCAGTAGGAATATTTGTTACAGTGCCAAAAGCCATAGGTGCAAATGGATGGGGGCACGTAGGACATTTTATTCAAAGCGTATGTTTAGCTGCAAAAGGCAAAGGTTTGGATACCTGTCTACAGGAAGCTTGGGCTGGATTTCCTGTCACACTAAAAAAACATCTTAATTACGGTGATGATGAAATTTTATGGTGCGGTATCTCAATGGGCTACAAAGATAAGGAGCATATTATCAATACCTTTATCCCTGAAAGAGAGAGTTTCGAAAACTTTGCCAAAATAATTAAGTAATGAAGGAAATATCTTTTGATACTTCTTCGGGAACGATTAAAGCTGCATGTTGGGATGAGGTTAATGACCCAATAGGGACTGTGCAGGTTGCCCATGGTTTAGGTGAATATCATGGCAGGTATCATGAACTCGCTGAGCGTTTAAACCGCAAAGGATATATAGTTTTTTGTAACGATCATCTTGGTCATGGATTAAATGTTTCTGACCAAAACCCAAAAGGATACTTCGGAGATGAAGAGGGTTTTAGCGATCTAGTGAATCAATTGGCTGAAATGAATTCATACATAAGAAAAAAATATCCTGCAAAAAAACATTTTCTAGTTGCTCATAGCCTTGGTACTGCTATTTCATTATCTTTATTACAAAGAGGATTAACTTTTGATGGTGTGGTGCTTAGTGCAACATTTTTAGTAAATCCATTACTGCTTTTCATAAATGGGTTGCTTGTAGGCTTAGAAATGAGAGCTCTGGGTCCTAAAGGGATAAGCAAACAGATGGAGGACCTGACAACTGTTAAACACAATTCTGCATTTAAGCCTAACAGGACTACACATGACTGGCTTTCAACCAACGAAGAGAGTGTTGATGCTTATGTTGCAGATCCTTTGTGTGGTTTTCCAAATACGGTAAAGCTTTGGCATGACTTAAAAATTGGTTTTAGTGGCTTATGGTCGAAAAAAAACCTCAAAGAAATAGATGAAAACAACCGATTTCTATGCCTTACTGGAAGCGAAGATTCTGTAAATGCCAATGGAAAGCAATCTGAGAAAATTCACAATCTATTGATTGATTTAGGTCTTGAGTCGGAATTTATATCGTACCAAGGAATGCGGCACGAGATTTTTAATGAACTAGGTAGAGAGAAAGTATTTGCTCAGGTTTTAGACTTTTTTGAGCATTCAGCCTGATCTATTTCTGCTATTCCTCACATAGGATTGAAGTATCAGTATTCTTTCGGTAATTATCTCTCTAATTTTAAAATTGTTGGTAGCAATGCTTCGAGCCCTTTGCAAATCTCTTAAAGCTTCCTCATATCTTCCAGAGTAAAACAGGTACTCACTATTTGTCAGATGGTAGCCTAGCAAATTATTGCTCTTAAGCTGTACTTCGCTTAGGTCTTTCAAAAGATTAATATCAACAGGTCTATAAAACTTTATATCTTCTAAAATTTGCTCTGCAGCTAAGAAGTTATCTTCCATCATATGAGCATTGGCAAGGTTGTAGCTTAGTGGATAGTTACCGAGAGAAATTTCGAGCAGGTTCTGAGTATAGCTTTTACTTTTTCCAATATTGCCTGATTCTGTATAAGTCTCAGCGATAGTTGTCTTTATTATTAAATTGTCAGGATATTTTTTTTCAAGCTCCTCCAGAATTTCAATTGATTTAGAAAAATTAAGCTTCTTCCTTTCAAGTAATGCAGAAAAATACATGCCATCATCGCTATCGTATTTTTCATTTTCAAGAGCTCTTATAGAGAGATTGTCAGTCATTAAAAATCTAACTCTTTGTTTTATCAGTTTAAAGTTAAGCGTATCAATGATGCCTGATTCATCGCTTTTTCTTGCTCTCTCGCGTGATTCAGTGATTCTTCTTGTTGTAATTGGGTGAGTAAGTAGAAATTCTGGAACATTATCTCCTGAAAGTCTTCTAATCTCCTGCATGTTCCTAAACATCTCTGACATTTCTTGTGTTCTGTAGCCAGCCCTCTCTAGAGTTACGAAACCTTCTCTATCTGCTTCGGTTTCGTAAAGCCTTGAATATCTTAAGCTCTGAGTTGCAATAATTCCTTGTCCTCCAATTACAGCAGCTGGGCTTCTGGTTGCAACTGCAACAACTATTGAGGCTAGCAGAGTTGCCATGTTTGCATTACTTCTATCACTGTTTTCCAGAACTTGTCTTGCGAAATGTCTTTGACTTAGATGAGCAAGCTCATGAGCGATTACAGAAGCAAACTGAGCTTCGTTCTCAGAATACTTGTAGAGACCTGCATTAACGCCAATAATCCCACCAGGAGCAGCGAATGCATTAAGATTATTATCTTCAATTATTAATACTTCAAATGCTTTTTTATTAACTTTGCTGGATTCGCCTATCTTGTAGATAAAAAGCTCTGTCCATTCTTGAACAATGGGATCATACAAAATCTTTGTTTCTCTTTTTAAATCTCTAAGAAATTGTCTTCCAAGGATTTCTTCTTCTGTTTGTGACACTGCACCGCTTAGCCTATCGCCTATTAGTGGCAGTTCAACGGAGTTATCTTGAGCATGAGCCAGGCACAAACACATCAAGAATGATAGTGATGCAATTGTTTTTTTAATCATTAGTATTAACTATAATTGTTTGATAAGAATTTTATATAAAGATTCAATAAAAAAATGAAAATTAATTCTATAGTCAAAAATCAGCAATTTATTTTTTTGATTGCCGTAGTGGCAGCAGGTCTTGGCACACTCTGGATACTTGGCGACCTTGCATCACCAATACTTCTGAGTATTGTGTTAGCTTTTTTATTTAGGCCTCTTCTTATATATTTAGTGCAAATTGGGGTTCCAAGAAGTGTGAGCGTAGTGGCTACATTTCTTGTTTCAATGCTAGTAGGGATTGGTTTTTTTCTTATTTTTGTTCCAATGTTTATAAATGAAGCACAAAGGTATTTACAGGAAATACCAAGTCTTCAATTTCTTATTGATCCAATCAATAATTTTCTTAGCAACATTAATGTGCCGATTGATTCATTGGACAGTGCGCAGAGCCTATTTTCAAATGTTGCCGGTTTCATAACAGACACTATTTCATTTGGCTTCTCTAGGGTTCAAGACACTGCAAATCTATTAATAGGGGCAATGATGGTTCCAATCTTTCTATTTTTTTGGCTATGGGATACAGAAACTTTATCGTCTGGTTTTTCAAAACTTGTGCCTAAGAAAAAGAAGTTTTTGTCAAAAGTATGGACGGAAACAAATGGTTACTTTCAAGATTATTTCAAAGGTAAATTCATCGAAGTGCTAGCCGTTTCAGCTGCAGGAAGTTTAATGTTTTATTTGCTTGGTTTAAATAGCCCAATGCTAATTGGTATAACTTTAGGACTAAGCCAATTAATTCCGTTTTTTGGGCCAATATTCATGACTATTCCTATCCTGGTTGTATCTTTAGCTCAATTTGGTCTAGATCCTTGGGTAATAGTTATTCTCGCTGCTTTTGCTGTTCTTCAGTTTGTTGACGGCAATATTTTTCTGCCATTTCTTTTATCAGAAGTAGTAAAACTGCCTGCAGTTATAGTTTTAATGTCTGTATTCTTTTTTGGCGCTTTGTTTGGAATCTGGGGAGTATTCTTTTCAGTGCCTTTGGCAAGTTTTATAAAATCCTTGATGGATAACTGGAAATTTATTGACTCTTAAATTACAGACTGTAGATACTCAAAAACTTCCTGAGCATGGCCTGGCACTTTAACATTTCTCCATTCTTTAATTAGCATTCCATCTGGACCAATAAGAAACGTGCTTCTTTCAATACCCATATACTTTCTGCCATACATGGATTTTTCTTTCATGACGCCGTATGCATTACACATCTGTTCGTCTGGATCAGAAATGAGTGGAAAATTGAGAGATTCTTTCTCGATAAAGCTTTTATGAGATTTGAGCGAATCTCTTGATACACCAACAATATCACAATTTAGTTTTTGGAAGTCTTTAAAAAGGTCTCTGAAATTTTGACTTTCAACTGTGCATCCAGAGGTTTTGTCTTTAGGGTAGAAATATATAACTAAATACTTACCTCGGAAATCTTCTAGACTAATTTGCTTGTTTTCTTCTATATTTCCTAAAAAGTTTGGTGCTTTTGCTTTATCATTCATCACTTAGATTATAGTAGATAAAAAAATGAAAGGAAGTTTAGTAGCTATCGTTACCCCAATGCAAGACGATGGTGCAGTGGATTACGAAAGTTTTAACAAACTAATTCAGTTCCATGAGAAACAAGGAACTGATGGTATTGTCTTAGTTGGGACCACGGGAGAATCTGCAACCTTATCTTCTGTCGAAAGAGGTCAAATTTTCTCATTTGCAAGAAAAGCAACAAGTTTACCTTTGATGGCTGGGGTGGGAAGTTCATCTACTAACGATGCCATAAGTTTGATTGACATTGCACTTGAAAACGGCATCAATGATTGCTTGGCTGTAACGCCTTATTACAACAGACCATCACAAAAAGGTCTTTTCCTTCACTATAAAGAATTAGCAAAAACTGGTGCGCAAATATTTTTATACAATGTACCCGGGCGAACTGGAGTAGATTTACTGCCCTCGACAGTTAACCAACTAATGGATATTGAGAACATAGTTGGGCTTAAGGAAGCCGTGGCAACAAATGACAGGCTTAATGAATTAAGCAATTTGCTCAAAAAAGATCCTGATTTTTTACTATTTTCTGGAGACGATCCAACTTTTGTTCAACTCATGGAATTGGGTGGTGTCGGTGTTATATCGGTTGCAGCAAATGTAATGCCAAAGCAGATCAAGGATTTATGTGACATGTGTTTATCTGGGGATTTCAGTAATGCAAATCAAAAAGTTCAAAGCTATTTAAATATCTTTGAGCTCTTATTTACTGAAGCAAGTCCTAGTCCATGCAAATATCTGCTTGAAAAAAAAGGATTAGTAAAGAATAATCTTAGACTACCTCTTCACCCATTATCTGAGGAGTATAAACAAACAATTGATTTAGCTTATGAAGTTATTGTCTAAAATAGTTATTCTTATATTTCTAGCATCTTGTGCATCGAATAATTTCGCCACTTTAGAATGTGAAAATGCAAATTGCACCCTTGAGAGAATCAATGAAAATGAAAGATTAGTAAACGAAGGGGGTGATCTGATTGTTCTTGACGATATATCGTATGAGCCATCGAATGATTTTCCTTATCCAGATAAAAGTGAAAGTCTTCTAAAAGAAGGTGAAGTGCCAAGGCCAAAAAAGATTTTTTCATCAGAAGGCTCTGAACAGGTTGAGATACGCAGATTGGGTGAAATATATTGGATTTACGCCGAAGCCTTGCCATCAAAAGCGTGGCCGCTTGTTAAAGATTTTCTTGGCAATGAATACAACCTTATTGAGGAGGTTCCAGAGAATGGAATTATTAAATCTCAATCAGTTGCTGACAACAATGAGCTAGTTGTAAAAGTTGAGCATGGTATCAAAAATAATAGCTCTGAGATTTATCTTTATGACAACCTAAACCAAGTAAAAGAAATTTCATTCTATGAAAATATGGCTAAGTATATTTCCGATAACCTTCCTGGCTATCAGGGCAATTCAATAGCAGCTCAATCTTTGAATTTGAATAAGAAAGCTAGAATTGTGTATATCAGAAAAGAAATTGGCATTGAATTTAAATTAAGTTATGAAAGAGCATGGTCAGCTATATCAAGGGCGTTGGAAAAAACAAAATATACTGTTTCTGATAGAAATAGAGAGCTTAAATACATACAAATTAATTTGGAGGAGAACAGCTCAGGTTTTTTTAATTTCTTTGGGTCCGATGATTCCGAATCAGAGGTCGACTATGAGTTGGTCTTCTCACAATCCGGTGAGAATACACTGTTGGAATTTAAAAAATTGTCAAATACTCAGGTAAGTGTTAACGAGCTTGTAGATAAAATAAACGAAAATTTATCATGATAAAGAAAGATCTGGTTTCAAAGGGAAAAGCAAAATCATTATATTCAACAGATGACGATGGTTTGCTTTTAATGGAATATCGCGATGATACGTCAGCATTCGATGGAAAGAAAAAAGAGGCTTTAAAAGGCAAGGGAGAGATAAACAATAAATTCAATGGGTTCATTATGAAGCACTTACAACAAAATGGTGTTGAAACACACTTTGTTGAGGAAATAAGCCCAAATGAAAGCCTCGTTACCAGACTTGATATGCTGCCAGTAGAGTGTGTTGTGAGAAATATTGCTACTGGATCTTTATGCCGTAGGCTAGGTGTTGAAGAAGGGATTAAATTCAAAGATCCATTATTTGAGTTCTTTCTAAAAGACGATGACCTTGGAGATCCATTAATAAATGACAATCACATTATTGCTTTTGGTTGGGGCACACAAGAAGAGATAGATTTTATGAAGAAGCAAACCTTTTTAATCAATAAGGTCTTATGCACACTTTTTGATGAAGCAAACCTCATTCTGGTTGACTATAAAGTTGAGTATGGAAGGACTTCTGAAGGATTGCTTTTAGGGGATGAGTTCACTCCCGACGGTTGTCGAATCTGGGATAAAGACACGGGTGAGAGCCTTGATAAAGATAGATTCAGGAAAGACCTTGGTGATGTTGTTGAATCCTATCAGATCGTAGCCCATAAATTAGGCATGGAAATCTAAAATTTTCCTTGAGAACACAACTTTAGATTATAATTAATACTTAATGAATAAGACTGACAAAGCAATTTACTTTGACTATGCCTCTACAACTCCGGTAGACCCGAGGGTGGCCAACAAAATGATGGAGTATTTAACTTCAGATGGTCATTTTGGTAATGCTGCTTCAAGATCACATATTTTTGGCTGGAAAGCTGAAGAAGGGATTGAAAAGGCTAGACACCAAGTTGCTTCGTTGATAAATGCAGATTCAAGAGAAATTGTTTGGACTTCTGGAGCAACGGAATCTGATAATCTAGCCATTAAAGGAGCTGCTAGATTCTATAAAGCAAAAGGCAATCACATAATCACATCTAAGATTGAACATAAAGCTGTACTTGACCCATGCCGACAGCTTGAAAGAGAAGGGTTTGAAGTTACATATTTGGATCCTGATGAAAATGGGATAGTGAGCCTAGAGTCTATAAAGAATGCCGTGAAGGATACAACTATCCTAATTTCAATAATGCATATTAATAATGAGCTTGGGTCTGTGAATGATATTAAGTCAATTGGGGAATATGCTAGATCCAGAGGCATAATTTTTCATGTCGATGCTGCACAAAGTACAGGAAAATTAAAAATAGATGTAAAAGAAATGAATGTTGACTTGATGTCACTAACTGCCGGGAAGACTTATGGTCCCAAAGGTGTCGGAGCATTGTATGTTTCAAGAAAACCAAGAGTCAGGCTAGAAGCATTGATCCATGGTGGAGGGCATGAAAGAGGATTTAGATCAGGTACACTTCCAACTCATCAGATAGTGGGAATGGGTGAAGCATACAAGTTAGCAGCTGAAGAGATGGATCAAGACAATGAAAGAATTGCCAAGCTGGCTAAATATTTTTGGAACGAACTAAGTGAAATCGAAGAAATATTTCTCAATGGCTCACATGAAAACAAAGTTCCTAACATAACAAATATAAGTTTTGCGTACATAGAAGGTGAATCACTAATAATGGCATTAAAAGATGTTGCAGTCTCTTCAGGATCTGCATGCACATCAGCCAGTCTTGAACCCTCATATGTTTTACGAGCATTGGGAAGACCAGATGAATTGGCACATAGTTCAATTAGATTTTCATTTGGCAGATTTACTACTGAAGAAGAGGTTAAGATTGTTGCTAAAATAGCAAAAAAAGCTGTTCAGCAATTACGAGAGCTTTCACCTCTTTGGGATATGTACAAGGATGGAGTAGACCTTGAAAAAGTAGAATGGGCACCCCATTAATTAGTTATGGCATATTCAAGAAAAGTAATAAAAAAATTTGAGGATACCTTAAAGAATCCAGCTGCCCATAGTGTTGGTAGACTAGATGCAAGCTCTAAGAATGTAGGTACTGGCATGGTGGGTGCGCCTGCTTGTGGAGATGTGATGCGTCTTCAAATAGAAGTAAGCGAAGCTGGGCTAATTACTGACTGTAAGTTTAAAACCTATGGGTGTGGTTCGGCTATTGCATCAAGCCAACAAATGATCGAGATGCTCAAAGGCAAGACTCTAGAAGAGGCCAAAAAGATTAAGGACAAAGATATTGCAAAAGTTCTTGAGCTACCACCCATCAAGATACATTGCAGTGTTTTAGCTGAAGATAGTATCAAAAAAGCCATTGAGGATTATGAATCCAAAAAAACACCTGCCTAACGTTTTAAATTTTACGACGAAAGCCATAGCACACTTTAAACATAAAGTGGCTTGTCAGGGTAAAGAAAATAAAATAAGACTAGGCGTTAAGAAAACAGGTTGTAATGGATTTTCCTACTACTTTAACTTCGTTAGTAAAGGCAACAAGTCAGACCATCATCTAAAGGTTGAAGAACTAGATTTTTTTATTCCATCTGATTCGTTAGGTATTTTAGAGGGCTGCCAAGTTGACTACACAATTGAAGGCCTTAACCAAGGAGTAAAATTTCATAATCCTAATGCAAGTGCGGTATGCGGATGTGGTGAAAGTTTTACAGTCTCCAATGAAAAAGATCAAAATACTTCCTCATGAAGTGATATGTCCAGAGGGCTTAACAATTGAAGCCCAGGAAGGTGAAACGGTTTTGGATGCTTGCTTAAGAAATGGCATAAAAATTGAACATGCTTGTGAAAAATCTTGTGCTTGTACTACTTGTCATATAGTTGTGAGAGAAGGGTTTGACTCCTTAGATTCTGCAAGTGATATAGAGGAAGATTTATTGGACAAAGCATGGGGACTCGAAGCAACTTCAAGATTAAGCTGTCAAGTTGTTCCTAAAGACAAGGTAACAGTAATAGAGCTTCCTAAATATACAATTAACCAAGTTTCTGAGTTAACATAGCATGCTTAAATGGATTGATACTCTTGATATTGCAATTGAGCTTGTCGAGCTCCATCCGGATATAGATCCACAATGGATTAACTTTGTTGATTTAAGAGCGCTTGTTTTGAAATTGGATAGCTTTGAGGATGATCCTGAAAAATGCAATGAAAAGATTTTAGAATCCATACAACAGAACTGGATTAACGAAAAGGAGTAAAAATGGAAAAAACATTATCAATAATTAAACCTGATGCAACCGGAAAAAACGTGATTGGAAAAATCATCGATCGATTTGAGTCTTCAGGGCTTAGAGTTGTAGCAGCAAAATTAGTTAAACTTGATAAGGCAAAAGCTGGCGGTTTTTATGCAGAGCATGAGGGTAAGTCTTTCTATAATAATTTAGTTGAATACATGACTTCTGGCCCTGTGGTTGTGCAAGTATTGTATGGTCCAAATGCAATAGCAAAAAATAGAGAACTAATGGGAGCAACAAACCCTCGAGAAGCTGAACCAGGAACAATCAGAGCAGACTTTGCAGAATCAATTGATGCGAATGCCGTTCATGGGTCAGATTCACCTGATAGTGCTGCCAGAGAAATTTCTTATTTCTTTAATGAAGATGAAATCTTTTTAAACTAGAAAGTGATTTGTTAGAAAATAAAGTAATCAGAAAAAAGACCAAAAAAATTTGGATTGGAGATGTGCCAGTAGGGGGAGATGCTCCTATCTCGGTCCAATCGATGACCAATACCAACACTGAAGATACTGAAAAAACTGTAAACCAAATTAACCAATTACAGGAGGCAGGGGCAGATATCGTTCGTGTTTCACTACCAACTGAAGCAGCTGCAGATTCATTTAAAAAAATAAAAGAAAAAACATCAATCCCGCTGGTTACAGACATACATTTTGACCACAAGATCGCATTGAAAGCACTAGAGCTTGGAGCAGACTGCGTAAGGATCAATCCAGGAAATATTGGTACCGAAAAAAAGATAAAAGAGGTCATACTTTCTGCAAAAGATAAAAATATTCCAATTAGAATTGGAGTTAATGCCGGCTCATTAGAAAAGGATCTTCAGGTAAAATATGGAGAACCAAATTCTGATGCTCTTGTTGAATCTGCAATGAGACATGTTGAAATCTTGAATAAGCACAACTTTGATAACTTTAAATTGAGCATTAAGTCATCAGATATCTATATGACTATCGATAGTTATAGGAAGATATCAAATTTAATTGATCAACCACTTCATCTTGGGATTACAGAATCAGGTTCTCTTAAATCAGGCACTGTAAGATCATCAATTGGTTTAGGAGCTCTGCTTATGGATGGTATTGGTGACACTATTAGAGTTTCTTTGGCCTCAGATCCTGTCGACGAGATAGGAGTAGGATGGGAGATTTTAAAATCATTAAATCTAAGATCAAGGGGTGTAAAAATCATTGCTTGTCCAAGCTGCTCAAGGCAAAACTTTCAGGTTATCGATACCGTAAATAATTTAGAGCAAAAGTTATCTGAAATAAAACAAGAAGTGACTTTAGCAGTGATTGGTTGTTATGTTAATGGACCAGGAGAGTCAAAGGTGGCAGATGTTGGAGTAACTGGAGCTACTCCAAAACATTTAATCTATATCAAGGGGAAGCCAGCTTATAAAGTAAATACAGCTGATTTAGAAAAATCATTAATTACAGAAGTTTTAAAAATTGCAGAAGAAAAAAGTAATACAATAGTAGCGCAATGAAAGAGTTAAAGACAATAAGAGGTATGCCAGACTTATATGGACCAGAGGTTCAGGTGATTTCTTTTGTTGAGAAAACTTGCGAAAAGGTTTTTAGAAGCTTTAACTTTAAAGAATTTCGTACGCCAATTCTTGAAAACAAATCACTATTTGAGAGATCTGTAGGAGATACATCAGACATCATTCAAAAGGAGATGTATGAACTACAAGATAGAAAAGGAGAAAGTCTGTGCTTGAGACCAGAGGGAACAGCAGGTTTAGTAAGGGCACTAATTACCAATGGGCTTGATGATTTGGAGATAAAAAAATATTTCTATATTGGCCCTATGTTTCGCTATGAACGACCTCAAAAAGGAAGAAAAAGACAATTTGTTCAGGCTGGAATTGAGTTAATTGGGGATGAAAGCATCAACGCCGATGTTGAAATTTTGCAGGTTGCAAAATTAGTTTTAGACCAACTTAGCATCTCATCAGAACTTGAGATTAATTTTATCGGCGACATAGAATGCATCGAAAACTTTAGAGGCTATCTAAGGGATTATCTCCAAAAATATAAAGATCAAATAGAAGAAAAGCTTTACTTTAGGCTTTTAAGAAATCCAATAAGAGCATTAGATTCAAAGGACCAGAAGATAATAGAAATTATTAAAGACGCTAGACCGATTTCCGATTTTTTTTCTGAAAAACAAAAAACAAGATTTGCAGATGTTAAATCACTTTTAGATTCTCTGGATATTAGTTATACAGTAAACCCAAATCTTGTCAGGGGTTTAGACTACTATACGGGCCTTGTTTTTGAGTTTACCAACAATAACCTTGGTGCACAAAATGCTATTCTTGGTGGTGGTAGATACGATAATCTAATTGCAGATCTGGGAGGCAATAAAATTCCAGCCACTGGTTTTGCACTGGGAGTAGATAGGCTCGCTGAAATTGTAGCAACCAATACAGATAATTCTGGCATATTTTTAGGAAGCTTAGATGCTAAGTCCAAAGCATATGCACAAAAACTTGGTTTTAAGCTGAGATCCAACAATCCAACTTTAAATGTTGAAACATATCTAGGTAATGCAAATTTAAATAAGCAACTTAAAAAAGCTGATTCTTTCGGCTTTAAATTTGTTATCATAATCGGCCAAGAAGAACTTAAATCAGGTGTATTCAAGTTAAAGTCCTTAGGTAGTGCAGCTGAGGAACTAGATATAACTGAAAAAGAATTATTGGAGAGATTTAGTTGATAGAAAATCTTATAAATTTTATTAAAAGCCGGAAGTTTATCTACTCTGTATCAGCGGTAGTTTTGCTCTTTGGAGTTCTAGCCTTTGTAAACTACTTAAATGATCAAAAAAACCAAGAGGAGTTTCTTCAGTTTGTTGCAATAAATGAGGAGTTCAGCAATGAGGCTGAAACAGCTGAGGATTTATTTAACAGATTGGATCTTGAATACCAAAATTTTGTCTATGAATAAATTACGAAATCGGTATTAGAAAAAAAAGCTCTGGATGAATCAAGATT
>JADHNL010000002.1 GCA_016779525.1 SAR86 cluster bacterium | reverse complement strand
GCTAACTGTGGCGAAGCAAAAATTATTTTACAGCCATTAGTTAATTTTTTTAGTTGTGCTTTCACTGGCTGCGACTGATATCTTATCTGGACTTGGCAATCAAGCTCGTCCTCATTGTTTTTGTTGACCCATTGAACATTGTCAACATAACAACCGTCACTAAAGAGCAGCGGATGATTTCTACCCTGAACAACTGTCAAAGCTTTTGACTGTATGTCTTTATGGGCTACGTACCAAGAATCTTGTTCCTTGCCTTTAATGCCTCCGAGTCCAATGCCTTGCCTTTGACCAAGAGTAAAATACATCAAACCATCGTGAACACCCAATTCATTCCCTTCTTCATCCAATATTGCGCCTGGATCCTTACCTAGAAAATTGGCAATGAAGTCGTTGTACTTGTTTTTCCCAATAAAACATATCCCAACAGAATCTTTCTTTTCCGATGTAATTAGCTTGTTGTCTTTCGCAATTTGTCTAACCTGATCCTTAGTAAGTTCACCTAGGGGAAACAAGGATTTAGCAAGATCTTTTCCTGTGACTTGGTGCAAGAAATAAGATTGATCTTTTGCTGGATCAATCCCTCTTAAAAGCCTTGCTGATGATCCACTATTATCAACTCTAACGTAGTGTCCTGTGGCTATGTAGTCAGCGCCTATTTCCAAGCAGTAGTCTAAAAATGCTCTAAATTTTATTTCTTTATTGCATAAAATATCTGGATTTGGCGTAAGGCCCTCATTGTGGTCAGACAAAAATTTCTTAAAAACGCGCTCCCAATAATCTCCAGAAAAATTGGCTTGATGTAGGGGTATCCCTATTTGATCACAGACCGCCTCCGCATCGGCAAAATCCTTCTCAGTAGTGCATTCAATGTTGGGTGCAGAATTAGTCCAATTCTTCATAAAAACACCTTGAACATCGAAACCTGCGGTTTTAAGCATAAGTGCACAAACAGAGGAATCTACGCCTCCAGAGATGCCAACTATTACCTTTTTGTTATTTTGCATAACATTTCTTCATAAAAGCTTAATATTTAGTGCAAATCTAAGTATAATCAAGCCAAATTTTAGGTCTATGGGTACATCAAAAATTAAAGTTCCAGCGAAGGGTGAAAAAATATCTTACAAAAATGGTAAGTTAAATATCCCTGATAACCCTATTATTCCATTCATCGAGGGCGATGGTATTGGAGTTGATATTACACCTGTAATGAAAAAGGTTGTTGATGCAGCTGTGGATAAAGCTTACGGCGGCAAAAAAGCAATAAGTTGGATGGAAATATTTTGTGGAGAAAAATCCGTTGAGGTATATGGCGACAATGAATGGCTTCCACAAGAAACATTAGACGCTTGCAGAGAGTACATTCTGTCTATCAAAGGGCCGCTCACAACACCGGTTGGTGGTGGCATAAGATCCTTAAACGTTGCCATACGCCAACAACTTGATCTTTATGTTTGTCAAAGACCAGTGAGGTATTTTGATGGTACTCCAAGTCCAGTAAGGAAGCCTGAACTAGTTGATATGGTGATTTTTAGAGAAAACTCTGAAGACATTTATGCAGGTGTTGAATTCAAAGCAGATACAGAAGAAGCAAAGTCATTAATTAAGGTCCTTCAAGAGCAATACGGTGTTGAGAAAATTAGGTTTCCAGAGAGCTGTGGAATAGGCATTAAGCCAATATCGGAAGAGGGTAGTAAGCGCCTAATTAGAAAAGCGTTTGAATATGCCATACAGAACAATAGAGACTCTGTATCTTTGATACATAAAGGAAATATCCAAAAATTTACTGAGGGCGCCTTCAGAGACTGGGGTTATGAGCTTGCTGCTGAAGAGTTTGGCGGAGTAGAAATTGATGGCGGTCCATGGATGATGTTCAAAAATCCAATTACTGGCAAAGAAATCATAGTTAACGATGTAATTTGTGATGCTTTTTTACAGCAATGCCTTCTAAGGCCTGCTGAATACAATGTTTTAGCAACACCTAACCTCAATGGAGACTACTTATCAGATGCATTGGCAGCTCAAGTAGGAGGCATAGGCATAGCACCAGGAGCGAACCTTGGTGATGAAACTGCTGTATTTGAGGCTACACATGGTACAGCACCTAAATATGCAGGCCAAGACAGGGTTAATCCAGGCTCCCTAATCCTTTCAGCTGAAATGATGCTAAGGCATATGGGTTGGGTCGAAGCAGCAGATTTAATCATTCAAGGAATGGAAAAAACCATTCAAGATAAAACGGTAACCTATGATTTTGCTAGACTAATAGATGATGCTGAAGAAGTAAGCTGCTCAAAATTTGGTGAACTTCTGATCAAAAACTTCTAGAAAATTCTGAATGTCGCAAAAAGAGTACACATCTGGAAGCGTCGAGCTTGAAGATCCAATTCTTGAAATCGAAAAACCAGCGCGCTTTGCAGTAGTTTTCTTTAACGATGATTACACGCCAATGGAGTTTGTTGTCTACGTTATTCAACAATTCTTTGGGTTTGATCATGCAAAAGCAACCGAAGTAATGCTGCAAATTCATACAGAAGGAAAGGGTTATTGTGGCGCCTTTTCAAGGGAAATTGCTGAGACAAAATCGCAGCAAATCAATCAATTTTCAAAACAAAATGAACATCCTTTGAAAACAGATATTGAAGAATTGATAAAAGATTAGATATATTATCTATATGCTTTCGAAAGATTTAGAAAATACATTAAATCAACTCTTTAAAGATTGTTCTGAAAACAAGGAGGAATTTGTCACAATTGAACACCTCCTGCTGATGCTCACTATGGAGGAATCAGCAAGGCGAATCTTTGAATCTTTATCAGTAGATATCAGCAGCCTTCAAAAAGAAGTAAAAGAATACATTAACAAAAACGTACCAAAAACTAAGGAAAGTAAGGAAATACAGCCAACTCTGGCGTTTCAAAGAGTATTGCAAAGAGCGATTTTTCACGTTCAATCCAGTGGGAAAACTGAGGTTCATGGAGAAAACTTGCTTGCAGCAATTTTTTCGGAAAAAGAAAGCTATGCCGTTTACATTCTAAACAGGCGAAACATCAGCAGATTAGATGTTGTTGAGTATATTTCCCATGGAAGAGATGCTGCCGTTGAAACAGAAGAAAACACAGAAGAAACTAAAGAAGTTACTGAATCTCATCCAGATTTCTTAACCAATCTTAATCAACAGGCAAAAGAGGGGAGAATAGATCCGCTAATCGGTCGTGAAGATACCACTGAAAGATTATTTCAAGTGCTTGGCAGAAGAAGAAAAAACAATCCAGTACTTGTTGGCGAGTCAGGGGTCGGTAAGACAGCCATTGCAGAGGGTTTAGCAAAAGCCATACAAGAAGAAAAATGCCCTGAAATATTTGCAGATTACGAGGTAATGGCCCTTGATGTCGGTAGTTTAGTGTCAGGAACAAAGTACAGAGGTGATTTTGAGAAAAAAATGAAATCACTTACTGAATATCTCAAAAAGAATGAAAAAATAATCCTCTTTATCGATGAAATTCACACAATTATTGGTGCTGGATCAGCATCAGGAGGCGCACTAGATGCATCGAACTTACTAAAACCAGCTTTGGCTAAAGGCGATATTAGATGCATAGGAGCAACAACTTACAAAGAATATAGGCAGATTTTTGAAAAAAACAATTCACTATCAAGGAGATTCCAGAAAATTCAAATTGATGAACCAAGCACTGATGAGGCTCTTAGAATCCTCGAGGGCTTGAAGAACAAGTTTGAAGCCTATCATGAGGTATCTTATTCAAAAGAGGCACTTAAATCAGCAGTAGAGCTCTCGAATAAGTATTTGCAGGACTCTAAACTACCAGATAAAGCAATAGACCTCATTGATGAAGCTGGATCAGTGAAGAAACTCAATAAAAAAACTGGCAATGTAATTCGAAAATCCGATATAGAGAACTTAATTTCAAAAATTACAAATATTCCATCAATGCAGCTAACTGCAAGCAGTAAGGATAATTTAAATAACTTAGACTCAAACCTCAAATCAGTGATTTTTGGTCAAGATAAAGCAATCGATTCAGTTGTAAGTGCTATTAAAACTGCAAAAGCAGGTATTGGTAGCGATGATAAACCAATATGTTCATTCTTGTTTACCGGTCCAACTGGTGTTGGAAAGACGGAATTAACAAAGCAACTTGCCTTTTTTTTGGGCATTGAGTTTGTAAGGATTGATATGTCCGAGTACATGGAGCGACATACTGTATCGAAACTCATAGGCTCACCTCCAGGTTATGTTGGTTACGAGCAAGGAGGTTTGCTGACCGAAGAAATCAATAAAAAGCCCTATTCAGTTCTGCTCTTAGATGAAATAGAAAAAGCCCATCCTGATGTATTTAATATCTTGCTGCAAGTACTAGATTACGGAACATTGACAGACAGCAATGGAAGAAATGTTAACTTCAAAAATACAATGATTGTGATGACATCAAATACAGGTGCAATAGAGGCTGAAAGCGACTCTGTTGGTTTCATTGAGCAGCAAAATGAAGATAAATTTGAAAAAGCTGTCTCTAAGGTGTTCACACCAGAATTTAGAAATAGATTAGATGGAATAGTTAATTTTAATAAACTTCAAACTACCGATCTAAATTCAGTTGTTGATAAGTTTTTAATAGAACTTCAAGCAAAATTAAACAAGAGGGGAATTGATTTTGAATACGATGAAAGTGTCGTAAAAATGATCCTTTCAAAGAATACCGATAACAAATTAGGTGCAAGGCCAATAGCTAGAATTGTGGAAAAAGAAATTAAAAAACCTGTAGCAAATTATCTAATACAGGACAAGGCAAAGCGAGGGGACACAATACAAGCAAAAATGACCACAAAGGGCCTTAAATTAATAGTTAAATCAAAAGTAACGTCTATTTAGTTCTAAAGGTTATGCGGCCTTTGCTTAAATCATAAGGAGAAAGCTCTACGGTAACTTTGTCACCATTAAGGATACGTATGTAGTTTTTGCGCATTTTACCTGATATATGTCCAGTAATGACATGATCATTTTCAAGTTTCACACGAAAAACAGTATTTGGAAGCACTTCAATGACAGTGCCTTGCATTTCAATAACATCTTTTGCCATAGGGACCTATTGTAATTAGAAAAAACTAAAAGTCACACCTATGTGCCAATCATAGAAAGCGCAAAAAATTTAAATATTCCACCTAGATGCAAGAAGGTAAAATATTATGTTAAATAATTTACTGATCATTAAACACTTAAATCTCTATATATGCTATAAATAGTGACTTTGAACCTTATTACTATTCTATTTATTTACCTCTATATAATTTAACATAATATATATTATGCGAATATATAGATATGGCATTACTGTAACAGTTTGTTACAGTTGTTAACAAGTAATTGATATTTAACCTACCCTTTGACAATATTTAATGTATAAATTTTTGGAGGAATTTTATGAGTGAATATGAATTACTTAATTTGTTTTATGTATTCCTAATAAGTAATGGAATGTACTTTGTTGGATCTGCCATTTTTATATGGTTAGGTTTCCGCCTCGCTAGAGGAGTCTATGATGATGCTAAAGCTCCCTTGTTGCCTAAGATCTTTATCTCACTTTATTGTTTAGGTACAGCATGCACATTTTTCTTTACTTATATGCAAGCTGCCATTGTTATGGATGTTTATGCAACTCAACTTATTGATGTTGGGTCTTCTGCTGGAACCCGTATTCAATCCGCAACTGATTCTGTACTTGCACCTGGTGGTCCAATTAATTGGATTGTCAGTCTATCTATCCTAATTCTTCAATTGGGATTAGTTTGGAGTAAGAAAGAATAATTATTGGGGGCTTCAAGCCCCCTACTCTTATTATTCTTAACATCTACCCCTGAATTCCAATAAAATTGCTTATACGTTGATATAAGCCGTTATTCCTAATATTTTATTGATTTCACTTAAATTTCTTATCATTTTATTTGTTTTTTGTATTAATCTAGATAATTCGTAAACAATAAGGAAAGCTCTATGAAACTCGATTTTAAAACTTTTTTAATTTTTCTTTTAACATCTTCATTTATTTTTCATGGAGATTTATCAGTACCAACTTCTTTATCAAAAGATTTATATAGTAAGAAGATTCTTGATGGGAATTATCTTGCAAATATTGACCATCCTGATACTTTTCTAGACTTTGGTTATGGAGAAAAAGTTGCGAATCCTGCACAAATCTCAGCAGCTGTTCTTGCATATGCTAATCAATCAGATCGAATTAATGTTATTGAGTATGGTAGAACACATGAAAATAGACCTTTATATGCTGTTTTTATATCCTCTCCAGAAAATATTGGAAAATTAGAAGAAATCAAAGCTGATATAACATCACTATCTGATGCGAGAAAAATTAATGACTCTAAGGCTAGAGAAATTATTGAATCGCTTCCTGCTGTTGCTTGGATGGCTTACTCAATACATGGTAATGAAACCTCTGGTGCCGATGCAGCTTTGGGAGTCATTTACCATCTAATTGCCAGCACAGATAAAGAAATCGTAGGCATGCTCGAAAACATGGTTGTCATTGTTGACCCTATGATGAATCCCGATGGTAGGGATAGGTTTGCTAAATCTCTTGAGCAATACCGTGGTACTGCGCCTAATTATGATGATCAGTCATTGTTGCACTCAGGAGACTGGCCATCAGGCAGAACCAATCATTATTTTTTTGATTTAAATAGAGATTGGTTCTATCAAACCCAACCTGAAACCCAAGGTAGAGTTCCACTTATTAACGCATGGAGACCTCAAATATTTGTAGATGGCCATGAAATGGGCGCTCAAGATACCTTCATGACAGGACCACCAAGAGAGCCAATAAATACCAATATAGATAAGGATATTATTAAATGGGGGCATGTTTTTGCTGATGAGCAAGCAAAAGTATTTGATCAGAATAATTGGCGTTTTTACACGGGTGAATGGCATGAGGATCTGTACCCTGGTTATTCATTCTATGTTCAATTTAGAGGTAGTCTAGGCATACTGTATGAGCAGTCAAGAATGGCTGAAGATGGTGTCCGCAGACAAGAAGGAACCATTCAGTCTTATAAAGAATCTGTTCATCATCAATTTGCTAGCACAATCTCAAACTTAAAGTCCTTGGAAAAGTACTCAAAACAAATGTACCAAGATTACTGGGATGGCAGAAAATACAATGTCTCTCGGGATGGTGAATATGCCAATCAAACATTTGTGGTGCTTGCGACCGAGAATCGTGGAAGAATCAATACTCTAGCAAAAAAACTTGCTTCTCAGGACATTGAAATTTATGTGAATACAAAACCACTTAGAGTGGGTTCCACTCTCAAACAAAATGGAGAAACTACAGATAATTACTTGATACCAGCTGGTAGTTTAGTCATTCCAAACCTTCAGCCTGAAGCCCCTTTAATATCAGCTATTTTAGAATTCGATGCTGAAATTATTGAGCCAGTTTTAAAAGAAGAAAGAAGAAAAACACTAAAAAATGGTTCTTCAATAATGTACGATACAACTGCCTTCAACCTTACCATGATGTATGGTCTTGAAGCAGTCACAGTCAACCAAAACTTACAAAGAGATCTAGAACCATGGGGTATCGACCAAAAAGCAGTTGAAATTAATAAAGATGCCTTAATTTGGGTGGCAAATGGTGTAGACGACAGATCAGTGCCTTTCGCTGCTCGGCTAATGGAATTAGGTGTTGAAACAAGGATAATCGATAAAGAATCTACCCTCTCTGGTCAAGAGTTTCCAAGAGGAAGTGTAGCTGTCATAGCCATGGATAATCCAAACTTTCAAAATCTACCAAACACTGTGCAAAAAGTTGCTGCCGAACTGAATCTTGGTGTTGCTTCGGTAACTTCAGGTTTTGGTGCCGAGGAGCTACCTGACTGGGGTGGAAGACATTTTCGACTCTTAGAAAGACCCCAAGTTGCCATCCTAAGTTACGATGATTTTAGCTCCTATGATGTAGGTGTAAGCTGGTGGTCAATGGATCATTATTTAGGCATACGCCATAGTCAAATTAATGGTTCAGCACTTAATTACACAGATTTAAGACGCTACAACACCATAATTATGCCAAGTGGTAGAGGGTTCTCCAACGCTCAACTCAGTGCTCTAAGAGATTGGGTCAGACAAGGAGGCACTTTAATCGCCAACAATTCAAGTTCCAGAAGTTTAGCCTCTGATAATGGGATTGGCTCCGTTAAGCAGTTAGCTAGCACCTTTGAAAATAGCTCTGACTACAACATTAACCTCCAAAGGGAGTTCGAAGCCTTGAATGTTGTGATTGATGTTGAGAAAACAAACGACAATAAAGTTGATTTTGATCTAGCTTACCCATGGGAAAACAATAAATCTCAGTACAGTAAACAGGAATTGGAAAAGCGTGATGCATGGCAGTCACGATTTATGCCATCAGGAGCAATTGTTGCCGGCAGAGTTGATGACGAACATTGGCTTACATTTGGCACAAGTGGCACCCTACCCTTGCTCTACAGCAACTTCCCTATACTTATGACAAATATGTCTTCAGAAGCTGTTGTGCGCATTGGAGAGCTGGTCGACGATCCTGAAGCTGAGGAGTATCGTTCAATCAATTGGTCTGACTTGCCTCCGGGAAAAAATTTAAATGTCAGAATGAGTGGTCTTGTCTGGCCTGAAGCATCCCAAAGAATTGCTAACTCAGCATATTTAACTCGCGAAAGAGTTGGACGAGGTCAGGTGATATTGTTTTCTGGAGAACCTAACTTCAGGGGCGCTGCTCAAGGAACAAATAGGTTGTGGCTTAACGCTGTGGTCTATGGAGCAGGGCTAGGAGCTTCAAACAAAATAGATCTGTAGTTTTAAAAAAGGGCAACAATATTTTAGTTGCCCTTTAGCCAGTCTTGTGGCAACTACTCTCCACTCAATTCGTAGACTATGACTTTGCCATCTTGATCGTTGTCTTTTCCTGCCCCTGCCACAACAAGAAACTGGCCTCCAGTTGAAAATTTTAATTTATTCCCCATCATTTTATTGCCTCCACCTAAAGTGCCCCCTCCACACCACAGATCTACATCCTGGCAATAAATTACTTCTTCATAGTTAGAGACACTATTAAAGCTAGGTGAACCGCCTCCTACACCAGCGCCTGCAGAAGCTGATGTCCAGTCAAAAACATGTACTGAACCGGCATTCGAATAAACTGTATCATCACCAGGAACCGCTATTGCAATCCTGTAAGATGAATTGCCAGATTGAGTAACTGCAACACCACCCCCACAACCATCAGAATAAGAAGTTGAACAAGTTATTGCTTGGACAAACTGCCAATTGGTTGGCCCAGCTAAATCTGCAGCATCATTGTAATACATCAAGGCTCGATCATTTGCTTCATCCCCAACAATCAATACCCTTGAGTCCTCTGATACTGCTATACTATCCTTCCCATCTACAGTTCTTGTGCCGTCGATTTGCACAGGTGAAATGCTGTAGGATGCTGCATACTGTCCATGCCATACTCCCTCTGTGCCAAAATTCATGAAAATGGAGCCATTATTCCTTGCTATGGCAATATCCCAAGCAGTTGCATTGGTTGTATAAGTTCTCATATTTTCGGTTATTGATGCCTCACATGTTGTACCGGTGATAGATTGTTTATCAATGCGGACATATTTACCATCACTTGCTGAACTTGCAATAATATACTCATAAGAGTTTGGTCTCCATGCATCAATTTTTTTGCCCAATCTATCCCCTGCAGATAATCCTTGTTGATAGTAAGTTCTGTTGAACGTCCAAGCTGATTGTGAGGGAGCTGAGCAAATATCTGGATTAGGATACATTGCAGTAACACCTGCATTTGATCCACCCTGATCATCACGTTGGCCTCCAAAAGCAAATATCTCAACATCACCAGCTCCAGGATTTGTTAATAAGGCAACACTCTCACCGTGACCTTCATTGGGTTGTGAGTTGCTGTATCTTGTTAAAATTTCATAATTTTCAGTACTAGAATTATAGTCATAAATCACAACTGACCCCGTTACATCTGAACTGTTTTGATCATCTCGCCAACATCCTACAATCAATTTATCTGCTGAATTGTCATCCACATCAATTGATGTTCCAAATGTGTCATCAGAGGAGCAACTTGCTGGTCCATTATTTGGTAAGGATCTTGTTAATGTGCCTTTGACAGTGAACGCAGCTACATTTGTAACTATCACAGTAACATCCTGTTGGGTGATATCAGTTCCATCATCTGCACCTATGCTTAGAACGTAAGAATTGTCAGTGTTTGCATCTGAGGGGTTTTCATAGTTAGGAGGTGAATTAAATGTTACTTCTCCAGAGCTAGCATCAATAGAAAATATTGATTGATCGTCCCCACCAACTATAGAGAATGATAATGTATCTCCATCAATATCTGAGAAAGAAGCCTGAAAAGCAAAATTTGTATTTTCAGCTGCCGTATAGCTTGTTGCTCCAGTATAAGATGGTGCTGTGTTTTCATCAACGTCAGTGACATTTACAGTTATAGACTTGCTTGAGGAATTTGTACCGTCACTGGCAATTACCGTCGCAGTATAAATAGTTGGATCAGATTCATAGTCAGGTGCTGATGAGAATGTTATTGCACCAGTTGATGAATCAATCTCAAGCATTCCCGTTGAATCTTCAGTTAGTGAAAAAGCTATAGTATCACCATCACCATCGGTTGCTGTTACATTTCCAACTGAGGTTTGATTTTCCGCGGCATTATAGGTATCAGGAGAAGTAATTATTGGAGTAAGATCATTGAGGTTTGTTACAGTCACAGTGAGCGCTTGTGTGGTTGAATTTACTCCGTCAGAAGCAATTGCTATAAGCGAATATGACTGTTTTGACTCATAATCAGGAGCAGTTCGAAATGAAAGCGCTCCAGTGGATGAATTTACTGAGAATGCAGAAGCTCCAAAGCCACCAATATCATAAACCACAGCATCCCCATCAGGATCAGATGCAACTAATGTGCCGACTGAAGTAGAGTTTTCTGCCACAGTAAAAGAAGATGCTGAGCTAAATTCAGGTGCATTTGCGCCTACCTCTGCACTATCATCTGTAGCACTATCCCCGGCAAATGCAGCTGCTTCAGAGGCAGCTAAACCATGAACAATTGATACAGTTGACGGCTTGTTTGGTGAAGCACCTATATAATTGTCGCCTCCGTTTGGGCCAACATTAACAATTTCAAGTGAGGGGAGATCATCTGCAGAACCAAGTGTTAAAGTTCCTCTATAAAGACTATTTCGTCTCTTAAGAATAACTTCTCCGTAAGCAGGCTTCACTAAATAATATTCACCAGTGCCGCCAGAATTTTTGTAAAGACGTCCAGTTGTTTCATTCCCCCTAATCCTAAATTTATCGTACCAAGGAAGATAGCCTGTTGTACTGTCTGAGTCATTATCTATACAGTCATCTACAAAGGTACCGTCATTAACACAGCCTCCAGGTATACCCCAAATTTGATCCCCTCCAGCAAACTCTAGCCTTAATTCTTGGCCAGCAAATTCTCCATATTTGCTAGCATCATTAGGTGCATTGAAGTAAAGAATTTCAGACGGGCTAAACTCAACTAACTTGCCTGTTGAATCAAGAAGGCCACGGTATTGATTCCATCTTTGATGAGAAGTAACCCATACATAATAACTGGAGATATCACCGTTCCATACAGGAGAAGTGCAATAATCGTACTCCGCAAGTTCGCAAGTTAGATCATCAGCATTTGTGACCAACGGCCCACTAAAGGCTCCAAAACCAAACTGTGTATTTGATAGACCTGTACGAAGATCTGAATCCAGATTTACACCATAAACTGCATCTCCATCCCCAGCTCCATAAACATTTGTTGAAGAGTTTAATGAATATGTAACAAGGTTTGCTTCTGATACTCCAAAGCTATTATGGTTTGAATAAGGGCCATTGTTGGCAGGCTGATCACCATCTGCTACAGCATTTTTCATTGCTTCAATATTTGTATATGTTGGACAATTTTCAACGCAGTAAAGTGTTGCAGGATAATCAGCAGGTGAAACATCTCTTTCAATTTCTGTTGTAACAAGTTCGGTAGTTGGGTTGTTCATCGCATCTGGTCCAATTCCAATTCCCCCAATTCCTGGCAAGTAACCAAAAATTCCATAATTTGCCGAGTCCCCTGTATAATCTGAGCTTGAAAAAATTATCTCACTGTCCAAAAGCTGATCAACACATCCAGTATTTCCACATGTGTTTAAGTGAGTGATAGTAAAGCTATCTGAGCTAGCAGTGTAGTAAAGTTTATATTCTCCTGTTGAAGTAATGCCTAAAGCATTATTTGATGAAAAGAATGCGTTAAATTTTAGCCCATCAAGACTAGCTAAAGACTTCTTTACTACAGTTCTCTTAATTAGTTTTCCACCCAAAAAGAAGGTGGTGTATTCTTGCCCATTTAAACTAGCATTATCATCATCTCTAGTTAAAGTTACTCCGTTAGCCAGTCCTGCAGATGTGTCATCATCGAAATGTACACCATACCCATCGGCAAAGCCATATTGACCATTGTATTTGACTCTAAACCCCTTATTTGGTAAGTCATATCTATCTCCTGTCTCTGAATCGAATAAATAGTATCCAAACACTTGTTTTGTGCCTTCAGATTCATCTGTAGAAAAACACTTTTCATTGCTATTAGTCTCAGAACCATTCTGGAGTATTTTTTGTCGACAAAATGCTTCTTCATTGTATGCATAAACGTCAACTCTTGTTGTGACTAAACCTGTATCATAATCCATTTGGTAGCCCTGTACAGCTCCATTTCCAGTTTCCCCAGCCCCAAGATTCATCACAGCTTTATTTGTTAATGTTTGCCCTGAATCCATATCTGTAAATTCTTCATGGAAGAGCAATTGAGATCCAGATGCAGATAGATATCCTTTAAAAATATCGATATTGTTGGCATCAACTGTTCCTGTAAACCTCATTGTAAATTCTCCAAATGGGGCATCTGCAGAGACTCCAGCTGTTGCCTCAGTAATAGTATAAATAGTCATAGGTATGCCCATGCTTCCTTCTGGAATCCATGCTTTTACAATCATTGGAGCACTGTCATTTGCTCGTGATGCATTAACAATCGTTTCTGTATAGCTTATAGCAGAGCTTTGGGCATTGGAGGAAGAGGATGCTGCACCACCTGAAGCTTGAGGTCCAGAAGATACCTGCCCAGCTTGATCACAATCTGCCTGATCAACCAAAGCAAGGTAGTCGGAGCCAGTAGGTGTCACCATTAAATCAGGTCTAAGTTTTGACATAAAACATAGAATCATTCTTGGTTGACCAAGTGTCTCATTTACCGCATCGCGCATAGCAAAATTCGAGTTATGTTGCCCATAATCAGAATCATCTGAAACCTGAGAAAAAGATAGTTTTGAAAATAGAATCAGACTAATTAATAAGTATTTTTTCATTATTCAGATTCCTCCTGAGTTTCTACAAGCTGAACAGATTCCGGCAGCCTAAAACCAGTTACCGAATCATCTGAAGTATCGTTTGTTATTGTGATAATCACTGTTTCTGATGTTGTGTAAGCACCATCAGATACTGACACAGTTAAGCTATATGAAGTCTTGGTTTCATAATCAGGTGCAGTCGTAAAACTTAAAACTCCATCTGAGCTTATAGCTACTGTAGCTGCATCATCTCCTGATACTGAAAATGAAGTTAAAGCATCCCCATCGGCATCAGTTGCTGATATATTTCCAATTGCTAATTGATTTTCAGTTACTCTAAAAACAGTTGTGCCTATAGAAGGTGCATTATCATTAATGTTAGTAACTCTGACCACTATAGCTTGATCAGTGGTGTACTTGCCATCTGTTACTCTCACAATAATGTTATAAGTTTCTTTGTATTCATAATCAGGCGCAGTGGTAAATGAAAGAACTCCACTGGTGCTGATAGCGAACCATGAGTCATCATCACCAATTACAGTGTAACTCAACGTATCACCATCAGCATCCGACCCTGATACAGAGCCAACTGCAGTGCTATTTTCAGAAATACTAAATGAGGTTGTTCCTATTACTGGGGCATTATCATTTAAATTATACACAGTAACTACAACAGCTTGATTGGTCGTGTTTGATCCATCTGATACTTGCAGAACTATATTGTAAGTTTCTTTGTATTCATAATCAGGCAGCCTTGTAAATGTAAGTACACCGGAGGAGCTAATTTCAAACCAACTTTCATCATCTCCAATAACCTTGTAGGTGAGTGTATCTCCATCTGCATCAGTTGCAGAAACTGAACCTACTGTAGTTTGATTTTCTGCAACATTGAATGAGGTCGTCCCTATTACTGGAAAGTTATCATTTAGGTTGGTTAATTTCACTGTAAGGTTTTCAGAACTTACCTCGGCCAACCCATCAGAAAAACTGAGAATTACGCTGTACTGATTGTTTCCATCTTTATCTTGAGGACTATCGTAATCAAGACTATTTTTTGGCTTAATTGATTTATTTGTAATCTCAAAAAATGATGAATCATCACCTGATAATGAGCTTTCAATTTCCTCATTATCAACATCTTGCAAAACAGTAACCGAATCAGATGAATTCTCAGCAACACTTATAATTGGTTTAATCAGTGTTGGTGCATCATTCACAGCTTTAACTAAAATGGTTACTTGTGCAGTGTCTGAAAGATCCCCTTGAGTTAGTGTGTATGTGACAATTTCAGTGCCAAAATAATTTGCAGCTGGCATTACATTGTAGATTCCATTATTTCCTGCCACTATTGAAAGATTTTCGGATGGTTCTGAAAATACTATTGAAAATGGTTCATTAACGTTGTAATCATCATTTAGAAGTGGGTTTAAACTACCTTCTTCATCTTCATTTATTGCTAAAGTGTCATCTGCTGCAGTGATGTCAGGCAATAATTCATCACCATCTGAAACTCCCTCCTCCGCAGCAATATAATCAACTAAAGATTCAGCGTCACTATAGTTGTTAAAAACATCATCTGCCAGATTATTGTTAATTAAATCTGCAATATCTTTTAAAAGGGTATTAGTAGCAAAACCTACTACAGCATTAGTGTTATTCTCTGTGTTTTTTACCGATATAATTGGCAAGGTGGTGCTCAACATATTTAAAGCTTTATTTTGCACCTCACTTAATTCCATTGAGTTATTTATATACTTCATTACTTTTTCTATAAAAGCTTTATTCTCTATGTTAATTGCTTGTTCTTGCGATAATGATTGAAATTCTTCAATCAATATTTTTGCGATTCCATCAAAAGCTTCATTGGTACTGGAATGTGAAAAAACTTTCGATAAACCAAGAGCAAGGACTACAGATTGAGCATTTTTTTCAAAATAAAATTTATTTTCCTCGCTAAACTCTCTTTCAGAAAATGGGTCTTTCTCATTAATATTTATCTCCGAATCTATGCCTAAAGCATTTTTGGCAAGCTCCTCTGGATTAGAATTCCCTTGGCTTTCTACATTTAAAACTAGTGTACTTAGCGGAGTAACAAAAAAATTATTTACATCTTTATTTTCTAGATTATTGGAAAGAATCAATCCAGTTAGATCTTTTCCAGTAGAATTATCTGTTCCATCCTTGCAGATAACATTTGCCTGTCCATCTTCAACTTTGAAGTACCCAAAAGAATCTGTTAACGAGACAATTCGCGATGATTCGTCATACTCCAAAGATGAACTTTGTACACAATATGCACCCTCAATATAGCCGTCAACTAAATAACCATCAGCAGGTACAAAATAGTAAACATTTAATGACTCTTCAGAACTACTTGTTCGATTTCGACAATTAAGAGTAAACGTTCGATCTCCAGTAGTAGTAAATGTGATTACCTCAGTACCGACTGTATCTTTTTGTCCAGACCAGTCTCCAGATGCTTCGCAATAAGTAGCTGTGAGTGCTGACCATTTTAATGTTACATCTCCAGCATCTGTAGGAACTTGTTCACTAGAAGCGCTAAATGAAATATTTACAGGTATTGGTTTAAATTCTGGGGGTGGTGCCGGTGAATCTGATGACCCACAAGATAAGACTAATAATATTATTGAAACACTTATTAAAAGTTTTTTAAAAAAGCCCATATTTTCAATGTATATCAAGAACGATTTTTTTTCAAACATTTATTAATTTTGAAAGTTAGAACATCAACAGGTTTTATTTAGGTATAAGATTATTTCCATAGCTGCATCTCCACCACCCAGCACAGCTACCCTTTGATTAGCAAAATCAATTTTTTCTGCATCTTCTGGATCCATCAAATACTCGGTATTTTTTATTGACATTTACATCTTACAACATTAATTTAGTTTATGTTAATTTATAAATGGTGTTTATAAAGAAGATATTTTTTATCCCCATACTCCATGGGTTAAAAGGAGCCCATATAACATGGGTTAAAAGTTAAACCATACTCCATGGTAAAAAAGGAGCAGCGTCTAATCGTTCATCCTCTTCGAGGACGGAAGTAAGCGAAAGCTGAAGGAACGCGGCTACTAAACTATGAAGGTTTAGCCCTTTTTCAATTCTTAACACACTTATTTTTAATAAGGAGATGTTTTTATGAAAAAAGGAATGATGGCTTTAGCCATATTTCTAACGTTGAATGTGTTTGCAGGTGTGTCCTCAAACTTTTCATTTTCATCAAATTACTTCTGGCGAGGGATGTCCCAAACTATGGATGCTCCCGCATACAGTGGTGGATTTGATTATAGCTCTGAAGGTGGCTTTTATGCTGGTACTTGGGGTTCTAATGTTGCTTTTGGTGGTGCAGGTCTGGAACTTGATACCTATATAGGCTACGCGGGTGAAACCGATGGTGGTCTTGGATGGGATGTTGGTTACATCAATTATGCTTACCCTGAGGTAACGGATGCCGATTTTTCAGAGATTTACGTAGCGTTGTCATATGCCGGTGTGGGTTTCTCATACTACCTTGGTGATGAATTTGGTGACTATTACGACATATCATATGGTTTTGGTGATTTCTCATTTTCTTATGGAGATTACGAAGACACAGGATCTAACTTTCTAGTCGGTTATGGATTTTCTTTAGGTGAATATGACGCGTCTTTGGGTTATAGCTCATTTACGGCCGATAGTGCATCAGGACTAGAAGATGAGGACGGGCTATTTTTTACTGTCGGAGCATCATTTTAAAGGGCTAATATGGAAATCGAATACGCTTTAAATACGTTATATATGTTGATAACTGCTGCTTTAGTCATGTGGATGGCAGCAGGCTTTACCATGCTTGAGGCAGGTCTTGTCAGAAGAAAAAATACGGCTGAAATAGTTACAAAAAATATCGGCCTTTACTCAATTGCTTGCTTCATGTATTTATTATGTGGGTACATGGTAATGTACCCAGGCGACGTTCCCGTTGGAACAATCGTGCCAGCTTACGATTTTAGTTTTGGAAGCACTACTGCTGATACAGTCGTTGATGGTTATGGCTACTCAGAATCTGCTGATTTTTTCTTTCAAGTAGTTTTTGTTGCCACAGCTTGCTCAATTGTATCGGGTGCTGTTGCTGAGAGAATGAACCAATGGCCATTTTTTGCTTTGGTCGTCTTTATAGCAGCTTTCATTTACCCTGTGCAAGGTTTCTGGAATTGGGGTGGCGGATTCTTAAAACAAGATGGCTACTCAGATTTTGCTGGTTCAGGAACAGTCCATTTAATTGGAGCTGCATGTGCCTTAGCTGCAGCAATATTTATTGGTCCAAGACTCGGTAAATATGGCAAAGTGTCAGGTAAGCGTTATGGGCTTTTTCCTGTAGCTGAAACAAATAAACTTTACGGTGCAAATATTCCAATTGCTGCATTGGGAACTTTTGTTCTATGGTTGGGTTGGTTTGGTTTTAATGGCGGTTCACAACTTGCAATACAAGACGTTGAAAACGCTAATGCTGTAGCTCAAGTATTCCTAAATACTAATATGGCTGCTGCAGGAGGTGTTATTTCATGTTTAGTGGTTGCCAGAGTGTTCTTCAAAAAAACCAACATCATTTATGCATTAAATGGTGCCATATCAGGACTAGTTTCAATAACTGCAGATCCATTATCTCCAAGTGGTTATGAAGCTACTCTAATTGGAGCTATTGGCGGTCTAATTTGTTATGGAGCATTGGTTGCATTCGAACAATTCTTTAAAGTTGATGACCCGGTGGGTGCTATTTCCGCCCATGGAGCAGCTGGAATATTTGGTGTTATGGTTGTGCCATTTACCAACGCGGAAGCAACATTTGGTTCTCAGCTGTATGGCGTTGTTTCAATTGTCCTCTGGGGGTTTGTATTGACCTATGCGTTCCTATTTTTACTAAATTTGGTAGCTCCAGTTAGAGCCTCTGATGAAATTCAAAAGAAAGGGTTGGATGCTGAAGAAATAGGTGTTGAAGCCTACCCAGAGTTTTAGTCATTGAGTTTGGAGAGAGAGTTTAGATTTAATCCTAATAGCCCTTTGTATTTTAGTTTAAGCGCTCTCTCTAATTCTTTGTACTAGAAAATTACCATAAATTTTATAAGATGGTTCTATGTTAAGTAGAACCATCTTTTTTTTCCTCATATCTTTCCTTGCATACAGCGAAAACAATTTTAAAGACTTATCGCTGGATGAATTTAAACAGTTGCTTGATAGCTCAAACAACAAAAGAGCTTTTTACAAAGAATACCTAAGTTACTTAGAGGAAGCAGATGGTGATGTGAATGCTGTAATTGCCCTTTATTCTGATCAAGATCTTTATAAGAATTACGTTTACAGCAGAAGGTCGGCATGGCGAGGCGTGCCAATCGTAATTAAAGACAATATTGATTCGGTAGGTCTTGCAAATACTGCAGGATCATTGGCAATGCTTGATAATTTCCCAAAAGATGACGCACACATAGTAAAACTACTAAAAAATTCGGGCTTTGTCTTGGCTGGTAAAGCAAATTTATCTGAGTGGGCTAACTTCAGGGGCAACCCTTCAACCAGTGGGTGGTCAAGTTATGGAGGGCAAACTAACAATCCTTACGACTTAAGCTTCAACCCATGCGGATCAAGTTCAGGTAGTGCAGCAGTTGTTGCTGAAGGTCTTGTTCCCGTTGCAATAGGCACTGAAACAAATGGTTCAATTAGCTGTCCTGCCTCAATAAATGGCATTGTTGGAATTAAGCCTACAGTTGGCTTAGTAAGTAGAGATGGAATTATTCCTATCTCTGAAACGCAAGATACAGCCGGACCAATGGCGAGAAGTGTCAGTGATGCAGCTGCAGTTCTTCACGCCATATCTGGAACAGACCCTAAAGACCCTGCTACTAAAGAAATTCCAAAAAACTATGATTTCGAAGCCCTGCTAAGCATGAGTAAGCAATCGCTCCTTGGAAAAAGGATTGGCCTCATCTTTCCAGAAGAAGTTTCTGACTATGAAAAAGTATTATTAGAAAAATCCGAAGCAATACTAAGCAAACTAGGCGCAGAAGTGCTAAGAGTTAACTTTGATATCCAAAGCAACTACAAATGGGATAATGAATACTATGTGTTGCTTTATGAATTTAGGGAAGGAGTTAATAAATACCTAGAATCAAGTGCATCGGGCATGAATAGCTTGTCTGATTTAATTGCTTTTAATGAAGAAAATTCTGAAAGTGTCTTAAAGCACTTTGGCCATGAAATTTTTCTTGATAGCGTGTCAGCAACAGATGAAGATAAGTATCAAAAGGGCGTTGAGTTAATTGTATCTAGAGCTCAAAGTCAAATAGACGGTTTGTTAGTGAGAGATAGCCTGGATGGTCTGGTAGGACTAACCAGAAACCCAGCATGGAAAACTGATCATGAGAATGGCGACTCTAGAGGCTTTAATGGGCTTTCTTGGGGGAATGGAGGTTTATCTGCTGTTGCCGGCTACCCTCATATAACAATTCCTCTTGATTACGTTGAAGGCTTGCCAGTTGGACTATCATTTTTTGCCTCAGCTTGGGAAGAAGCAAAGATTATTAATTTTGCTTATGCATTTGAGCAAGAAAACTCTTTTTTTCCAAGACCTAACCGAGACAAGAAGTAACTCTAAGCCGAATCACATCAAGACTAAGATTATGAGCTGAAAGTAAAGATTTTTTTACTTCTGTTAACAACTTAAGCCTCTTTAAAGCTTGCTTGTTGTCTAAGTGTATCCCTTGCTTGTTATTGAATATCAGGTAGTCAATGAATAGTCTAAATTCAGATTTTTCAATTGAAGCTATATCTTTTGACTGCAAGACCTCATCAAATCTTCTAAGCACTAAGTGAAAATCATCCACCATCATTACATTTGGATTTTGAGCTAAAAAAGTCAGCATTCTATCATCAAATTTTATTGTTTTTTGTTCAAAGTATTCTTTGATGCTGCTTGTTTTAGGAGAGGGTATTTTTACCTGATCAAATCTGCTTAAAATAGTAGCTGGAATTGATTTTAAATTTTCAGCGGAGATCCAGATAAAAGTTGATGAATCTGAATCCTCAACCGTCTTCAACAAAGCGTTGTAACCATCGACACGAATATCTTGTCCGCCTTGAATATAAAGCATTTTGCCGAAAGTGCTTTTTAAGTTAAGAAATTCTTTTGGTTTTCTTATTTCCTCAATCGGGATATTTGACTTCCCATCCTCTTTTTTTAAAAAGAAGAAATTAGGAAGCGCTAAATCGTTCAAACTTTGAGTGAGTTTAATTTCCTTTTTGTATATTTGATTTAAGTGTTTAAGCACAAGGATTGAAACAATTTTATGAATATCATCTCCTGTGCTGCCATAAAAGATTGTTTTAGGCCGAACTCTTCGTGGATTTGCTAAAAAATCTTTATTCCATTGATACATTTAATTTTTTTGTGACAGCCTCTTTAATTTTAAGAAAAATATTTTCAATTGTGTCTGTTCCTTCAATGGTTATAACTTTCTCACTATTATTGGCACAAGCTTGATAGCCTGACCTAACTTTAGAAAAAAATTCAGTGGATTCACTTTCCATCCTGTCTGATTCACGATCTGAAATTCTTGCTTTTGATAATTCTGGTGAAATATCGATGAAAAAGGTTAGATCGGGATTTGATATTTCTAGATCACTGTGTAATTGAGCAATAAAGTCTTTGGAAACATTCTTTCCATAGGCCTGATAAGCTACAGTTGCATCCGCAAATCTGTCTGCAATCACAATTTTACCATCTTTAAGAGCTGGTTTAATTACATTGGTATCGAGCTGTTTACGAGATGAATAAAGCAATAAAACTTCCGTTAAAGGGTCAAAATGCTCATCGGTTTTTGTTAAGAAAATATCTCTAACCTTTTCCCCTATTTGCGTACCGCCTGGTTCGCGTATGACAACTGGGCTTAAACCCTCTTGATTTAAAAACTCTCTTAGTAATTTTATTTGAGTAGATTTGCCGGAGCCTTCAATTCCCTCAAAAGAAATAAACATTGCTATATTATTTACTGTAAATGTATTTTTTTACAGCTTTGTTGTGATCTTCGTAGTTTTTTGAAAATACATGGGATCCATCCCCTTTCGCAACAAAAAAAAGATATTCACCAGGAACAGACTTTATTGCAGCTTCAATTGCTGATTTTGAAGGATAGCAAATAGGGCTTGGAGGAAGACCATCAATCTTATAAGTATTAAACTCATTTTGATCTACCAGAACTTTTCTGCCTATCTTTTCGCCATAATCTTGGTAATACCCATAAGAAGATGTTGGGTCAGACTGCAGTCTCATTCCTTTAACCAACCGAAAAAGGAATACAGATGCTATAGTTTGCTGTTCTGAGGTCAGCATGGCCTCTCTTTCGATCATTGATGCCAGCACTAGAGCCTCTTCTGGTGTTTTTAAAGGATTGCTATTAGGTTTTTGCTGCCACAAGTCCTGTAAATATTCATGCAACGACTCTTTTGATGTTTGCAGGACTCTCTTTAAATCATCGCTGTCAGAGAAAAAATAAGTATCAGGAAAGATCATTGCTTCCTTTGAAAAAAATGCTTTTATTTCCTCATCGATAGATATATCTAAATTATTAAGCTCGATAATATCCTTAAGTTTAAACTCTGCTCTAGATGCAATGGTGCCCTCGATAATTGTGAACCTGAATCTTTCAATATCTCCATCAGAGAATCGTTTTATTAATTGATTAAGTCTTGTTTCAGGATAAATGTTATAGCGGCCGGCTTTTACAATTGGTGTGCCATGAATTTTATAAACTAATTTTGTCCAAAATACATCCGATGTGCCAAGCTCCCTACTTATTCTCTCAATAACAGAATTAAATGTATCCCCTTTCTTGATTACAAAGGTAGTGTTTCCCTCAGACAGGGGTATTTCTTGATTTACTGAATAGCTGAATTTTGCTGCGAAAAGCAAAACTCCAATTACAACTGATACAATTAGTGTTTTCTTAGCTATTGCCTTCGATCCACTCAACTGCACTTTGAATTGTGGTAATTTTTTCGGCTTCGTCATCAGGAATTTCTAACTCAAATTCTTCTTCGAAAGCCATAACTAGCTCTACTGTATCAAGTGAATCTGCTCCTAGATCTTCTACGAAAGAGGACTCAGGGTTAACATCATCTTTGCTTACAGAAAGTTGATCGCAAACTATGTCTACAACTTTATTTAGAACTTCGCTCATAATTTCTCCAAAAATAAGTATTAGTAATGGCGTACTTTACTTCATAAATAGTCCGCCATCAACCACTAATGTTTGTCCAGTAATGTAGTTAGCTTTCTCCGATGCTAAAAATAAGGCAATAGAGGCAATATCACTAACTTGACCTGCCCTTCCCAAAGGTATTTTTTTTATTAAATTCTCATCAATAAGCCCCTTGGTCATATCAGTTTCAATAAAACCAGGAGAAATAGAATTGACCGTTATATTTCTAGCACCCAATTCTTTAGCAAGCGATCTTGTGAAACCATCCATCCCTGCTTTGGAGGCAGAATAGTTTGTTTGGCCTGCGTTGCCCATAATCCCAGAAATAGAGCTTATATTTATAATTCTGCCCCACTTAGCTTTTAACATTAACTTTGCAACGAGCTTAGTGACCCTAAAAGTACCGGTGAGGTTTGTATTTAGGACATCAGTCCATTCCTCATCAGACATTCGTAGAAATAAATTATCCTTTGTAATGCCAGCATTATTGATTAACACGCTGGGCTTAAAATCATCAACAACTGATTTAAACTGCTCTAGAGAAATTGGGTTAGAGATATCCAAGCTTTCGTAAATCAGATTCTTGTCCTTTGAGCTCATTTGTGATGCATCTCGACAAGTGGCCAAAACCTCATAACCGTCAGAGAGAAATGCATCGCACAGACCTTTTCCTATTCCTCTGCTGCCGCCAGTGATTAAAACTCTATTTTTGTCCATATTCTGAAATTTTCTCTTTAAATGTATCAATATTATCTAGGGCTGAAAAGGAGCCACTAAGCCTATTTTGCTTCGCTAGACTACACAGAACTTTCCCAGGACCCATCTCAAGATGCTCATTCAGAGAATATTTTTTTAATTTTTTCATCGATTCTACCCATTGAACAGGATTAGAAATTTGTTCAGCTAGCCTGTGTCTAACCTCTGTCTCTGAAATAGAAACTTTGGAATCGTAATTTTGAATTGTTGAAAATTTTGGTTCATCTATGTTTATGTCATCCAAAACTAATTTTAGTTTTGATGAGGCTATACCCATTAAAGATGAATGTGAAGGAACAGAGACAGTCAGGTCTATGATTCTTTTTGCTCCCTCTGTCTTGAGCAGCTCTTTTACTGCTTCAACCTCATCTGCATTACCAGCAATGACCGTCTGTTGCGGTGCATTTAGATTGACTGCCTCAAGAAAATTTGCTCTTCTGTTTTTTAAAATATTGACTATTTTGTCGCCTTCTAAGCCTAATACAGCCGACATTTTTGTCTTCATTTCACCTTTACTTTCGATCATAAAACTAGCTCGGTATTTTATAAGCTTAAGCGCACCTGATAACGAAAAAGCGCCTGCACACAATAATGAAGATACCTCTCCCAAGCTATGTCCAGCACTTACTTTTGGATTGGGGCAACCGTGTCTCTCCCAAACTTTATAAAGCGCATAACTCATTAGCAATAAAATTGGTTGGGTATAGTAAGTATCAGATAATCTTGGGTCATCATTGAAGATAATGTCTTTTAAGTCCTCTTTGTAAAACTCTTCGCCTTGTCCTAATATTTCTGAAAATTCAGGGAATTCTTCAAAATGGTCCTTGAACATGCCATTGTATTGTGACCCTTGGCCAGGGAAAAGAAATGAAAAACTCATAGGATTTACTGCTGAATCTCTTCTTCAGGCTCTTTTTCTTTCTTCTTGAGGTCTTTTATTAATCTTCCTTTGTAGAACCCATCTGATGACATGTTGTGTCTTAAGTGCTTTTCACCACTTACTTGATCTGTAGAAAGAGAGTTTGAAGATAAAGCATCATGAGATCTTCTCATGCCAACTCTACTTCTTGTCTTTTTGCTTTTTTGTACGGCCATAAAGATTTGAATTCTATATTTTTTAATTTGGAATTGGAAGGAATTTAATAAATAATATCTGAATGATAATTACAACTTCTGAGAAGATAGAAGATAAAAAAATAATAAAAACTATTGGTTACGTAAAAGGCAGCTCTGCAAGAGCAAGAAATGCAGCAGCTGATGTTTTTGCTTCCTTAAAAAATATCATTGGAGGTGAAGTAGAAGAATATTCCAGACTCCTTCAGCAAACGAGAGATCAGGCTGTGGAGCGAATGAAACAGGATGCGGTGACAAAAGGAGCTAATGCAATAGTTGCCTTTCGTCTTCAATCAAGCACTATAGCTCAAGGAGCATCGGAAGTTGTCGCTTATGGTACTGGTGTAGTTGTAGAAGATTAGTAAGTATCTTCAGGATTTTTTTCTAAAGGATTCTCTCCAAACCTATTTGGACCGTAAGAGCCCTTCCTTAAAAAGACTAGTATATAAACAATGCTCACTAGATTAACTGCACCACCAAGCCTTTGAGCAAGCTCAGCTAATGGGTCAAAGCTAATCACTAATGCTACTGCACTAGTTAGAAAATATGGAATTGCCCAATAAAATGAATAGTCCAAATCTTGAAGTCTTCTTACAGTTACTGAAAGAGATGGGAGGAAAAGTAAAAGACCTACAACAATACTTATCCATTTGAGGTACTCAAACTGTGGACTTTCGAGCAAATACTCTGCAGCCTGTTCTTCGCTTAAAGTTGCAAGGTATTCAACATCCAACCCAGCAACAGAGACAATGCCTCCTATAACTGATAGTAAAATTGTGAGGCCAACACTAAAAAGTAAAAAATAAAACCATTCTGCCCGGCATGCCCGACCTTTAAATGTCTTATAGTTTTTGATTAGGGCGGAGTCTAAAGCTTGTCCAAAATTCATTCCAACATATTACCATCAAAAAAATTCAAAATGCTCAGATTTAAATAAATACATGAAAATTGATTGATTTTCCGTGAAGAATGAAGCTTGGCGCTATATTGCCAGACTGTTTAAACTGTTTTTGTCTTTTTATTACCAATCTATTAAATTTCGACCGAATAAGAACATCTGAAACATCGGTGAAATCGTCTAAATAATCTGAAATTAAGCTCATCATACCTGATCTGCCTGCGTTCCCCCTATCCTCAAACATTGGGTCGATATATATAACATCGTAATCGAACAATTTGTCTACAAAAGATGCAGAATCATCGTTAATAATTGTAATCCTCTCTTTTGCCTCTTGAAAATAAGGGGTTTGTGGCAAGTTTTCTAAAGCAAGTTCAAATAATATACACAAACCCTTATTTTTCTCGACAACAGTTACATTTTGTTTTAAAAGAGCAAGGATAAATGCATCATGACCCAATCCTGCAGTGCAGTCCAAAATCTTTTTTGAACTTTCACCACCATAACCAATTGCTTTTTTTAAATGTGATTCACGTTGGAAATTTTTAATTCTGTTGGTGAAAGAACCAGATCTGAAGGAACTGATGATCTTTTTATCTTTAAATTTAATATGTGGGTTTTCACTAATGTACAAATATGGCTGTTGTGCAGCGAGAGGACTTAACTTCAAAGAGTACTTTTCTGCAAGAATTAATGCTTTATCTTTAAAGCTCTCCTTGTAACAGACATGACTTATATCAGCCACAAAAGCAATCCTCCCAAAACAACCCTGTAAATTATAAATGGCAGATAACCAACTTGTTTAACGAATGAAATAAACCACTTTATACAAAAATAGGATACTATAAATGTTGTTAAAAATGGTATAAATGCGTCTAAAATATATCTATCTTCCGTTAAATTACTATTTTTTGATATAATAAAAACAAGGGCACCCATTATTGTGGGAATAGAAAGTAAAATTGAAAATTTAGCTGCATCCTCTCTTCTATAGCCAAAAAATAATGCTCCAGTAATAGCCGTTCCAGACCTCGATGCTCCAGAAATAGCACTAAATATTTGCCAAACACCAATACCCAATGCGTGCAGGATAGTCATATCTTTATTAGGCCTTGTATTTTTGCCAACAATGGTACTCAAATACAAAAGTACAGCAAAAATCAAGTTAGATATAGCTATGGTTTGAATTGACCACCTGTAGCTGCCCAGTTCATCAATAAACAATGTTGCCAATACCAACGGAACGGTAGCTATAACAATCAAAAAGAACAACTTTGAGGTATAAAACTTAATATTTGTGAGTTCTTTCCAAAAATAAATCAATACAGCAAAAAGGCTGCCAAAATGAACTGCAATATCAAAGAAAAGGCCCTGATCTGGCCATCCTAGCAATTTGCTGGGCAAGAGCAAATGTGCAGAACTTGATATGGGCAGAAACTCGGTAAGAGCTTGAATTATCGACAAGATTATTATCTGGATTAATGTTAAATCTTCCATCACAACTTCTTATAAGCTAATTCCTTAATGTAATTGGGGTATTTTTCTTTATTTGCTAAATTTTGTTTTACAAAAATCTCAAGAATATTTTTTACAACTACATTTTTGGGTATAACTATATCAACCAAATCCTTGTTCTGCTCAAAACCGATAAGCTTTTTTCCCAAAACCTGTATATCCTTAAAATTATTAGTGTGCTTGTCTTCTTCATTGATTCTAAAGAAAAAATCTTTGTTATTGTTTGCAAGAAAAGGCATGGCATCAACGCTTTCAATACCCATAGCCTCAAGGTTTGAAACTGCATAAAAAGGAATATTATGGATGTACTCAAGGGTGCTAAAAAAAGTATATGCCAGCCTTGCACCTGTGTATGAACCAGGGCCTGAAGCATAAATGTTTGCAGCAATTTTTTTTAGATCAAAATTTGGAATTTTGTCATAGATTTCATCAATTTTTCCGTCCCAATCGTTCCTTTGCGATCTGTTGTTCTCTGAAAACTCAAAAGTATATTCTCTTTCAGAAAATTTAACTGCAACGTAATGAATATCGTTTGTAAGGTCTAATGCTAGAAGGTTCAATTTATGATTTTGAATATTTTTTCTGTAACGGTCTTCACAGGTTCTGATGCATCAATTTCATAAAATTTTATATCTTTATTATTATAGAAATCTAACATTGGTTCTGTCTCATTAAAATATACCTCTAACCTCTTTTTAATTACCTCGGGTTCATCATCAGATCTATGAATTAGATCTTCTCCAGTCAGATCATCTTTTCCATCAACTTTTGGTGGATTGAAAGTAATATGATATGAGCGTCCTGAAGGTAAATGTATTCTTCTGCCAGACATGCGATCAATAATTTGTTCTTCAAGAATCTTTAAGTAAATTACTAAATCTATGCTGACTCCAGCTTGATCCAATGACTTTGCCTGTTCAATATTTCTTGGGAAACCATCAAGTATGAAACCATTATTACAATCATCTTTAGATATTCTTTCGACCAACATTTCAATAATTATTTCATCTGGTACAAGTTGTCCAGAGTTTAAATATATTTGAACTTTCTGGCCAAGTTCAGATTTAGATTTACTAACCTCCCTAAGAATTGCGCCAGTTGAAACATTTGCAATAGCAAGTTCTTCCTCAATTATTTGAGCTTGTGTGCCCTTTCCAGCACCCGGCATTCCTAAAAGTATTATTCTCATTCTTCAAGAACTATAAAAGACAAAGTATATCCACCGGCATTAGATATTGATAGATGAATAGAGTAATTTGTGGGATTTTCAATTTTAAGGGAGGGCTTACCCTTATCGTTTTTCAGATATGTAATTTGGTTTGGATAAATACCTCTAAAACCAGTGCCTAATGCCTTTACAAAAGCTTCCTTAGCTGCAAATGAAGAACAAATGAAATTTAACCTGTCCTCATTACTGCATTTTCCAATATGAAAAATTTCATCTTTTGACAAGATTTTGTTTAAGAACTTCTGGCCATACTTTGATAACAGCGCTGCAACTCTAGAGCGTTCAACTAAATCTGCCCCTATTCCCTTTATCATCTAAAAAAACTTCTGCTATTAATATTTAGCTCTTCAAAATAAAAGTCTAAAGTCTGTTTAATTATTTGTTTCGCTAATTCCAAATTTTTTTTACTAAATTTTTTTTCTCTAATTTCAATTAATTGTTCTCCGCCGTACCCGCTATCTGAAACAGTGAAGCCCATTTGAGGGGCATAAGTATAAAATGAATCAGCATCCAACGCCTCTCCGCTCTTGTAGTCAGATTGAAAATTTATTTCATAGCCTAATACTTTCATCATATTAAGCTCAAAGTTGCGCAATACCGTATTTGTGTCACTATCGTCATACAGTTGATTTATGCATTTCTCATAAAGGTTAAATATTTCTGTTGGATCTTCATTTGACTTTACCATGCAATTAATAAGCTCATTCACATAAAAGGCAGAATATAAATTTTTTCTAGTACAAAACTCTTTGAATGAGTCAATGCATTCACTACTTTTAAGCGTTTTTAAAGATGTTCTGCCGCTGTAGTCAATGGAAATTTTCTTAAATGGTTCAAGTGTTCCTGAAAATTTAGATTTTGGCCTCTTTGCTCCTTTGGCGATTGCACTTATCTTTCCGTCATTTCTAGTAAAAAAAGTTACTAGCATGCTTGTTTCTTTGTAGGCTTTAGCATGGATAACATAGGCCTCTTGTAGATTGCTAATCATTAGTTCTTTATACCCAAGCTCTCTAGTGTGATGGGGTTATCAAGCCAGTTTTTCTTAACTTTACACCACAAGGTTAGGTTAACTTTTCGACCCAAATGATTCTCTAATTCTTTCCTTGCATTAGTCCCAATTTGTTTAATCTTTGACCCATCTGCTCCTATGACTATCTTTTTTTGACTTTGTTTTGCTACATAAATTAAAGCATTAATGTCTAAGTGCGATTTTGAGTCGCTTACTCCTTCAAGGAAGATAGCAGTTTCATAGGGAAGCTCATCACCAAGAAACCGAATAACTTTTTCTCTAATTAATTCACTGATTTCGAAATTAATGCTCTGAAAATCAAACCCCTCAGGTGGATAAAATAGGTCATTTTCAGGTAATACTTTTCCAAGCTCATCTAAAACAATATCAAACCCTAGCTCCTTTTCTGAAGAAATTGGGATGATAGATTCAAAGAGATTTTTTTCTTCAAGGTTTCTAACAAATTCAAATAGAACTGACTTGTCTGCGACTAAATCAATTTTATTTATCAATAAAATCTTTTTTGCAGTAGAGTTTTTTATTAGGTTTAGGGCATCTTGATCTACTTGATCAAACTTTGTGCCAGATACCATATAAAGAATCACATCAATATCATTAATAGCTTCCAGAGGTTTTTTTCTTAGTACTTTATTAATAGCTTTTTCAGTTCTTTGGTGAATGCCAGGAGTATCAATGAATATTGCTTGAAGGCTGTCAGTAGTTTTTACAGCATAAATATTCGATCTGGTTGTTTGTGATTTTCTTGAAGTTATTGAGACCTTCTTGCCGATGAATGTATTTAAAAATGTAGATTTGCCAACATTGGTTTTACCAATAATTGTCACAAACCCACATTTCATGATTTAATCTTACTCAACCCTGCCCACTCTGGAAAAATTAGGAAAGTTGCCTTGAGGCCAAGACATCCAAATAAAGTCTGCTCTGCCCCATATGACATCTTCTGTGATGTATCCCCATTCGCGACTATCGCTTGAATTATCCCTATTATCCCCTGATACAAAAAAACTGCCTTCTGGTATTTCCCATGATCCATTTATAGCAGGTCTAGAGCCTATTTTTCTTATGACATAGCTAAGGTTTCTGTTTTTCTCGTAAAAAAGATTGCCACCTGAAATATCCTCAGAAAAGAAACTTGCCTCAAGTTCATTGCCATTAACAAAGTACTTTTTATTTGCATAAGTAACTTTGTCTCCGCCTTTTGCGATCACTCTTTTTACAAATGGTGTTGTTGGCTTATGAGGCGGGAAGAAAACTACAATTTCTCCAATTTCTGGTGATCGAGATAAAATTTTTGCTCTGCCTGTAAATGGGATTTCCAATCCATACGCATTTCTGTTTACCAAAACAAAATCACCAATCTCAAGGTTGGGTTTCATTGAGCTAGATGGTATTTGCCATGGCTCATAAATATAACCTCGTATAATAAATACAAACAATATCGACAAAAACCAACCTCTTGCTTCTTTTGAAACATTTTTATCTAGGTTTAGAGTGCATAAATAAACAACACCCGAAAAAACTGTATAAAAGGCAAGCAAATCACCAATGTTCCATTGCTTTATCCAAAGGATCCCAACAGCAAGGAGAGCTAGAACAAGCCCAAAAGATTGTAAGGCTCTGTGCTGCTTTGGATTCTCACCGGTTTGATTTCGAACATAAATCCAATGAATTGAAATAAGACACATCGCTAAATTTAAAAGGCTAAACCAGAAGATATTTGCCAAGGGCGTAATCAGTGAAAAAAATACCTCTAACATAACTACTTTTTCTCGTTAGATAAAAAGCTTAAAAAAGCTTCTTGTGGCAGTGCCACTTTTCCGATCTGCTTCATTTTTTTCTTTCCTGCTTTTTGCTTTTCAAGCAATTTCTTTTTTCTGGTGACATCTCCACCATATAGTTTTGCAGTAACATTTTTTCTAAAAGCTTTAACACTCTCCCTAGCAATAATTTTACTGCCTAACATTATTTGTATTGGAATCTCAAACATTTGTCTAGGAATAACGTCCTTTAATCGCTTGGCAATTTCTCTGCCTCTTCTTTGAGCATCGCTTCTATGCATAATGGCCGATAAAGAATCGACTACAAGACCATTTATGGCAACGTCAACTTTTACTAGATCTGAGTGTTGATATCGATCAAATACAAAATCAACTGATGCATATCCTTGGCTTTTCGACTTTAATATGTCAAAGAAATCCATAACTATTTCTGAAAGTGGCATATCGAAAGTTAATGATACCTGTCCGCCCAAATATTGAAGATCCTTCTGGATTCCTCTTTTTGACATAGCTAGCTCAATTACGTCTCCAACGTACTTATCTGGGCACAATACAGTTGATTTAATCATGGGTTCTCTTATTTCATTTATTTCATTTGTTGTTGGCAGCTGTGAAGGAGAAGATATCACTAACTCCTCTCCGTTTGTTTTCGATATTTCATAGGCTACACTTGGAGCTGTTGTAATGAGGCTTAATCCGTACTCTCTTTCTAGTCTCTCTTTGATTACTTCCATATGAAGTGTACCTAAAAAACCACATCTAAAACCGCTGCCAAGAATCTCTGAATTCTCCGGCTCAAACACAATTGATGAATCATTAAGGCTAAGTTTTTGTAATGCCTCTCTAAAGGCCTGATACTCATTTGAATCGATAGGATAAAAGGAGGCAAAGACTTGGGGCTGCACTTTTTCAAATCCATCAAGGGCTTTTGTTTCAGGAAGCTTCGCTGAAATAACTGTATCGCCAACTGGAACAGATTTTAATTCCTTAACATTTGCAACTAAAAAACCAACTTGGCCTGAACTTAGCTGCTGTTTCTCGCTCTTTTTCGGAGTAAATATTCCTAGGGTATCGGCTGTAAACGTTTGTCCAGTCGATTTAACAATAAATTTTTCTCCTCTTTTTAAGCTCCCGCTAAACACCCTGATCAGCGAAACTACTCCAAGAAAATTATCGTACCATGAATCTATTATTAACGCCTGCAATGGATCATCACTTTTGTCTTTGGGTGGAGGAATGTCCTTAACAACAAGATCCAGAAGATCAGTTAAACCCGTACCATCTTTAGCACTTACACAGATTGCATCTGATGCATCTATACCAATGATTTCTTCTATCTCTCTTTTTACTCTGTCTGGGTCTGCTTGTGGTAGGTCAATTTTATTTATAACTGGAATAACATCTAATCCTAAATCAATGGCCTTGTAGCAAGTTGAAAGAGTTTGTGCCTCTACTCCCTGAGAACCGTCAACAACTAATAAGGCACCCTCGCAAGCAGCAAGAGAACGTGAAACCTCATAAGAAAAATCAACATGTCCTGGTGTATCAATTAGATTAAAATTGTATTCTCCAGTGCTATTTTTATATGTCAGTGAAACCGACTGAGCCTTAATAGTGATACCCCTTTCTCTTTCAAGCTCAAGTGTATCTAAGACTTGAGATTTCATCTCTCTCTTGCTAAGCCCACCACAAAATTCAATGATTCTATCCGATAAAGTTGACTTTCCATGATCAATATGGGCGATGATTGAAAAGTTTCTTGTATTACTCAATTTCTACAGGCTCAAATAAATTGGCTCCATTGCGGGTACCAATTATAAGAATTATGTCGCCTGTATCAAACGATTCAAGTGTTTTAACAAAACTATCTAAAGTTGTGATTTCAAAAGATTTATTTTTAAAGGTGATTTTAGTTATTACGTCGCCCTCAAAAATTTGGCCGAAAGCAGGAGAGTTAGAAAAAACTCTTACTACTCTTAAGCCAAATTCAGGATCATTTGGAGCTCTACTGTTTGGGTTAACTTCTCTGAGACTCATACCAAGTGGATAATCTGGATCTTTTGGCTCTTCTTTCGCTTCATTTATTTCTTGAACTATAGGTAACTCACCAACAGTAATATTAACATTTATGTACTTTCCTCCTCTGAATACTTTTGCGTCTACTTCAGATCCAGGTCTAGTTCTACCAATATTATGTTGGAGATCCTTAAAATAGATTATTTCCGTGCTATCAATTTCAACAATAACGTCACCAGGCAGGATTCCACTTGACTCTGCAGCCTCACCCTCAACTACAGACCTTACCAAAGCGCCATAAGGTTTATCCATTCCAAGAGCTGTAGCAAGATCACTTGAAACCTCACCACCTTGCACTCCAAGATAACCTCGCGATACTTGTCCACTCTCTTTAAGTTGGTCTATAACTTCTAAGGCAACATTAATTGGTATGGCAAATGCTAGGCCTTCATTTCCACCTGACCTTGAGTAAATCTGTGAATTTATACCTATTACCTCACCATTAAGATTGAATAGTGGGCCTCCTGAATTTCCTCTATTTACAGCTGCATCAGTCTGCAAGTATGGCACATAGTCACCTATCCCTCTCCCTGACGTGATGCCACGTCCCTTAGCGCTTATAATTCCAAAAGTAACACTAAAGTCATAGTTGTAAGGTGATCCAATTGCTATTACTCCATCCCCCTGCTCAACTATATCTGAGTTTCCCAGGTTAACTGGAATTAATTCATCACTTTTAATTTTTAGCAATGCTATATCACTTAATTCATCTGTGCCAATTATTTCTGCTTTAAACTCATTTCTGTCATAGAACTTAACTACCACTTCATCGGCATCCTCAACTACATGAAAATTTGTAATCACATAACCATCACTTGATATCACAAAGCCTGATCCTGTGCTTACGGCCTGGCGCTGTTGTGATCTTGGCTCTCTTTGATCTGGCATTGGAAAACCAAATTCTCTAAATAATTCTTCTGGAAAACCTCCATAAGATCTACTCATTCTTGTTTCAATTCGTCTGGTTGATTCTATATTTACAACTGAATTTCTCTGCTCTTTAACAAGCTTGGAAAAATCGAGATCTTGTGTAAATAAAGTACAAGAAATCAACAGAAAGAAACAAATTATTTTTTTCATTGAGTTTTATTTAATCTCTATAGAATTAAGGATTTTTTTTCCAGATTCAATATCTATATCACCAAATACTGCAAGAGTATGGGTAGCCCCATTGTGATTATGGGTTTCTTTAATTAGTATAAAATTTTCTTTCCTGTATGCGCCATCAGGCAAAGAAAAAGCTTCTGGACTGGTTACAAAAATAGAAAATTGTTTTCTCTTTGTGTTATTGATGAATTTGCTTGATCTAGCAGGATCCGATTTAAAACCAGAAGGCACCCAATTCGGAGCATAGCTAACTGGAAGGATATTTGCATCTGGAGTGTTTGAAAAGTGTCTTGAGGCAAATCGAATGATTTCTTCATTTTGAATGTTTTGCAGGGTTTGCTTTGCTTCCGATGAAGAAATGGCTTGCGCAATAAGAGTAGCTGTTTCATTATCTTGATTACTCTCTGAAACAATAGAATTAACAATTGTATAGCTCATAACAATGCCTGCTGCAAAAACACCAACAGGAGCAACCAGCTTTTCAAAAAAAGCTTTAAGCAGAGAATTAAATGAAAGGCTTCTAAATTTTTGGGTAAAACTTAATGTTTTAATGTTGGAAGAAACATGGCTCAGCTCTACCATCTTAAAGTAGCACTCTTTTAATTTATGATTTTTTCCCATATCAAAGACAAGTTCCTTGATATCTTCTCTGCTCATTTCACCATCGATAAACGATGATAGTCTTTGTAAATCAAAATCTGTTATATCTCTCATAATTCGTTTTTTAAATTCTCCATTAAAAACTGTCTTGCTCTAAAGATTCTAGACCTTACAGTGCCAATTGGTACATCAGTAATATTCGCAATTTCTTCGTAATTTTTAGAATCGATCTCACATAGAATGTATGCTGTTCTTTGTTCTTCTGATATCTGATTGAGCAAACCAATTATTTTTTTTTCTAAGCGTCTATCGGTGAGATTTTGAACTACATTGTCATCTGATCTGAGAGTTAGCTCAAAATTTTTATCTATTTGATTCTCTCTTGATTTATTTATTTTTGTTATTGCTAAATTAAAGCCAATTCTATAAAGCCAAGTATAAAAATTTGCCTCACCTTTAAAAGTTCCAATTTTTTCCCAAGCTTTCATAAAAGCCTGTTGCACAATATCTTCGGTTTCATGATAGTTTCTTAGCACTTTGAATAAAGAATGATGTAATCTTGTTTGAAAAGTTTTAAACAATATTTCAAAAGCTGACTCATCTCCAGCTTGGGCTAGTTCCACAAGTTTTGAAATATTTTGTCCTTTCACATTAACTTTTGACCCGATAAATTATATTAAGTTCATTCATTTTAAATATTTTTTTAAATCGTAAAACTCCTCATCAAATTTCTCTTTTTCCTTGAAAAATAAATCAAATAAATGTTGATCATCTATGTCTAGAAGGCATTCAAGTTGATTTAACTCCTTATCGGTAAATTCATTAATGGAATCAAATAGCTTGTGTAAGATTTCAGAGGTTTCTTTCATTCCTCTTCTTGCTTTAAAATTAAGTTTTTTTATGAGCAGCAATTTAGACATAAGTTATTTTACTTTAAATGATTATTGTACCTTGGAAATTAGGGGCAAGAGATGTTTAGAATTTATCCAAGGGCAAGCTTCAGGTGATATCTCAGAGGAAACCAAAAACAAAGATGTGCTCTTTTGTGATGAAAAAGGCTTTGTTATAACTAATGCAACTGTAATAAACAATGAAACTTTAGAAGTAATAATCAAAAGGGATGTTGCAGAAATTCTAAAGTGGGAGCTTGAAAAATATTCAAAATTCTATAAGTGCGAAATCATAATCAAAGAAAAAAATATTTCAGGCATTTATGATGGAGTGGATTTTATAAAAACCACCTCTATGTCAAACGCTCCAATTAACAAAAAAAATTGGGACCTTCTTAAACTCTTACACTTTGACATAGATATTAGTAAAGATATGTCCTTAAAAAATAGACCAAATGAATTTGGATACAGTCTGGAAAAATATGTTTCATTCACTAAAGGGTGCTACAGAGGTCAGGAAATAATTGCAAGGCTAAAATACTTAGGGTCAAAAAACAGCACCTTGGCAATCTTTAAAAATCTAAATGCAGATGAAAAGAATCAACTGCTAAAGATTGGTAAGAAGATTTTTGAAATTGAGTTAGAGAATATGTCTTACGGACAATATATCTTTAAGAGCTTCGAGCATGCCAATAAATTACTTAAATCTAAGTTAGCTGCCAGTCAATCTCTTTAGTGCCATGTTTCTCTAGAAAAGCATTTGCTCTTGAGAAGTGTTTACACCCAAAAAATCCTCTATGAGCTGAAAGAGGTGATGGATGAGTAGTTTCTAGAATTAAATTTTCACCTTTTAAAATATCTTTTTTTGAGCGTGCATAACTCCCCCATAGCATGAAGACAACATTACACTTTCTGCTTGCCTCAATTAAAACCTTGTTTGTAAAAATCTCCCAACCTATTTTTGCGTGAGAGAGTGGCTCGCCTTCTTGAACTGATAGATATGAATTAAGTAAAAGCACACCTTGCTTTGCCCAGCCTTCTAATGAAACAATTTTATTTCTTATACCCACATCACTTTCGATTTCTAAAAAAATATTTCTCAAAGATGGAGGCATATAGCTATCAATACCAGATGAAAAAGCAAGACCATCTGCAACGCCTGGTGTGTGATATGGATCTTGTCCTAGGATTACTACTTTTAAATCTTTGAAAGAGCATAATTCAAATGCTTTGAAATAATTTTTTGGATATGGGAAGATTGATTTTCCATGCTTATTGTCGCTTAAGATCGATTTTTTAATCGACTTAAAATAATCTTTTTTAGTCTCTAATTCTATTAGCTCTTCCCAATTCATAGGCTCCAAAATAGTTTTAAAAATAACATATTTTTTTATCCACAGAAACTGTGGATAACTTTGGGGAAAACTAAGAAATATTTAATAAATGCCTTAAACACAAACATTCTTAATAGATTGGTTAAAAAATAAGCAACTACTTCAAACACCTTAATAAAGCGAGCTTCGGTGGATGGGTAATATTTTTTATAAAAAAAAAGATTGCAACTTAGCTAAACAAATTGATTTTAGCGGCCTGTGTGAAAAGCAAGGTTTTTTACTAAAAAAAAGCCTGTTTTTTTAATAGCAAAGTCTTGCATTTGTCACACCCTTTATTTTCATTAGTCTATCAAGAATGTGAGGCGCTATTTCATCATCTGAATCAATAATATTGCTCGCTAGATTGTTGCGACTTTTATTTACAAATTCGACAATGTTGACATTTTCTTGAGCAAGCACATCTGCTACTTTGCTAATGATTCCAGGCTCATTAATGTTTGAAAAATATATTCTATGTTTGCTTACTTTTTCTGATGAGATGTTAGGAAAGTTGACGCTATTAACTATTTTTCCTTTATTTAAAAAATCTGCAAGCTGAGAGCATGCCATTTCTGCACAGTTAATTTCACTTTCTGTTGTGCTGGCTCCTAAGTGTGGAAAGATTACTACATCTTTTTTTGTCCTCACTCTATTGATTAATTTCTTTGTAGGGAAGTCGGTAACGTATTTATACAAAAACTTTTGGTCTAATCCATCCAGCAAACTTTCCTCACAAACGATCCCTCCTCTTGAAAAATTAATTAGCACACTATTATTTAGTTTTGTTATCAACTTACTATTGATGATTTCTTTGGTGTCTGGAACAAGAGGTATGTGCAAAGAAATGTATTCTGCATCCCTAAGAGAACCTTCAAGAGAATTTGCCATTTTAATTGAGCTTGGTAATCTTAGTGCTGTTTCCACCGTCAACCCAGGATCATAACCTGTAACATTCATTCCCAACTGTATTGCATGCTCTGCCACCATAGAGCCAATCGCACCAAGCCCAACTACTGTAAGATTTTTATTTTTAATTTCGCTCCCGACATATAATTTCTTCATGGCCTCAATTTCTTTAATAACAGCTTCATCATCCATATTGTCTATATCTATTGCATCAATAGACCTATTCCCAGAAACAAGGTCCCTTTTTCCTAGAATCAAAGAGCAAAGAACCATCTCTTTTACTGCGTTTGCATTTGCACCTGGAGTATTAAAAACAACAACACCATTTTGAGAGCAATCTTCTACATCAATATTGTTGGTACCTGCCCCTGCTCGGGCAATAGCAAAAATTGATTTAGGTAGTTTTTCTTCAGCAATATTGTGACTTCTTAATACAATGCCACTACAACCATCCAAACCATCATTTTCTTGCAAAAAAAATCCTTCTTTTTCAAGAATATCTAGGCCAGTCTTGGCAATGTTATTAAGAACTTTTACTTTCATGTAGAAAGCTTCTGATAATACATACTTTAAGCCTCTATGGAAATAAAAATAAAAAAAAAGTACCCAATTTATCCAATGTTTATCCACAGGTAAAACACTGCATATTGTGTTATCAAAAAAAAATAACACAACATATTGTGCTAAAAAGCTTGAATGTAAGTTTTATATGCATAAAAATACCAATAGTCATGGATCAACAAACAATTCAAAGCGCAAGCAACAAAACCGAAGAAATGCAACAACCAAATATAGTCCTAACACCCGGAAAAATGAGAGTCATAAAACGGAATGGAAAAGTAGTCTCTTTCGTAGAAGAAAAAATTAAGGTTGCGATAATGAAAGCTTTTCTTGCAGTAGAGGGCGGAACAGCTGCTGGATCATCAAGAATTCATGAGAATGTAGACATCTTAACAAAAGCAGTCGTAGAAGTTTTTGAAAGAAGAATGCCATCCGGTGGAACGATCCACATAGAAGAGATACAAGACCAAGTTGAACTTCAATTAATGAGAAGCGAGCATCATAAAGTTGCAAGGAGCTATGTGTTATATAGAGAGGCCCGAAAACAAGAAAGGAAAGAAGCAATACCAGTAGATTCAACAAAAGATGACCAAGATAACCCCATTAGCGCAATAATCAATAAAGCTTGTGCAGACTTAAACGATGTAGACCCTGAAGCTCTAATCAAAGAAATAAAGGCTTCATCCTACGAAGGCATGACAGAAAAAGATCTTGCTGATTGTATGGTAATTGCTGCTAGGACATTGGTGGAAAAAGAACCAAACTACTCATACGTCACAGCAAGGATACTTTTGAATAACATAGAAAATGAGGTTTTAAGTTTTCTTGGTGTTGACTTAGCTAAAAGATCAAACAGAAAGGAAATGTACAAAGAAGCATTGTTAAAGACGTTTGAAAAAGGTATCGAACTTGATTTTCTTAACAAAGAATTACTCACCTTTGATTTAGAAAAAATCCAAGATGCAATTGATGAAAAGAGAGATTTCAATTTCACATACTTAGGTTTGCAAACACTTTATGACAGATACTTCATTACATCAGAAGACACCAGGTACGAATTGCCTCAAGTCTTTTTAATGAGAGTAGCAATGGGGCTTGCAGTAAATGAAGAGAATAAAACAGAAAGAGCTATAGAATTCTACAAGTTACTTTCATCCTTTGACTACATGAGCTCAACACCAACTCTTTTCAATTCAGGCACACATAGACCACAATTATCTTCATGCTACCTAACAACAGTGCCAGATGATCTTTCTGGAATATATGGAGCCATAAGAGATAATGCTTTGCTTTCAAAGTGGGCAGGAGGTCTTGGAAATGATTGGACAAATGTTCGTGCCCTTGGTTCAAGAATAAAAGGAACAAATGGAAAGAGCCAAGGAATAGTTCCATTTCTAAAAGTTTCCAATGACACAGCAGTTGCCGTTAATCAGGGTGGCAAAAGAAAAGGGGCATTTTGTGCATATCTTGAGTGTTGGCATATGGATGTGGAAGAATTTTTAGATCTGAGAAAAAACACCGGAGATGATAGGAGAAGAACTCACGATATGAATACAGCAAACTGGATACCAGATTTGTTTATGAAGCGACTTGAAGAAGAAAAGGAGTGGACTCTTTTCTCCCCTTCTGATGTGCCTGATCTGCACGATATATATGGCTCAGCATTTGAAAAAAGGTACGAACAATACGAAAGAATGACAGAAGATGGAACTATCTCTCACTTTAAGAAGATCCCTGCAAAAAACCTTTGGAGGAAAATGCTGTCCATGCTTTTTGAAACAGGACATCCTTGGATAACGTTCAAAGATCCATGCAATGTAAGATCACCTCAAGGGCATGTAGGAACAGTGCATTCATCTAACTTGTGTACAGAGATCACTTTAAATACCAATGAAGAAGAAATAGCAGTTTGTAATTTAGGCAGCATAAATCTCCCTCAGCACATTCAAGATGGCAAAATAAATGTGGAGCAACTGAAACAGACAGTAAATACTGCTGTAAGAATGTTAGATAACGTTATTGATATAAATTATTACCCTGTTCCTCAAGCTGAAAATTCCAACAAAAAACACAGACCAGTTGGCTTGGGTTTAATGGGTTTCCAAGATGCCTTATATAAACTCGGAATATCATACAATTCAGAAGAAGCCGTTGACTTCGCTGATAAATCAATGGAACTTATAAGCTACTTCGCAATAGATGCATCATCAGACTTAGCTAAGGAAAGAGGAACATACGAGACCTATAAAGACTCTCTTTGGGATCAGGGTATTCTCCCAATAGATTCAATCCAACTACTTAAAGAACAAAGAGGAGAAGGATTTATTGATCAAAATACTGATACAAATCTTGATTGGGATAAATTAAGAGAGAAAGTTAAAACTACAGGGATGAGAAACTCGAACGTTATGGCTATTGCCCCCACTGCAACTATAGCCAACATTACCGGAGTATCCCAATCTATTGAGCCCACCTACCAAAACCTTTTTGTTAAATCCAATTTATCAGGCGAATTTACAATAGTTAATCCTTATTTAATTGAAGAATTAAAGAAAGTAGACCTTTGGGATGATGTAATGCTAAGCGATCTTAAATATTTTGAAGGATCACTTTCACAGATAAACAGAATCCCTGAAGACATTAAAAAAAGATTTTTGACAGCATTTGAAGTTGAGCCACGCTACATAGTTGAATCAGCTAGCAGAAGACAAAAATGGATTGATCAAGCTCAATCACTGAACTTATATATTGCAAATGTTGATGGGAAAAAACTTGATATCACATATAGAATGGCGTGGTACAAGGGCCTTAAAACAACATATTACTTGAGATCGATGGGCGCAACTTCAACAGAAAAATCAACTGTTGAAAGAAGTAATTTAAATGCAGTTGAAACTGCAGCTAAAAGCTCAACAGCTTCTGCTTCTGCACCAAAAGCTTGCAGTATATTAGATCCAGATTGTGAGGCATGCCAATAGGAGGAAAAATGTTAAATTGGGACGATTATCATAAAGAAGAAATAACAGAAAAAAAACAAGAGAAAGCACAAGAAAGAGCAGAGCCACAGGTTCAGCTTCAACAAAGTGAGCAAGTTACAAATACATCTAATCAAGAGGCTGCAAGTGTTTCTACACTCACTGAAGAGGATATGAAGCTAGCTAAAGAAGATCTAGATACATTAGAAGGCAGGGTGCAAGTTGATCAAAAAGCCATGATTAATTCAAGGGCAGATCTCAATCAACTTGTGCCCTTTAAATATGAATGGGCTTGGAAAAAATATCTCGATGGTTGCGCCAATCACTGGATGCCTCAAGAAATCAATATGACTTCAGATATTGCTTTATGGAAAAGTAATGATGGTCTCTCAGAAGATGAAAGAAGGATTGTTAAAAGAAGTTTAGGATTTTTTTCAACTGCAGATTCATTGGTAGCAAATAACCTTGTCCTTTCTGTATACAGACAAATAACAAACCCTGAATGCAGACAATATCTTCTACGACAAGCATTTGAAGAAGCAATTCATACTCACGCATATCAGTACTGTGTTGAATCATTAGGTATGGATGAAGGTGAAATATTTAATATGTACAGAGAAGTGCCTTCGGTTGAAAAAAAAGCTGCTTGGGGCCTAAAACACACAAGATCTCTTTCTGATCCTAGTTTTAGTACTGGTACACCTGAGAGTGATAAAGAGTTTCTTAGCAATCTAATAGCTTATTATTGTGTGCTTGAAGGTATGTTCTTCTATTGCGGTTTTACGCAAGTACTATCAATGGGAAGATTAAACAAAATGACCGGAGTCTCAGAACAATTTCAGTACATACTTCGTGATGAATCCATGCATGTAAACTTTGGAATTGATGTTATCAATACAATCATTAATGAAAATCCAAATATATGGGATGAGGACATGAAGACAAGAGCCAGAAACTTAATACTTGAAGGAACACAATATGAAATAGAATACGCAAGAGATTCAATGCCACGAGGAGTCTTAGGAATGAATGCAGTAATGATGGAAGAATATTTAAAATTTATCTGCAACAGAAGACTTGTACAGATTGGTTTAAGTGAAGAGTACCCAGGTGTTAAGAATCCATTTCCATGGATGTCTGAAATCATGGACCTTAGGAAGGAGAAAAACTTCTTTGAAACCAGAGTCATTGAATACCAGGTTGGCGGTTCTTTGCAATTCGATTAAAAGTTGCGCTGCTGTAGGTCTGCAACTATGGTGGTGCTTTAAATAAAAAAAGGCTCACAAGAGCCTTTTTTTTATTTTTATTTATGAAATTTACTTCTTTGTCTTTTGAATGGTTTCAAAGTGCTTCAAAGCAACATCTCCACCTTGAAAAGGCCTTCTAGCATCATTGGTATCAGCTATTTCTGCCCAGCTTTCTGCTACAGCTTCGGCTGTAAAACTTTCGTCTGTTCCAAAAAACTTACCCATTGTTTCCATAACATATGTGTTGGCAACTACACCTCCACCTGCTTCTAGGATTTCTCCATTTGGTGCTTTTTCACTCGCAAGATATACAACAGCTGGAATAATATATTTTGGATCTAGCTGCTCACCAAACTCAGCAGGAAATAAATGCTCAGTCATTCTTGTTGTTGCTGTAGGTGCAATAGAGTTGGTATGAACATTGTATTTTGCTCCTTCAAGCTTAAGAGTGTTCATTAATCCCACTACTCCCATTTTTGCTGCAGCATAATTTGTTTGCCCAAAATTACCAAAAAGTCCTGATGATGAAGATGTCATAATTATTCTTCCATATTCTTGTTCTTTCATTACAGGAAAAACACTATGAGCACATAGAGCTGAACCAAGCAAGTGAACGTTAATAACTGCGACAAAATCTTCCCATTCCATTTTTCCAAAAGACTTATCTCGAAGAATGCCGGCATTATTAATTAAAATATCGACCCTTCCCCATTTGCTGATTGTTGATTCAACCATATCTTTAACATCGGATTGATTGCTGACGTTTGCTCCATTTGCTAACGCCTCGCCTCCATTCGCTTCAATTTCTTGGACTACGGCTTCAGCAGCAGAAACTGAACCCCCTGTACCATCGACAGATCCGCCCAAATCATTGACAACAACTTTTGCGCCTCTTCTAGCCAGCTCAAGTGCATAACCTTTTCCTATGCCTCCTCCTGAGCCTGTTACTATTGCAACTTTTCCCTTAAAATCTAGTGACATTGTCTGACTCCTTAATTATTAATATATGAAATGATGATTCTAATGGAATTAAATAACAAGTAAACATAGAATAAGAATAAATCAAAGCTATGAAAGTTGTAATAACAGGGGCTGCTGGCCAAATATCCTACTCACTAGTTCCATTTTTATGCCAACAGGGCGTATTTAAATCAAACGAGAAAATAGATTTAGCTTTAGTTGAAATTCCCTCAGCCATGGAAAGATTGAATGGTTTTGTCAAAGAGCTAGAAGATTCTGCATACAGCACGGTAAATTCAATTAGTACCTTTGATAACATTCAAGATGCAGTTATAGATGCAGACTGGTGTCTTTTAGTTGGCTCTATCCCTCGGGGTATTGTGCTTAATGGTAAAGAAATTAAAGAACGATCAGACTTGCTACAAATTAACGGTGGTATTTTTACTGAACAAGGTAAGGCTATTGGTGAAAAGGCAAAACAATCCTGCAAAATTCTTGTTGTTGGAAACCCCGCAAATACAAACGCGCTTATTGGTTACAGCAATTCACCAAATAAAAATCAGTTTTGGATGGCTATGACAATGCTTGATGCCTTAAGGGCAAAAGCTCAGCTATCAATAAAATTAAACTGTCATGTTGATGACATCTACAGGCTGGCAGTGTTTGGCAATCATAGTCCGACCATGTTTCCAGACTTAGAGAATACAAATATTAATGGTCAAAATGCTTATGACTTAATTAACAATCATTCCTGGGTTGAAAATGAGTACCTGCCCCGCATTCAACAAAGAGGTGCAGAAATTATTAAAGCCAGAGGAGCATCTTCAGCATCCTCTGCGGCTAGAGCTGCATGTGACACTGTCAAAGCAGTAGAGCATCCAACAAGATCTGGTGATGTCTTTAATGCAGCAATATTAAGTGATGGAGCATATGGTATGCCTGAGGGCATATTTTCTGGTTTTCCTCTAATTTCTGATGGAAATGGAGATATTGAAATTGTAAGAGATTTTAGTTTAAGTGACTTTGCAAAAAATAAGCTTGAAATTACTGCAAATGAATTGCTTGAAGAGAGAAACTTTATAAAGGAACTTATTTAACTAAAAAATATCTATTTTAAAGTTGGAAACAAAACAACGTCTCTGATCGAAGTTTTATTAGTAGCGAGCATAACCAATCTATCAATTCCTATCCCAACACCAACAGCTGGCGGCATCCCATGCTTCAGCGCATTGATATAATCTTCATCAAAGAACATAGCTTCTATATCACCTAAATCTTTTTGTTTTAGCTGATCATCGAATCTCTCTTCCTGATCAATTGGATCATTTAATTCACAAAAGAAATTGGCAAACTCCCTACCAGCAATAAACAGCTCAATTCTGTCAGTAAACTCCGGATTGTCATCTTTCTTTCTTGATAAAGGAGAAACCTCATAAGGATAATCTTTAACAAAAGTTGGTTCCCAAAGATCTTCTTCAATATGCACCTCAAAAAGCTCCAACAAAACTTTTCCCCAACCCCAATTTTCTTTGACGGGAAGTTTCATTATTTTTGCAGCACTCATTACAGCTTTCGGAGAAGTTAATTCACACCCTAACTTCTCCTCGAGTAACTCTTTTATTGAAGCAACTTTAAAATCTCCTGACATATCCAAAGGTTTACCATCGTATTCAATCTTTAAAGATTCATTTACCTCTAAGATACTGTCTTGGACTAATTTTTGGACAAACTTAGTTGTTTTCTCAAGACTGCCGTATGATTCGTAGAACTCCAACATCGTAAACTCAGGATTATGCACTGTTGAAATGCCCTCATTTCTAAAGTTTCTATTAATTTCAAAAACCTTATCAAAACCACCAACAAGTAGTCTTTTAAGATAAAGTTCAGGTGCAATTCTTAAATAAAGCTTTTTGTCTAATGCATTATGGTGCGTCTCAAATGGTCTTGCATTTGCTCCTCCTGGTATTGGATGCATCATTGGAGTTTCAACCTCAAGAAACCCTTGATTTTCAAGGTTTTTTCTCAAAGAGGAAATTATTCTATTTCGTTTTTTAAATAATTCTCTTGAGTCTGAACTGCTCATGAGATCCAGGTATCTTTGTCTATAAATAGTTTCAATGTTTGATAAGCCCTTATGCTTTTCTGGCATTGGATTGAGTGACTTTGTCAAAAGTATGCTTGTTGTTGCTTCAATAGTAAGTTCGTCTGTTTTAGTTCTAAATAGTTTTCCACTTACCCCAACAATATCCCCCAAATCCCAATCATTTATTTGTGAAAAAGCTTCACCTAAATTATTCAATGAAAAATAAACCTGCAATCTACCAGATTCATCCTCTAGGGTTATAAAAGCAGCTTTTCCCATTACTCGTTTTAAGACAACTCTTCCTGCTGTCTGAACTGATGGGCTAAGATTTTCTAACTCTTCCTTATTTTTGTCGCTAAACTTTAAGTGCGTATCGCCCAGCTTATCTACTTTTTCAAACTTATTTGGAAAGTTAAAACCCCCTTTTCTTAAAAGCTTGAGCTTTTCTTCTCTATCTCTTTGAATTTTATTGAGTTCTTTAGTATCCATTTTTTAAGCTAGCTTTTATGAAGTTATTAATTTTACCATCTAATACTGACTGAGTATTTGTTTCCTCATACTTTGTTCTAATATCTTTTATTCTAGACTGATCTAAGACGTAAGATCTGATTTGATTACCCCACCCAATATCTGTTTTTGAATCTTCTACTTTCTTTATCTCCTCCTCCCTCTTTTGCAATTCAAGCTCATATAGTTTTGATTTTAATTGCTTGATTGCTCTATCTTTATTTTGGTGTTGTGATCTTTGTGACTGACATTGGACAACTAATCCACTTGTAATATGCGTTAGTCTTACAGCAGAATCGGTTTTATTGACATGTTGTCCTCCTGCTCCAGATGCCCGATAAGTATCGATCCTAACTTGTGACATATCTAAATCAATTTCTATGTCATCATCAATCTCAGGAGAAACAAACACAGCTGCAAACGATGTATGCCTTCTGTTGCCAGAATCGAATGGTGATTTTCTTACAAGACGATGTATTCCAGTTTCTGTTCTAAGCCAACCATAAGCATAAGGACCATTTATATTTAAGCTTGCACTTTTAATACCTGCCACATCTCCAGGGGAAAATTCTTCTATCTTTACAGTAAAATCCATATCCTCTGCCCATCTAGAGTACATTCTGAATAGCATTTCTGCCCAATCTTGAGCTTCTGTACCACCAGAGCCAGATTGAACATCCAAAAAGGCATTATTGAGGTCATTTTCGCGTGAAAAGTAACGCTTTGTTTCAAGTGAGTCTATCTCTTCGTCAAGAATATTTAACGCACCTTCCTGATTGGACAATTCATTTTCGTCTCCAAGCTCAATAGAAATATCTACTAAATCAGAAATCTCATTGAAACCATCTTCAATTCTTTTAAATTCATCTAATTTTTGTTCAAGTGTTGTTTTTTCTTTGTTTAATGCATTAAGTTTTGAATGGTTTTTCCAATTCTCTGGATCTTGTAGAGATTTATCTAGGTGTTCTAGTTCTTGTTTTAGTTTGTCAGGGTCAAAGGAACCCCCTAAGCTCTCCAATGCGCTCACTGGTTTTTGATATTCTTAAGAGCAGTTCTGAATTATCCATTATCTAGTATTTTAATTAAATCTTCTGCAGGAATATAGCCTGATAACATTTGGCCATCACCAAGAATGATTGATGGAGTTCCCGTTACACCAATCATCTTTCCTATTTCAAAATGTTTTGCAATAGGGTCTTTGCAACTAGCTTTTGCAATATCTTTGCCTAACTTCAATTGTGTGACTGCTGAGGCTCTATCACTGCTGCACCAAGCACTTTTCATATTTTCTGAACTACTTCCACCCATACCATCTCTTGGGAATGCGAGGTAGGATACTGATATTCCCCTATCAAGATATTCACGTATGTTTGAATGGAATATTCGACAATAAGCGCAGGTCACATCTGTAAAAACATAAATTGAATGCTTTTCATTTTCAGACATAAATTGAATCGACTCTGATTCAGGCACTTCAGATAACAAATTTAAAATAAGTTTGCGTTGGTACTGTTCGTTCACACTTTCCAGACCAGAGGGTAATGATTTGATTACCTCCCCAGCAAAAATAAACTGGAAATCTTTAGAAATATAAATAACTTGATTGTTTGCTACATTAAGGGCGTAGAAATTATCTATTTGTGCGTCTTCATAAAAATTTAAATTTACCCCTGGAGGAAGCATCGATTCTAGCTTTAATTTTACCTCCTCTGAAGGTTGAGCTGTAAAGGCATATATTAGAAGTAGCAGAAATCTAAGTTTCATTTTTAACCTCTCGGGTGATGTTTTTTATGCAAATTCTTCATTTCAGATTGTGCGACATGGGTATAGATTTGTGTTGTTGATAAATCTCTATGACCAAGCAATAGCTGTACAGATCTTAAATCAGCTCCATTATTGAGCATGTGTGTTGCAAATGCATGTCTTAGTGTATGTGGGTAAATTTCTTTTTCTATATTTTCTTTTCTCATGTATATCTTTACTCTATGCCAAAAACTTTGTCTTGTGATTCTCCTTCCATGCGTTGAAAGGAAAACATAATGAAAATCATTATTCTTTGCCAGTTTTTCTCTTGATGAAGATAAATATTTTTTTACCATCTCAACAGACTGCTCAGACATTGGCACAAGTCTCTCCTTAGATCCTTTTCCAAGAACCTTTACTGAACCTCTATTTAGGTCAATATTATTGATCGTAAGACCTATTAATTCTGAAACTCGTAATCCACATGAATATAGAACATACAACATTGCTTTGTCTCTTAATTCGATAAAATTATCTTCATCTGGAGAATTCAATAATTTATCTGTTTCCTCAGTAGTTAATGTTGTTGGTAAATACAAGCCTGATTTTGGTGGGTCAATATTTTCAGTGGGGTTAAAATCGATCTGTTCAATACTCACCAAATATTTGAAGAAGCTCTTTAGAGCAGATAAATTTCTTGAGATTGTTTTGGATGAAAGATTGTTATCTAACAAACTACTTAAATATGAAATTAACAGAAAGTGATCTGCATCTAATGCTGATTTTCTATTTTTTTCTAAAAATTGGTTGAACTTAAATAGATCGTTCTTATAGGAAGCAAGAGTGTTCTCTGAAAGGTTTTTTTCTAACCAGAGGTTGTCTAAGAAGCTTTCAATTAATAATTTGGATTGGAACTGCACTAACTAATTTTTTCTTTAATCCTAGCAGATTTTCCAGATCTTTCACGAATATAGTAAAGTTTAGATTGTCTTACAAGCCCTCTTCTTTTAACTTTAATAGACTCTATTAATGGACTGTGCGTTTGAAAAGTTCTTTCAACACCAACTCCATTTGATATTTTTCTTACAATAAAAGATGAATTAAGGCCTCTTTTCTTTTTTGATATTACAAGCCCTTCGAATGCTTGCAGTCTTGACCTTTCACCTTCAGTAACTCTTACTTGAACAACAACGGTATCACCTGTTCTAAATTCAGGTATTTCTTTAAGTTGTATTTTTTCAACTTTTTCTACTAAATTTTTAGTCATTTCCCTTTATCAGCTAAGTTTACCAGATTCGTAGTCTCGTAATAATATCATTTCTTTTTCAGAAAGTTGTAATTGTTCAAATAAATCTGGCCTTTTTTGTTTAGTAACCCACAGACTATTTGCTAACTTCCAATTAGCTATTTTTTCATGGTCGCCAGATGTTAGCACTTCAGGCACTTCTTGATTGTTATATGTTGCTGGTTTTGTGAAGGAATATCCTTTCAGTTTGCCATGGCTGTGGCTATCCTTATTTACAGAATCTTGATTTCCTATCACTCCTGGAAGATTTCTTAGCATTGAATCTATAATTACAGATGCAGCAATCTCTCCTCCACTTAAAACAAAGTCACCAATAGATATTTCTTCATCTACATAGCTATCAATAAATCTTTGATCAATGCCTTCATATCTCCCACATATAAAAGTGATGTTTTCCAACAGAGATAGTTCTATGGCTTTTTTATGATTAAAAATTTTCCCTTGTGGACTTAAATTAACTACCTTTCCAGTACTGCATATGCTTCTTAGCGCTTTTTCAAGTGGCTCTATACACATAACCATACCCTCTCCGCCACCGTAAGGAGAATCATCAACACTCCCATATGAGTTTGTAGAAAAGTCTTTTAAATCAACAAGGTTTAATTTTGCTTTTTCATTTTCAAATGCTTTCCCAGTGACACCTACTAATGATGATTTAATCACTTCAGGAAATAGAGCAATTACATTTATATTCATAAAAGAAAGTATATATCTTATATATCCCAATCGACCCTGAGTATTTTATTGTGTTTATCAAAATCTATAAGAAAAATATCTTCTAGTGGGATAATAATGTCATCGTTGTCTGTCTTAATAAAAATTAAATCTGATGCACCATGATTATCAACTTTATAGACTGTTCCAAGCATAATTTCTGAATCATTGACTACCTCACACCCAAGCAAATCATTCCAGTAAATAGCTTCTTCATCTTTTTGCATCTCTCCTTCAAAAATAAATATCTCCTCGTTAACAAGTTTTTTTGCATCCTCAATTGAATCTATATTTTTAACTTTAGCAATGTAGGGATGAGATGAATTTAAAAAATCAATCTGAATTTCAGATCCATCTTTTAAATAAAATTTTTTGTAGTACAGAATATTTTCTACTGGATTGCAAAATGAATTAACCCTTATTTCCCCTTTTAATCCATGGGTTTTTCCAAATTTTGCAACGGAAACAATATTGATACTATTGATCTTTCTTTTCTTCTTCAGCAGGTGCTTCTTCGGCAGGTGCTTCTTCAGCAGGTACCTCTTCAGCAGGTGCTTCTTCGGCAGGTGCTTCTTCTGCAGGTGCTTCTTCTGCAGGTGCTTCTTCGGCAGGTGCTTCTTCGGCAGGTGCTTCTTCAGCAGGTACCTCTTCAGCAGGTGCTTCTTCAGCAGGCACCTCTTCAGCAGGTGCTTCTTCGGCAGGTGCTTCTTCTGCAGGTGCTTCTTCTGCAGGTGCTTCTTCTGCAGGTACCTCTTCAGCAGGTGCTTCTTCGGCAGGTGCTTCTTCGGCAGGTGCTTCTTCTGCAGGTGCTTCTTCGGCAGGTGCTTCTTCGGCAGGTGCTTCTTCTGCAGGCACCTCTTCGGCAGGTGCTTCTTCGGCAGGCGCTTCTTCGGCAGGTGCTTCTTCGGCAGGTACCTCTTCGGCAGGTGCTTCTTCAGCAGCAGCTTTTTCTTGAGCTGCTAATATTTCTTTTTCTTTTTTAAGACGTTGTTGTTCTTTCTTTTTGTTTTCAATTTTTTCAATCTCTTCTGCAGACATGCCAGATCTTTTAACTAGCATTTCAACTGTGTCAGTTGGTTGAGCCCCTACTGATAGCCAGTACTCATATCTCTCAAAATTGACCTTTATTTTTTCTTCCCCATCTTTAGCTATTGGGTTATAAAAGCCAATTTTCTCAATAAAGCTACCATCTCTCTTATTTCTTCTGTCTGAAACTGAAATATGATAAAAAGGCCTCTTCTTTGCGCCCCCTCTAGAAAGTCTAATTACAACCATTTTTTAATGTATAATATTTGAAAATGGCATTTTACACCTTTTCTGAAGAAGATTCACAGAATATTTACTTATTTCTTAATTAATTTTGGATATTGCTACATTCGATAATTTTGATCTGCTTGTAGCAATCATTTTGCTTATTCTTATTTTATTGTCTGCATTTTTTTCTAGTTCAGAAACATCTCTAATGGCAATTAATCAAATCAAGCTTGATAATGCTGAAGAAAAAGGAAGCATACCTGCTAAAAGAGTAAATTCATTAAGAGCAAAAATTACAGAGGTTTTGGGTGTTATTCTTATTGGGAATAACCTGGTTAATATATCTGCATCGGCATTACTAACCTACTATATTATTAGTAAATTTGGGGACCAGTATGTTTGGGCAGGCACGTTAATTTTAACAATAGTTGTAATTATTTTTGCTGAAATTGCTCCAAAAAATTATGCTACTAAGCAACCAGAGTCTATAGCATATCCTGCAAGCAGACCTTTGGAAATTTTGACAAATATAATTGGTTGGTTTGCAAAAATTCTAACTTCAATAGGAAATTTAATTACAGGAACGAACAGTGATGAAAATTATTTTTCACAAAATCTAAATAGAGATGAGCTTAAATCAGTTTTACAGAAAGATACCGAACAGGTCGATGAAGATGAAATGATAGCTTTAAAGTCACTACTAGAGCTTAAAGAACTCACCGTTGAAGACATCCTTATACCCATACAAGAAGTAATATCTATCAAAATTAATGATGAAGAAATTAAAAATTTCCCTGAAAAAGATATCTTTTTCCCTGTATTTGATGAAACTTCTCAGGATATTATTGGCTTCATACACTCTAAAGAGGCCGATCAATTGCAAGCTTTAGGTAGCTCGGCAAGAGATATCTTAATCAGCCCTTACTATGTGCCTGAATCTACATCGCTTTTTGCACAACTAAAACAGTTTCAAAAAACAGGTAATGAAATAGGTATGGTTGTTGATGAATATGGCAACTTTACTGGGATAGTTACTCTAGAAGATCTTATTGAACAGGTTATTGGCAGACTTAACCAAGAAGAAACAGATCTGGGTATGTTAATTAACGATGATTTATCTGTTACTGCTGATGGATCAACAACGATTAGGGAGCTTAATGCCTTTATGTCTTGGGATCTGCCAGAGGATGGCCAAAAAACAATAAGTGGTCTAATCACCGATGAATTGGATATGATTCCCACCGCGAATATCTGTATTACTCTTGGAAGCTATAAGCTTGAAACACTAGGAATCGAAGACAACCTAATTAAAGAGGTAAAAGTCAGCAGAGTCTCTGAAGACTCCACTGATATTTCCTAAAAATAATAGACTAAAGCGCCAAAGAGTACTGTTAGCAATATTCCGGAATGAATTACTGCTTTTACTGATTCAAACCATTTTCTCATCTTTCCAAAGATGGCGTTTAATTCAATCAATAGAATAACTAACGTGCCTACCCATAATGAATAGGAGCTCCAACCTGGACCAAAATCTCCGGCTAAAATTAATGGGTCATTTCCATAATTTATATGCGCTGAATAGATCATGAAATAAAGCATTGGGAATGAAAACAATGTATTTGTCCTAGAAGCCAGTGCTGCTTTTGCACCTGCCTCTGCTGCATCTGCAGTGCCTGCGATTACTTTCTTTTGGTTTGGCCAAATTATCAGCCACACATTCAAGAACATAATTGTTGCCATAGTTGCGCCTAATGAGATCCCGACGTTATATGCACCAGGTATCTCAGAAACGTAATAAAGCAGATAAAGTCCTGTTATAAAGGTGAATAGAGCTGCCCATCTAAAATACCATAAAGCATTAGGAACCAACTTCTGAAGTGCATCTTTTTTCCCCTCAGGTGAAGCCTCTTTAAGATAACCTGATCCTACAAAATTAAAATAATAAAGTAGACCTATCCATGTTATACCGAATAAAACATGAAGGAAACGATCTATTTGTGATAAAAACTCATACATGATTTTTCTCCAACTAATATTCTAATTCAAGAATAAAAAAAAGGGAGCTTGAAGCTCCCTTTAATTTAAATTTTAAAAGATTACATCATTCCGCCCATGTCTGGCATACCGCCTGGCATACCACCTGGTGCTCCAGGAACATCTTTTGCTGGTAGTTCAGATACCATGCATTCAGTTGTTATCATCATTCCACCAACCGAACCAGCCGCTTGCAAAGCTGTTCTTGTTACTTTAGCTGGATCAATGATTCCCATTTTAAGCATATCGCCGTACTCACCAGTAGCCGCATTGAAGCCTTGGTTACCTTTTGAATTCTTTACATTCTCAGCAATCACAGATGCCTCTTCTCCAGCATTACTTGCAATCGTTTTTAATGGATATTCAAAAGCCCTTAAAGCAATATTTATTCCAGCTTGTTGGTCTTCATTATCGCCTTCAAGCGATCCAATTTTTTGGAGTGCACGAATTAATGCAACACCCCCACCAGGAACAACTCCTTCCTCGACTGCAGCTCTTGTTGAATGAAGTGCGTCTTCAACTCTTGCTTTCTTTTCTTTCATTTCAACTTCAGAACCAGCCCCAACTTTTATAACAGCAACGCCACCAGCAAGTTTTGCAACTCTTTCCTGTAGTTTTTCTCTATCATAATCTGAAGAAGTTTCTTCAATCTGAGTTCTAATTTGCTGTACTCTTCCAGAAATCATTTGTTGTGTTCCAGCCCCGTCAACAATAGTAGTATTTTCTTTATCAAGAACTACTTTTTTTGCTGAACCAAGGTCTTCAATAGAGGTTGTTTCTAGTGACAAGCCTACTTCCTCTGAAATAACTTTACCCCCAGTTAAAATAGCGATATCCTCAAGCATAGCTTTTCTTCTGTCACCAAAACCAGGAGCCTTACATGCAGCAACTTTTACGATGCCTCTCATGTTGTTAACAACTAGAGTTGCTAGGGCTTCGCCCTCAACATCCTCTGCAATAATAAGGAGTGCTCTTCCAGCTTTAGCAACTGCTTCAAGTAATGGTATTAAGTCTTTAATGTTTGAAATCTTTTTATCAAACAAAAGAATAAATGGATCCTCTAAAGCAACATTCATTTTATCTTGGTTGTTGATGAAATATGGAGACAGATAACCTCTATCAAATTGCATTCCTTCAACAACATCAAGCTCATTTTCTATACCGCTACCCTCTTCCACAGTGATGACTCCTTCTTTGCCAACTTTATCCATGGCTTCAGCAATAATTTCACCAACATTTGTATCACCATTTGCTGAAATTGAGCCAACCTGGGCTATTGCAGAACTATCTTTACATGGAGATGATAGCTTTTTAACTTCACCCACGGCTGCTTGAATAGCTTTGTCTATACCTCTTTTTAGATCCATAGGATTCATCCCAGCTGCTACTGATTTTAAACCCTCATTTACTATAGCTTGAGCTAAGACAGTAGCTGTTGTTGTGCCATCACCAGCTTGATCACTTGTCTGAGAAGCAACTTCTTTGACCATTTGTGCTCCCATATTCTCGAATTTATCTTCTAGCTCTATTTCTTTTGCAACTGAAACACCATCTTTGGTAACTGTTGGAGCTCCAAATGATTTATCAAGAATTACGTTTCTCCCCTTAGGTCCAAGTGTTACTTTAACCGCATCTGCTAGGGTGTTTACCCCTTTAAGTAGTTTTACTCTAGCGCTTTCACCGAATTTTACATCTTTTGCTGCCATCTTTCCTCCTAGTTAATGACTCCAAATATCTCACTTTCATTTAAAATTAGTAGCTCATCGCCGCCTATCTTAACTGTGTTTCCACCATACTGACCAAAAATTACTTGATCACCAACTTTAAGATCTACAGGAACTACTTTCCCATCTTCTGTTTTTTTACCTGGCCCAACTGCAACCACTTCACCTTGTTGTGGTTTCTCAGTTGCTGAGCCTGGTAAAACAATTCCGCCTGATGAAGTTGTTTCTTCATCTTGTCTTTTTACTACGACTCTATCTTGTAAAGGTCTAATTTTCATTTTTTGTTATCCTCCAAATAACTAAGGATTATCTGGGATTTAGGTATTTTTTTTCAAGTAATTTTTACTAAAAATATATAAGAAAATTCCCCCGAAAACTCCTAAAGAATTGGCTATTATATCCATATACTCAAAATTCCTCAATCCAGAGAGGCCTTGAAGACATTCAATAAATACACCAAATAATATCAACATCAAAATTAGAAGAGATTTAGCATTATTCTTGCTTGCCAATAAGCCAACGAACGCAATAAACCCATAAACCGAAAAATGTATAAATTTGTCATCGATGCCTGGTCCTTGATCAAGCCGCAATAAAGAGAGTAAAAAAACTACTATCAGCAATAGGATAGTTAACATTTTTAATCCATTTTCAGAGTTTACTTGTGAGCCTCTTACGAAAAAGTATGAGATAAGTACTGCAGGTATACCCATGAAGCCACAAAAAATGAAGAAATTATAGTAATCAAATGATTCTACAAGATAACCAGAGTAGCCTCTCAATATCATCCCAGGAACTAACATTAATGAAGTAAATATTGCATGCTGGATCGCGGTAAAATTTCTGTTAATTAATGTAACTAAATATGCAAGAAAGCTTGCAGTAGCAAAAGCTTGGGCAACAGTATCTAAGAAATTTATCAACAATAAATTGGTAAGATTTGGGTGGAGAAAAAGTGCAGAAAACAGCAAATTTGTTAATAGAATAAATATAGCTCCAACAAAAAGACCAACTTGCAATGAGAACCTATTAATAATTGAGGCTGCAAGAAAAGCTCCAAAGAATGTTGCAACAAAGTTCCCAAAGTTTTTTGCAGCTAAATTTTCTCCTGTAAAGCCTAAGTCTGTATACAGAGGATAAGCCATAAAACCAAGCACTTGATCTGATACTCTGTAGAAAGCTATAAATAGAAGTATTAATACCAGATCTTTTTTTAGAAAGAGATTCTTGATAGCTTGAAAAAGCTGGCTAAAGCTTGCTAATTTAAGGTTATTTTCATTAACTCGCTTTGAGAAAATTGTTGTTAATGACAAAACTAAGAAAAGTAGGGCAATAAATTTATATATTGTTGGCCATTGCAGTGAGGTTTCTTGGGAAAAAATTAACCCTCCCAATAAGTATGATCCCATGCGCCAACCAATGACATATGTGCTTGCTAAATTAGCAGCGGGATAAAAAGCATCGTACTCTACTCGATAGGCATCCAATGCAATATCTTGGATGGACCCAAGAAAAGTTATAAGCAAAATTAGTACTAAGATACCTGAGTAATTTGAAATAGGGTCAATCGTTGACAAATAAAATACAGCAATAGCCAAGAACAGTTGAGAAATCAGCAGCCAAGACCTTCGTAACCCAAGAAAACTAAATAAAACTGGGATTTTTATTTTGTTTATAAATGGTGACCACAAAAAATTAAATGCTACAACTAAGCCGCCTAAAGATAGTAGCCCAATGTCAGATAAATCAAGACCCTCCACTCGAAGCCATCTCGATAAAGCTGCCCCAGTAACAAAATATGGTAACGAAGCTGATATCCCAAAAAAAACAAAATTAAGTGGGAGCTTATTAAACATCAGCAACTCTCTCCCAATTAAAATTTTCTCCTGGATCAAGTTTTCTTCCTGGTGCAATATCTGAATGACCAACTATATTTTTAATGCCATAAACACTTTTAAGCTCTTTCAAGATTGCACTTAATTCTGTGTATTGTTGTTCTGTAAAAATATCACCAATGCACCCTTCAAGCTCGATACCAATTGAAAAATCATTGCAATTTTTTCTGCCATCATAGGATGACTCTCCTGCATGCCAAGCGCACTTATCGAACGGCACAAATTGAATTACGGTACCGTCTCTTCTAACCAAGAGATGGGATGAAACTTTTAGCTTTTCAAGAGATTTAAAAGAATCATGTTTTAAGCAATCAATTTTATTTAAGAATAAGTCTTCAATATTTGAGTTGGCATACTCTCCTTCAGGCAGACTAATGCAATGGATCACTATTAAATCGATATCATTTTTTCTATCCGAAAAATTGGGTGACGGTGATTTTGTAGCCCAATCTAAATAGTGGTCAACGATCTTCATGTAAATAATTTTAACTTATGAAGGCCTATAATTCAGTTAATCTGATATTAGATCAGATATAGACTTTGCTGTTGATGTGCCTAGAGTCCATCCCAAAATACCATGACCTGAGTTGTAATAAATGTTTCTTCTTTTCGATGCTTGCACAACAGGCAACATATTTGGAGTCATAGGCCTAAGCCCGGTCCATGGTAAAAAGTTTTCTGTGCTAATTTTTGGGAAAATATTATTGACCCATTTCAAAAGTGGCTTGACTCTATTCTCTCTTATGTCTTTGTTATAGCCATCGAGTTCTACTGTACCAGCAACTCTCAGACGACTCCCAAGCCTTGAGCATACAAGCTTATTTGATTCGTCTTTTAGCGAAACAAAGGGCGCAGCTTTTTGAGATTCCTCATCCATATCTATTGTGATGGAGTATCCTTTCGCAGGATAAATTCTAAAATTGTCGCCAAATTTTTTCTTGAATTGCTCTGTTGTAACCCCGGCACTAATAACTACCTTATCAAAGGTATGTTCATAATTTGACGTGACTACTATGGGTCTGTCTTGACCTAAAATATCTTGAACTGGCTGGCCATATTTAAAGATGACACTATATTTAGTCTCCAATACTTTGCCTAACTCAACACAATATTTATGAATGTCTCCAGTGGCATCAGATTTTGTATAGATGCCACCAACTATTGATTTATTATTCGCTAGTGCTGGTTCAAGCTCAATAATTTCTTCAAAAGAAAGTCTGTCCCACTCCACCCCCATAGATTCAATCCACCCTTTCTTTAAATACGCCTTTTCTAAATCGCTTTCTGATTCAAAGAATTGCAGAATACCTTTCTGTAAAAAATCAAATTCAAGGTTCTCCTCTTCTATTATTTTTAGATAAAGTTCTCTAGACTTTAAGGCCATAGAAAATATTTTTTCTGAATTTTTTTTGTGATTACCGCTCAAGCTAGTAAAAAAGAATTCACTGAGCCACATATATTTCGAAAATGTTCCTGACAAATCTGAAAAATCTGGAAATGGTCTAATATAAAGAGGTGCATCTGATTTAAACATTGATTTTAGACCCCTAGAAACAATTTCCAAATTAGTCCATGTTTCAGAATTACAAGCACTTATTTGAGCACCATTAGAAAAACTTGTTGCCATCCCTGCATATTTTTCGTTTTCAAAAATAGTTACTTGATGGCCCTTTTTTGCAAGAAAATATGCGGCATTGATTCCTGTAACGCCTGCTCCGATTACCGCTATCTTGCTCAATCAATTAACTCCCTTGGAAGCTTAAAGGTAATATCTTCTTTACTTCCTGCTATATGTCTTAATGAAGTGAAGTTTAAATTTTTTAGAAAGTTAATTAAATCTTGAACAATGTATTCTGGTGCAGAAGCACCTGCTGTAATGCCAATTCTTTTCACATTATCAAGCAACTTTATATCGAGATCTTCTGGGTTATCAATGAGACATGATCTGGTGCCACAGTTTTCCGCTAACTCCTTTAGTCTATTAGAATTTGAACTGCTCTTTGATCCTATAACAATTACAAAATCTGATTCTAGAGCCAGTTGCTTTACTGCATCCTGTCTATTTTGGGTTGCATAACAAATATCATCAGCACTGGGTCCAATTATATTTGGGTATACACTCTTCAATTTTGCAATAATTTCTTTAGTTTCATCTACCGATAAAGTCGTTTGTGTAACGTAGGCAAGGTTGTCTCTGTTTACTTCTAGTTGTTCAATATCATTTATTGTCTCAACAAGAAAAATATTGGTCAGGGAATCTTTTGGATGTCTACCAAGTGTGCCTATAACTTCTGGGTGTCCTTTGTGTCCAATTAATATGATATCTCGACCTTTTTTTGCATGTTTTTGCACCTCCAAATGCACCTTAGTAACCAAAGGACAAGTTGCATCGAAATATTTAAACTTTCGTAATTTTGCAGAATCCTCTACTTCAGACGAAACACCATGAGCGCTAAATATTGCAATTGAGTTATCAGGAATTTCATGGACTTCTTTTACAAATGTCACTCCCTTTGATTCTAACTGCTCAACAACATTCTTATTGTGTACTACGTGATGCCGCACAAAAACAGGCTCATTAAATTTCTCCAGTGATTTTTCAACTATCTCAATAGCTCTATCAACACCTGCACAAAAGCCTCTTGGGTTCGCTAAAATAATCTCTTTGTTCATATTTTTTTTGGTTTCCTAAGCAAAGTATAAGCAAACAATATGGCTCCTAAAGTAATGAATAGATCTGCAAAGTTAAATATAAAGAAGGAAAAATCACCCACTCTTAGATGAAGAAAATCTGTCACTGCCCCAAAAAATAGCCTTTCAATGTAGTTTCCAACTCCTCCAGCCAATATTAAAGTCAGTGAAAATTTATGTAGGTGATTATGAGATTTTTTTATTTCAAAAAAAATAAATGCCAATGCCGCGGCGATAAATAAAGAAAGGACAATTTTCCCTGTCCCTTCAAGATCACTCAAAAAGCTTAGGGCTATTCCAGTATTTTTTACAAGCAATAAATCAAGAATTGGTAAAAGTGTCATTGACTCGTTAAGGTTGTTTAAAACGTAGTATTTTGAGCCTAAATCAATAAACAAAACAAAACTAAATAAGTAAACGTATTTCAATTTAAAAGAAGCCTCTATCTTCACCATCGCCATTTATATTGTTGTCGCATCTAGAACAAATATTTTTATCACTAAGTTCATCAACTTTATGCCAACATCTTGCACACTTCTGGCCAGTGGATTTGGTTATCTTAATTTCTTCCTCTTTTCCTATATTTAATTTGCATGATGATGCAATGAAGAGCTTATGAATTTCTTCTTTAAATTCTTTCAAGTCCTCAAAATCATCTTTATTTAATGTAATTTCAATATTGGCATCAAGAGCATTCTTGAGATCGCCTTTTTGTCTTTCACTCTCAATGGCTTGATAAACTCTGGTTCTAAGTGCAAGAAGCTTGGTTAATTTTTTCTTCTCAAGATCATTTAGATGCAAAACACTCTCATCCCACTCAGCAAGAAAGATTTCATGCCCTTTCCCTGGATTCATTTCCTCTGAAAACTCATATGCCGTAAACGAAAGTATTGGGCTAATGCATTTTACTAATATAGTTAATATTTTATCTAGGGCATACTGTGCAGACTTTCTACCAAGAGAGTCGGATTTCATTGTGTAAAGCCTATCTTTGATTACATCTAAGTAAAGCCCTCCAAGATCGTTGACACAAAAATTTAGAACCTTAGATATAACTAGGTGAAAGTTATACTCTTCGTAATGCAGCGCTATATCTTTTTGCAATTGATAAGCTTTAACAACCATGGCTTTATCTAGAAATAAAAGGTCCTCTGAATTAAATTCTTTACCAAAGTCATAAAGGTTCGAAACCATAAAACGCAATGTATTTCTGATTCTTCTAAAACCATCAATAGATCTGCTGAAAATATCTTTAGAAAAACTCATCTCTCCTCGAAAATCAGTGGAAGCTATCCAGAACCTTAGAATATCAGCTCCCGATTCGGCAATTATTTCTTGTGGCGAAACCACATTGCCAAGAGACTTAGACATCTTTTTACCATCCTCATCTACAACAAACCCATGAGTAAGTACTGATTTATATGGCGCCATTCCTTTCATGGCGATTGATGTTAGTAATGATGATTGGAACCAACCTCTATGCTGGTCACTGCCTTCAAGATATAAGTCAGATTGGACATTTGGGCCAAAACTTTTATCCATTACACAATAATGAGTAACACCAGAATCAAACCATACATCAAAAATATCTTTGGATTTTTCATAATCATTTGAAACATCTTCTAATCCTAGATTGCTCCATGAATCTATCCCTTTATCTCTAATTGCAGATGCAGCTAAGTTAAATATCTCACTTTGATTACTATGCAGTTCTCCAGAATCTTTTTCATATACCAGTGTTATTGGAATCCCCCAATCTCTTTGTCTTGAAATGCACCAGTCTGGCCTGTCTTTTAGCATAATCTCCATTCTTTCCTTACCCCATGATGGTATAAAATCTATTTCAGATACTGCTTTCATTGTGCCATCAAGGAGGCCTGATTTTGTCATTGAAATAAACCATTGAGGTGTTGCCATAAATATAAGTGGAGTTTTATGTCTCCAGCAATGCGGATAACTGTGATTGTAATCGGCTGAATTTACTAAAGAACCTAGCTGTTTTAGCTTGTCAATCACAAGATTTTCAACTTTTCTTACATGAACTCCTGCAAAAAATTCTATTTCCTCTTTGAAACAACCATTCATTGATATGGGATTAAAAGGCTCAATATTATTTGCTTGGCATACATTAAAATCATCAACACCATGAGCTGGAGCAGTATGTACAAAACCAGTTCCTGTTTCGGTAGTTACATGTTCGCCGCTTAAAACTGCAACCTCTCTCTTGAATATTGGATGAACTACTGTCGTGCCACTGAATACTGATCCAACTAAATTAGGCACTAGAATTTTTATTTTTTTTTCTGACCAGCGCTCACTACATTGATCTACAAGTTCGCTTGCTACAACTAATTTTTCATCATCTACCTCAAGTATGGTGTAACTAATTTTCTCATTAAGGCAGACTGCTTGATTTCCAGGAATTGTCCAAGGCGTTGTAGTCCATATGACTAAACTTAACTTTTCACCGAGATCTTTTAATAAGTTTTTCTGAATTCTCTCAATGCTCGATTGAGAGAAACTAAATTTTACATCAATTGAATTTGAGGTTTTATCAATGTACTCAACCTCTGCCTCTGCTAAAGCAGATGAACATTCCAAACACCAATGCACAGGCTTAAAACCTTTTTCAACATGACCATTATGATAAATTCTTGAGAAAGCATCGATTGCATCTGCCTCAAAGCTCTTATCTAAACTTGCATACCTATCGTTCCATTCTCCCAGCACGCCTAATCTTATGAAATCTAATTTTTGTAATTCAATTTGTTGGCCAGCATATTCTCGACATAAGGATCTAAATTCCTCCTGAGTAATTGTTTTCTTTTTGCTTCCAATTTTTTTTTCAACCTGTAGTTCAATGGGCAATCCATGACAATCCCAGCCAGGAATGTAAGGTGCATCAAAACCAGACAAAGTTTTAGATTTAATGACAATATCCTTGAGCACCTTATTTACAGCATGGCCCAGATGAATTTGTCCATTAGCATATGGAGGCCCATCATGTAGATGAAACGTCTTTCTTCCCTTCCTTGAAGCTCTAATTTTTTTGTATAAGTCTTTTGATTCCCAGGTTTTTAAAATCTCTGGTTCTCTCTGATTCAAACCAGCCTTCATAGGAATATTGGTGTAAGGTAAATTTAATTTAAGGTCAGGTTTATCACTCATTATCAGAAATTAGATTTTTAGCATCCTCAATATCTTTTGTAATTTGTCGTTTTAGATCATCAATTGATTCAAATTTGATTTGATCTCTAATTTTACATAAAAAAACTACTCTAAGTACTTCATCATAAAGATTTCCCTCGAAATCAAATATGTTTACCTCCAATGATTGCCGATAATCGTTGAATGTTGGTTTTGGACCAAAGTTAGCTATTGCAAAGTATTCTTTTCCGTTAAAACCTGCCTTGCAGAGAAAAACCCCACTAAAGCAAAAATCATAATTATCGATTTCTATGTTTGCTGTTGGTGTTTGAATTCTTCTTCCAATCCGATTACCAGGTAATACTTTTCCTGTGATTGTGTAATCTCTGCCTAGTAAATCACCTGCGCTAGCAAAAGCTCCCTTATGTAACTCTTCCCTAACCCAAGAGCTGCTTATTCTTTTCTTGTTTAAACTAACATCACTCAAAGCAATAAATTCAATGCTGTATTTTTGACATAGTTTTTGAAGAAGTTCTGTATCACCTTCCCTATCTTTGCCAAACCTAAAATCCTTGCCAACCATCAAGATTTTTGTTTCTTTCAGAAGATACTCATTAAAAAAATCTTCTGGGGAAAGTTTCCTAAATCTTTCATCAAAGTTAATTTCTACAACCTTATCAATCCCCATGCTGTTAAGAAAATCTATTTTGTCTTTGGTTGATAGAATTCGCTTCTTGCTGTGCTTAAAAAATTCAAATGGGTAGGGATTAAAAGTAACCAGCCTTGTTTTAAATCCTTGGTTTTTTGCAATACTTTTTAAATCATTAAGCAGTTTTTGATGTCCCAAATGGATACCATCAAAGTTGCCAATTGTTGTTACGAATCTAGCCATATAAGTAATATGTGTTTGAAATTAATATTGCAATTAAAATGATAAATGCAATTGCCAAAAGTACAGCGCCCATATTAAAAAACTTATTCAAGCTTAGCCATGCAACAGAAACAATAAACACGAAAATACTGCTTATGCTAGTTGCAAGTGCTATTCCAACATGTTCTAGCTCAAGTATATAAACAAAAACATAATTGAAAATGATATTTAATAGCAATGAAAAAACGCCAAGCCAAAGCACAAGTTTTGTCTTTGAAACAGCAAAATAAATGGTATTAAAAAACTTATTTGACATCAAAAAGGGTAGACCAAATGCATATGCAAGCAAGCTAGAAGAAGTTTGGAGAGTATCAGAATATAAAAATTCTCCTCTTTGAAACAACATTTGAATAATAGGTTCTGAGAGAAAATAAAGACCTAAAAATGCACCAAAACCAATAAGCGAGACTGATGCAAAACCTGTCATGGTACTTTTCAAAAGCGCCTTTGATTTCTTGCTCTTAAATAGTTCTGTGATATTTGGCAGTGAAACCAAAGCTATTGCTACACCAAACATACCAAGAGGGAGTTGAATGATTCTCTCTGAAAGGTACAACCAAGTTGGACTTCCAGCCACTTGAAAAGATGCGAAAATTGTATCTACCAGTATATTTATTTGATATATGCCTGCTGCAAAGATAGCAGGCAAAAGTCTGTTAAAAAAAGTCCGCAGCAAGCTAGCATCAAAATTAAAATCAAAGGTTGGTAGATAACCAAGCTTAGCGGTATATAAAACATTCAGTAACAACTGCAGAGCTCCAGCAATCAAAATAGAAATACCAATAACTCCTAAAGTTAGGTTTGAAAAAGATAAAGCAAATAGTATAAGCGTAATGTTGAATATAATTGGGGTTGCTGCCACAACCTGAAAGTATTTCTTTGAATTTTGAATCGCACCAAAAAAAGCTACTAATGAGATAAGCAAGATATATGGAAAAATTAGTCGTAAGAAATTAGTTGAGTTGTTTAGTGTATCTAAATCTGCAAGATAGCCTGGCGCAAATAAAGTTACAAAGAAAACGGGAAATAGCTCTACAAATAAAACAAAGACAGCAAGAATACATACCAATAAGGTAAAAACTTGGTTCAAAAATCTGGTTTGATGTTGATTTGCCTCAATAATGCTTGGAACCAAGGATTGAGACATTGCTCCCTCACCAAAAAAACTTCTAAAAACGTTTGGTATCCTAAAAATTACAACAAAAATATCGTGGATAGCGCTTGCTCCCAGATTGGAAGAAAGAACTAAATCACGAAGATATCCAAATATTCTTGAAATAAATGTAAAAAAAGAAAAACCTAATGAGGATTTCCAGAACTTAGATATATTCAATTGTTTTTCTCTTTATCAAAGTCGATCGATATAGAATTGACACAATACCTCAAACCTGTTTTTTCTTTTGGACCATCTTCAAAAACATGTCCTAGATGACCATCACAAGATGCACATAAAATTTCAGTTCTTGGTCGACCAAAAATTGAATTATCTTCTTCATACTTTATGGCTTTTTCATTGGCTGCTTCAAAAAAACTTGGCCACCCACACCCAGCATCGTATTTGGATTCTGATCTAAATAGCTCTGCATCACAGTTTTTGCATTTATAGATTCCGTCTTCAAAAAAACTATCAAATTTCCCAGTAAATGGACGCTCAGTACCTTTGTCCTTAAGCACAAATAGTTCTTCTGGTGTGAGGTTCTCGTTAATTTTTTTCATCTTGTTAATTGTAACTTGTTTTAATGTTGAGTTGACTTAAGAATTTTTCAAATTTTCTATCGAAGTTTTTACTAAGATCTGCTTGGTTGTAACCAATTCTATTATTGTAGCTGTCTCTTTTTATTTTAAAATCCTCTGGAGAAAAGCAGTCCTTTTTTGGATTATAAATATTTAGAAATAAAGAGATTGGTAATCCATATTTAGCAATATCACCTTCTACTAATTGCTTAGAAAAATCTAAAGCTCTCGTTAAAGAAAGAGTTTTTTGTTCCTTTTCTTTTATATTTAAAAATCTTAATACGTTCTGATATGCCATATGGGTCATTTCAAACCTCGCTGATTGAGAGTGTCCTGCAATATGTGGGGTGCAGAGATAAGCACAATTATGAAAATTTATATTTATATTAGGTTCATTTTCAAATACATCGGAAATTATACGCACCTTGTTTTGCCTGATAAAATCTTTTTCTTTTACCACTCCCCCTCTCGAGGAATTAATAATAAAGGTACTGTTGCCCATTCTTTCTAAAAAATTGGAATCTACCAAATTGTAAGTTGAGTGTTCTCCATCGTGGATTAGAGGAACATGAAGAGAAATTAATTTGTATTGATCCAAGAAATCTAAGTTATCTATTGTCGAAAAACTAAAGGGATCATATACATCAACAGAATAACCAAAATTATTTAGGAACGAATAAACTTTAGAGCCAATATTTCCATGTCCTATGATCAAAAATTTATCTTCTGGAGCAATAAGCTTATCTTTTAGCAAAAGAGCAAGGCTCGAAAAAACATACTCAGCAACAGCAGGAGCATTTGCACCAGTTGAAAAAGCGTACTCTATTCCTTTTTGCTTTAGATGATTTTTATCTACGTGGTCTTCACCTGTTGATACTGAGCAAATTAACTTCACATTTGCTGGAATATCTCTATTGTGTGTTTTATACGTTGATCTAATGACTACAATGGCATCTTCATTGATGGAAGAAATATCAAAATCCTGATCTTCGAAGTAAGAAATTGGAAGACCTAGAGATTCAAAAAAAACATCACTGTATGGAATGTTCTGATCAATATATAGAGTTACCTCTTTGGCCATAGCAATGATTTTAACCAGCTTAATAAAGAATTTTCATTTGTCATGCCTTTTTCAATTGTTAGTAAATCTTCTAAATACGTTGAGGATTCCTCAAATAGACTTTCTCTGGTAATAAATTCCTGCTCATTGAGTTCTTTAATGAACTTAGCTGGATTGCCTGCATAAACTGAGTTTGGTGGAATCTCTCCAGTAACAACTGAACCTGCACCAATAATCGAATTGTTTCCTATTTTTGACCCTTTCAAAATTAATGATCTTTCCCCAATCCAAACATTTTCTCCAATACTTATCTCTTTTGGGTTCGCAACATAATCAGTTCTATCGTATATACCATGCCAATCGGAGTCTGTGATAGTAACATCACTAGCAATCATGGTTGACTTGCCTATAGTGATCTTCTTTGCACATCTAATATTTATACCTGGTGACATCAAAACATAACTTCCTATATGGAGCTCTCCATTTAATTTATCGGTTTGCCAGGTTGATAGATCAATCTTCTTATCAGATGCACAAATAATAGTTACAAAATCTTCTAAATGAATATTAGATCCAAAAATACGTAGGTGCTGTGGCTTTAAAATCATCACACTCTTACCAAAGTTTGTGAACTTAGGTTTTAAAAAATGGTGGATATAAAAAGCACTGAATGAATTAAATAGTTGTTTTAGCCAGAAGGGTCTTTGCTCTTTATTAATGTTCTGCTCCTTAATAAATTATAAGCTAGAATACATCTAGCGTGATTGACCTTAATGTAGCAAATTTTTACCGAGAAGCTAAAAGATTTTTAGCTATTGGTGTCCCTATTTTAGGGACACAAATAGTCATGTATGGGCTAACAACAACAGACTACATCATGGCTGGCTACTACAGTTCAGATGATTTAGCTGGCTTGGGTTTAGCTGCATCAATTTTTAACCCTCTTTATTTTCTTACAGCTGGTGTCATGTTTGGCATTAACCCCATTGTTGCACAGCTTTATGGTCAAAAAAGTTTTGAAGAAATTAAGCTAAAAATAAGAAGGTTTATTTGGGTTGCGTTTTTTATAGGGTTTTTATTTTTTTTAGCGTTAAGCAATGCTTATTTAATTTTCAACTTCATTGAAGCTGAACAGAACATAAAGCAAATTGCAATTGATTATCTAAAGATTATTTCCCTCGGCGCTATACCAATGACAATCTATCAAGCATTACGGGGTTACAGTGAAGGCATTACTGAAACTAAAACTGTTTTTTTGATAAGTTTGGCAATTTTTCTCTTAAACATTCCTTTTAATTATCTCTTTATTTTTTACTTTGACTTAGGTGGTGTGGGTTGTGGTTACGCAACTACAGTGCTCGTAGTCATGGGGTTAATATGTTTTTGGTTAATTACTCTCTTCTCAGATAGGTATAAAGAAACACGACTTTACGGCAAATTTATCAATCCTGAAATAAGTAGTTCAATAGAGTTATTTAAGATAGGTATCCCCATAAGCTTTGGAGTTTTTGTGGAACTAAGCATGTTCAGTGGAGCAGCTTTGATAATTTCTTTTTTTGGTGCAACTGCTTTGGCTGGGCATACCATAGCCTTAAATTTAGTGGGTCTGCTTTTCATGCTTCCTTTATCACTGGGTCTAGCTTCTGCTATTAGAGTTGGCAACCTCATTGGCGAAAAGAATTATACACAGGCCAACTATGCTACAAATTTTTCATTAAAAATATCTCTTCTAGTTGCTTCTGTAAACATGATAGCAATTATAGTTTTTGGCTCATTTCTTATATCGATTTATACAGACAATTCTGAAGTCGCAATGATGGCTTTAGTTCTTTTGTATTATGCAGTAATTTTTCAAATTCCAGATGCAGTAGGTTTTTCTGCAGTAGGTTCGTTAAGGGGTCACAAAGACACATTTGGCCCAATGGTTAATCTAGTAATCTCATACTGGGTTTTTGCTTTGCCATTAGGTGTTTATTTTGCTTTTGGGGATGGAAAATATGTACGAAACCAAGCTGAGGGCATGTGGATAGGAATGATTATTGGTATCGTTGTTAGCATGATCCTGAATCTAAGAAGATTGAAAACAAAGAAAAATAAACTAAAGGAGCTCTTTTAACGTAGAGCCAATAAGGTTTAAATCTGTTACAACACCTACACCTGCTGACTCCAATGCTTTAAATTTGTCTTGAGCTGTTCCTTTACCACCGGAAATAATAGCTCCAGCATGGCCCATTCGCTTACCTTTAGGTGCCGTCACTCCTGCAATATAAGATACAACTGGTTTAGTGACATTACTCTTAATATATTCAGCTGCCTCTTCTTCTGCAGTACCACCAATCTCCCCTACCATGACTATTGAATCTGTTTGCTGATCTTCTTCAAACATTCTCAAGCAGTCAATAAATGAAGTTCCATTAATAGGATCGCCTCCTATACCTATACAAGTGCTTTGACCAAGGCCTGTATCGGTCGTTTGCTTAACAGCCTCATAAGTTAAAGTCCCAGATCTTGAAACAATTCCTACAGAACCTCTTTGATGTATAGATGCTGGCATAATTCCAAGTTTTGCCTCACCTGGAGTAATTACTCCTGGACAATTTGGGCCAACCAGTCTAACTTCAGGGTGCTGCTTGAGCACATTTGTAACTTCAATCATGTCAATTACTGGCACACCCTCTGTAATACATATTATTAAACTAATTCCAGCTTCTGCAGCCTCAATAATTGCTGCTTTAGTGAACTTAGCTGGAACAAAAATTACACTTGTATCAGCATCTGTTTGTGTGCATGCCTCTTTGACTGAATTGAATACCGGTTTTTCAAGATGAGTCATGCCACCTTTGCCTGGAGTAACTCCTGCTACAACATTGGTGCCATATTCAATGCATTGCTCAGCATGCATGGTTGCTTGCGACCCAGTAAACCCTTGAAAAATTGCTTTAGTTTCTTTATTGATTAGGACGCTCATCTAACTAGCTCCACTATTTTCTGAGCGGCTAGTTGAAGAGAGTCTTCCCCAATAACATTCAAGCCAGATTGATTTAACAATTCTTTGCCATAGTCGGATTGGTTGCCTTGCAACCTAACAACTATTGGTACATCCACGCTCCTTTCTTTTATTGCATCAATAATACCCTGAGCAATCAGATCACAGCGCACAATTCCTCCAAAGATGTTAACTAAAATACCTTTAACATTCTTGTCTGAAAGAATCAGCTGAAAAGCTGTTGAAACTCTTTCTTTTGTTGCTGTGCCGCCAACATCAAGAAAATTTGCAGGCTCACCATCGTATAATTTTATGGTATCCATTGTTCCCATAGCCAATCCTGCCCCATTTACCATGCAACCAATATTGCCATCAAGGGCAACATAACTTAAATCACTTTGCTTAGCTTCGTATTCTCTTTGATCTTCTTGTGAGGCATCTCTTAAGACTGTTAAGTCTTCTTGACGGTAAAGTGCATTCTCATCAACATTTATTTTTGCATCTAGGCAATGCAAATGTCCTTTGTCTGTAATAACAAGGGGGTTTATTTCCAGCAAACTAAGATCTTTGTCTTTAAACAACCGACAACAGCTATCAATTATTTCATTAAATTCTTTGCTTTGAGATTCATTTAATGAGAGCTGTTTTGCAATATGAGCAACTTCATCTTCTAAAATTTTAAAATCTGAATTTAGCTGAGCTTTTAATATTTTCTCAGGATTTGTTTCAGCTACTTCTTCAATATTCATTCCGCCTGCTTCAGACACTATCATCGAAATAGATTTTGACCCTCTATCGACGACAAGACTCATATAAAGCTCTTTACTTATATTTGTTAATTCTTCGAGTGAAATTACGTTAACAGGAAGACCTTCATTGTCGGTTTGAATGGTCACAATATTTTTCCCAAGCCATTGATCGACAAAAACTTTTACGTCTTCAATTGATCTGCATAATTTAACCCCGCCAACCTTGCCCCTGCCACCGGTATGAGCTTGAACTTTAGCAACACAACCATCAGAGAAGTTTATTTGATCGAGTGCATCCTCAATGTTTTCTTTATTAGTTATTAAACTTCTTTTAGATACAGGCATACCATATTTTTCAAATAGCTCTTTAGCTTGATATTCGTGTAAATTCATTAATTACCAATATGTATTGCTTGCTTGTTTACTGCGAGTGCAGCCTCATGCAAAGCCTCAGAAACAGTTGGATGGCTGAACATAGTTAAACCAAAATCTTCTGAACTAGCAGAAAACTCCATACCGATTAAACCTTGTTGCAATATTTCCGCAGCACCGTTCCCAAAAATTTGAATTCCTAAAACTTCATCCGTATCTTTATCTGCAAGCATTTTTACTAATCCTGCTGAATCGCCAGCTGCTAAGGCTCTACCACTAGCTGCAAATGGAAAATTCCCTTTCTTGAATTCTACGCCATCATTTTTTAAATCTTCCTCTGTTCTACCTACCCATGCAATCTCAGGGTGCGTATAAATTACTGAAGGCACTAAGTTATAATTAACTTCCATTTTTTTCCCTGCAATTCTTTCAGCGGCCATTACACCCTCTTCCATAGCTTTATGGGCCAACATTGGTCCTCTTACAATGTCACCAACTGCGTAGACATTCGGCAATATTGTTTGGCAGTAATCATTAACAGTAATGAATCCTCTCTCATCTAATTCTAGCCCGCAATCTTTAGCTAATAAGTCTTCTGTGAATGGTCTTCTGCCAACAGCAACTATGACTTTATCGAAGGACTTTTTCTGTAATTTGCCTTCAATTTCAACCTCTAAAGAAACTCCACTTCTTGATGTTTTTGAACCTTTTACAAAACAACCTAGGCTGATATTAAGATTTTGATTCTTAAATTCTCTTTCAATTACCTTCACCACGTCTCGGTCAAGCATCGGGAGCAGGCTGTTTTCAGCTTCAAATATTTCAACTTTAGAACCAAGCCTTGACCAAACACTTCCTAATTCGAGGCCAATTACTCCTGCACCTATGATTGCTAGGCTCTTGGGCACTTCCTCGAGTTCAAGAGCACCAGAACTTCCAATTACACTTGTACCGTTCCATGGCACACTTGGTATATTTATTGGACGAGAGCCAGCAGCAAGAATTATATTCTTAGCAGTATAAGTATTTTTTTTGCCTTTATTGTCAGTGACCTCTACAGTTGTTGGATTTACCAGCTTTCCTTTCCCATGAATGGAAGTAACTTTATTGTGTGAAAAAAGATGTGAAACCCCACCAGTAAGTTTTTTTACGATAGCATTTTTTCTATCCATCATTTTTGAAATATCTAGTTTAGGCTTACCTGCTGAGATGCCGTGCTCAGCTAAGCCATCTTTTAATTGATGAAACTTATATGATGAATCAAGAAGTGATTTTGATGGAATGCATCCAACGTTTAAGCAAGTACCTCCGAGTTTTAACTTTTCATCTTCGGTAGAATCAAATTCTATACATGCTGTATTTAAGCCTAATTGAGATGATTTAATTGCAGCTACATAGCCTCCGGGGCCACCTCCAATCACTAATACATCAAAATCCATTTATACCCCTAACATCATAGACTCTGGAGATTCCAGAGATTCTTTAATTTTTACAAGGAATGATACTGCATCTTTCCCATCTAGCAACCTATGATCGTAAGTTAGTGCCAAATACATCATAGGTCTAATCTGAATCTCGCCATTTACTACAACTGGCCTATCCTGAATTTTGTGCATGCCCAAAATTGCAGATTGAGGTGGATTAAGAATTGGGGTTGAAAGAAGAGATCCAAAAACGCCACCGTTTGATATTGTAAAAGTTCCACCTGTCATTTCCTCAATTGAAAGCTTCCCCTCTCTAGCTTTAGTAGAGTATTCAACAAGAGATAATTCAATTTCAGCAATTGAGAGATCCTGAACATCTCTAATTACTGGCACAACAAGGCCTCTGTCTGTTGAAACTGCTACGCCTATGTCTTGGTATCCATGGTATAGAATATCCTCGCCGTCGATAGAAGCGTTAACTATTGGCATTTCTTGTAGTGCAATTGAGGATGCTTTAAGAAACATGCCCATAAATCCAAGCTTTACTCCGAATTTTTGTTCAAATACATCTTTATATTTTGCTCTTAAATTCTTAACTTCAAATAAATCAACCTCATTGAAAGTAGTTAAAGATGCTGTCTGGGTCTGTGATTCAAGCAACCTATTAGCAACTACTGATCTTAACCTTGTCATTGGAACTCTTTCTGACCTTGTTGTGCTGATAGAATCATCTTGCGCAACAGGTTTTTGAGGTTTTTTATCTGGTGCCTTTAGAATATCTGCTTTTGTAACTACACCTTTTTTAGATGTAGTTTCAATGCTTTCTATTGATAAATCTTTTTCATTAAGTAGTTTTTTTGCCGCTGGTCCCATTCTAAAACCCTTGGATAAAGGTTCCTCTGAAATGGGTTTTGATTCTGACTGATCTTTTTTATTGGATGGTTTGCTTGTTTTAATATTTTCTTTTGGAGCAGGTTTTGGAGCTGAAGTCTTAGTTCCTTTGGTAAAGTTGCCTATTACCTCTGAGCTTTTAATTGTTGTTCCTTCAGGTATTAAAATCTTTTCTATAGTTCCGTCAGATGGAGCAGTTACTTCAATTACAACCTTATCAGTTTCAATCTCAGCAAGAACATCGTCTTGTTTAAATGTTTCACCTTCTTTTTTGACCCAGTTTGATAAAGTTCCTTCGAAAACTGACTCTGGAAAGATTGGAGATTTAATATCTTCGGCCATGGTCTATATTCTATTACTGTAAAGCTTTCCTAACTATCTCTTTTTGTCGTTTTTGATGGTATTTTTGATATCCACCTGCTGGAGCTGCCGATGGATTTCTTGCAATACAGCTCAGCTTGTATCCTTTTTTCGTTTCATTAAGAACTTTTTCTATCCTGTGGCGTATCATTAACCAGGCCCCCATATTCTCTGGCTCCTCTTGAACCCAGTAAAAATCTTTACTTTTAATTTTTTTGGTACAGGCAATAAGCTCAGATTCAGGAAAAGGATATAGTTGCTCAACTCTTATAAGCTGAATATCTTCAATTTTTTTCTCTTTTATTTCAGTTAAGATATCAAAATAAACCTTACCTGAGCACAAAATAACTTTTCTTGGTTGCTTGTTTGTTTCATCGACAATTATATTTTTGAATGTGCCATTAGTTAAATCAGCTAATTCTGAAGTTGCTTGAGGATTTCTCAGTAAACTTTTTGGTGTCAAGACAACCAGTGGTTTTCTCTGTGGGTTTACAGTTTGACGTCTTAGCAAATGAAATATTTGTGATGGCAATGTTGGAACGCAGACTTGGATATTATCATATGCGCATTGCTGTAAAAACCTTTCCAATCGACAACTGCTATGTTCAGGGCCTTGACCCTCATACCCATGAGGTAGAAACATAGTCAACCCTGAAAGTCTTCCCCATTTTGTTTCAGCACTGACTATAAACTGATCAATAACTACCTGGGCAACATTAGCAAAATCCCCAAACTGAGCTTCCCAAATTACTAGGCCCTCTGGCCATGTTGAGGAGTAGCCATACTCAAATCCAAGAACAGCCTCTTCAGACAATAAAGAGTCAAATATTTCAAATTTTTTATTGCCCTTATTTAGTCTTGATATAGGAACAAAACCTTCACCAGAGATTTGATCCTTAACAACTAAGTGTCTATGGGAAAATGTTCCTCTTCTAGAATCTTGACCAGTCATTCTCACTGGGTAACCATCCTGTAGTAAAGTGGCATACGCAACCATTTCTGCAAAACCCCAATTTATTCTCATCTCTCCTTTTGCCATCAAAGTTCTATCTTGATAAAGCTTTTCAACTTGTTTTTGCATTTGCAAACTTTCAGGGATCTCTAAACAATATTTAAATGACTCTTTAAGCTGCGCCATACTAACAGCTGTTGGGTAGGTTTTTTTCTTATCAGGTTTCAGGTATGGGGTCCAGTCAAAATACATAGATCGGTCAGGGTCTGAAGCCATCGATAATGCCACCAGTTCTCCTTTTTCCATATTTGCTCTGTAGTTTGATTTGAAGTTTTCAAATTGTTCAATACTTATTGTGTTATTTGAAATTAACTTATCAGAATAAAGTTCAGTAACCGTCTTTTTTGATTTGATTTTGCTATACATTAAAGGTTGAGTAGCAAACGGTTCATCGCTTTCATTGTGACCCCTCCTTCTATAACAAACAAAATCAATAATAATATCTCGTTTAAAAGTATCTCTAAATTCAACAGCCAGTTTTGCTGCAGTAACACAAGCCTCTGGATCATCACCGTTGACATGCAATATTGGAGCTTCAATCATTTTACCTACATCTGTACAATATTCAGTTGACCTTGCATCCTTTTTCAAACTAGTGGTAAAACCAATTTGATTATTCACAACAATGTGTACTGTTCCTCCAACTCCAAAAGCTCTAGTTTGCGACAGTTGAAGAATCTCCATTACTACACCCTGCCCAGCAAAAGACGCATCACCATGCATTAAGATTGGAACAACTTTTTTCTTCTTCTCATCTTGTCTTCTGTCTTGTCGAGCTTTAACTGAGCCAAGAATTACAGGATTGACAATCTCTAAATGAGATGGGTTTGAACCAAGTGAGAGGTGTACTTCGCCGCCACTTGTTAGAACATTGGAGGAAAATCCTAAGTGATATTTTACATCTCCTGTTCTGGCATCATGTGCATCTAGTTCCTCGGCGAACTCTGAAAATAGCTCGCTAGGCTTCTTACCCATTACATTTATTAAAACGTTCAGACGGCCTCTGTGAGACATGCCTAAACAAACTTCTTTTACCCCCTTAGAACCAAAATCTTCAATAAGTGTATCTAAGAGTGGAATTAAGGACTCTCCCCCCTCTAAACCAAACCTTTTTGCACCTGGGTATTTAGAAGCTAGAAATTTTTCAAGACCTTCTGAATCAACAACACGCTTGAGAATTTGTTTTTTTTCATCGCCAGTAAAAGCGTATGGGTTTGCTTTTCCCTCAATTTTATCTAGGAACCATCTACGAATCTTGCTATCGACAATATGCATGAATTCGTAACCAATATTTGAAGTATAGGTTTGCTCAATTGAGGTCTTGATTTCACTTAGTGTCATTGTTTTTCCGTCTTGAAAATTTGAAAGAGCAAATGATGTTTCTAAATCAACTTCAGATAAGTTATGAAATGAAAGATTTAGGTCTGAGATATTTTTTTCTTTTCTTAGGTGAAGAGGATCAATTTTTGCTACCTGATGACCTCTTCTTCTAAATGCATTGATTAAATTTTGTACTTCCGAACTTTTTGGTGACTCAAGAACAGTTTTCTCTTCATTGCGGCTTTTTCTGCTGAGTCGGATATTCTTAAACCGGTCTTGAATAGCTTGGTGATTTCTCTCTTCTACATTTGTATGGATGGAATCAAAGTAATTTTTCCAATCACTGTCTATTTCATTAGGGTCTAAAAGGTATTTTTGGTAGAGATCTTCGAGGTAGTTTGAGTTACCTCCATATTTAAAGCTGTCTAGGATTTTCTCCTCAATTGATTTTGACACTATCCTATTTTTCTTAGCTCCTTCTTAATCTCATTGATCGCTTTGGATGGATTCAGCCCTTTAGGACAAACAGATGTGCAATTCATAATTCCATGGCATCTATAAACACTAAAGGCATCATCTAACTTTTTCAGTCTTTGTGCTTTTTGCTTATCTCTAGTATCAGCAATAAATCTATAAGCTTGTAGTAAAGCTGCAGGACCTACAAATTTTTCAGGGTTCCACCAAAAAGATGGACAGCTTGTTGAGCAACATGCGCACAGTACACATTCATATAACCCATCCAGCCTATCTCTCTCTTTTGGGCTTTGTAGTCTTTCATGGCCAGTTGTAACCTCTTCATCATTATCTAAAAACGGCTTTACCTTTTCATACTGATCATAAAAAGGTTTCATATCAACGATAAGATCCTTAATGACTGGAAGCCCTGGCAATGGTCGTACTTCAAGTTTGTTCCCTATAGCAACATCGCTAACCGCTGTTATGCATGCCAAACCATTTTGTCCATTCATATTTACACCATCAGAACCACATACTCCTTGAGCACATGACCTCCTAAAAGTCACTGTTGAATCTTGCTCTTGGGCTTTTCTGATAGCATCAATCACCATCATGTTTCCAGAATCATTCATTTCAATAACATAATCAGACATATAAGGCCTTTGATCTTTTTCTGGATCAAATCTATATAAACTTAAATGCAACTCTTTCATCAATATACTCTTGCTTTTGGCTTAAAACTTTCCACTTGTTGAGGTTTAAAATTTACTTCTCTTTTCTTAACTTCATTATTATTTGAAAAGAATAATGAATGGCACAACCAATTTTGATCGTCCCTCTCAGGAAAATCTTCCCTTGCGTGAGCACCTCTACTTTCCTCTCGAGCTAATGCTGAAAAAGCAGTAGCTTTAGCAATATCAAGCATATTTAAGTACTCTAATGCTTCAACCCTTTCAGAATTAAACTGATTTGATTTATCTCTCAGATGGAGTTTTTTAGTTTTCTCAGTTACTTCGTTAAGTTTATTTATACCTTTTTCCATGAGTGCTTTATTTCGATAAACTCCAAAGTAACTTTGCATTATGTTCTGCATTTCTGCTTTTAAATCAAAAACATTTTCACCATCTTTGGTTTCATTTAATTTGAATGTTACTTCAAGAGAGTTTTCCACTTCGCTCTTTGGTAAGTTTTGACGGCCGGAATCTTTATATTTCTCATTGATATGCCTCCCTGCAGCTCTGCCAAAGACAACTAAATCAAGTAAGGAATTTCCACCAAGTCGATTGGCTCCATGGACTGAAACGTTTGCAGCCTCTCCAATAGAATATAAGCCATCTATGATCTTATCAGCACCATTTTGATCCTGAGTAAGAACTTGTCCATGAATATTTGTTGGTATGCCTCCCATCATATAGTGACAGGTTGGGACAACTGGAATTGCCTCATTAATAGGGTCTACATTAGCAAAAGTCATTGATATTTCTCTAATTTCAGGCAGTTTACGTTTAATAGCTTCTTCACCAAGATGATCAATTTTCAACAAGACATGATCTTTTTTAGGGCCACAACCTCTTCCAGCTAAAATTTCTTGCACTATACACCTTGAAACAACATCCCTGGAGGCAAGATCTTTTGCTTTTGGTGCATATGTAGGCATAAATCTTTCACCTTCTGAATTAATTAAATAGCCCCCTTCACCTCTACAGCCTTCAGTCATTAATGATCCATTCCCATAAAGCCCTGTAGGGTGAAACTGCCACATTTCCATATCTTGAAGTGGTAAGTCATTTCTTAAAACCATACCAAGGCCATCTCCGGTACAAATAAGAGAGGTGGTATTTTGCTCGTAAACTTGGCCAGCTCCTCCAGTTGCTAACACAACTGCGTTACATTTTATTATTGACAATTCTCCAGTCTCCATATCGAAGCAACTCACGCCACCAACAGATCCTTCAGTATTTTTAATTAAATTTACTGCAAACCATTCGTTAAAAAATTTCGTTCCTGCCTTTAAGTTTGCTTGGTATAGCGTATGAAGTAGTGCATGGCCTGTTCTATCAGCTGCTGCACAGGTTCTTGCTGCCTGTCCACCTTCACCAAATTCCTTGGACTGGCCTCCAAATGGCCTTTGATATATTCTGCCATTTTCAAATCTTGAGAATGGAAGACCCATATGCTCCAACTCAAAAACTGCATCTGGACCCTCTGAACACATATACTCAATTGCATTCTGGTCACCGATATAATCGGAACCTTTAACGGTATCAAACATATGCCATCTCCAGTCATCATCAGGATCTGCACTTGCTATTGCACAGGTAATCCCTCCTTGAGCAGCAACAGTATGAGATCTTGTAGGAAATACCTTTGAAACTACGGCTACACTCAGTCCTGATTTAGAAATTTCGAGGGACGCGCGTAAGCCTGAACCTCCGCCACCAACAATTACAACATCAAAGTTTTTCTCTGAAATATTCTGTCCATTTAAATCCATCTTTACACCAAATAATTAAGTACAAATACATAGGTAGTAACTAAAACCACCATTGCAACAAACACTCTAAAAATAATTCTAAAAATCAAGGAAAATTCCGATAATGTGCTCGAAACAAAACCAATTGTCCTTTTTGATAGATAGTCATCTTCAACAGCTTTTAGACCTACAATGCCATGAAAAAACATAGAAAATAAAAATAATGTAGAAAAGATCTTAAAACTTATGCCATCAATGTCGCTTGACCAAATAGCTGCCGAAATATTATACGGTTTTACGAAAAAGCTTATGGCCACATAAAGCACATAAGATAAAATTACCACTGCGCTTAATCTTTGAAGGTACCAAAAAAGTGTGCCCACTTACCAAACCTCCATTACTGCAAAGAAAGAAAATATTGCTGTAAGCAGAAATACTATTAGTGCAGATAGTCTTGCTTCAGTCAGCTCGTGCCCATATTCTGAAAAATCAATTAACATATGCCTTAAACCTGCAAAAATATGGTAGATCAAAGCTATTAAAGAAATAGAGATTAAAAATTTAACTTCGAAATTAAATAAAGATGCATTCCAGCTGCCGTTATCAATAAGATAGCCACTTAAAAATAAAAACACAAAAGTTGGCACTCCTACGAAAAAATTGATTATGCCAGAAATTCTATGAGAAATAGATGATATAGCAGGGATAGGTAGTCTAATTAAAAAAAGGTTGATGAATGTAGGCCGCCTGCTCATTTCTTGCTTGGTATTATAAATAAGATCAAGATAATTATCTTTATTTTACAACCAAATATGCATGTTTTTAGGCAAGCTTAGCTAGAAATTTTTTTAAGATTTGATTCACTTCTTCTGGGGCTTCTTCCTGGGTCCAGTGCCCCACATTCTCAAGCACCTCTAACATTCTTAGGTCTTCGTAGTTTTGACTCAAGACCTGGTTAAAAAGTTCTTTGACGTCAATGCTTGCGAGTGACCCAAAACTTCCTTTACTTGCAGCGCCTGAAAGGAAAAAATTCACTGGGTCGTGCTCTCCTGTTATGAAAGCTGCTGGCTGAGTGATTTTTTTTGGACCAAGCTCTTGCAGTTCCTTAAAGTCAATATCTTGGGCTCTATAGCGATTTAATGGTCCTCTCATTCCACTAATCGTGAACTCATCTATTAGCACATCAATATCATTACGACTAAGCCAACTTGGGTATTTAGAAAATTCAGGTAAACCTTCTAGGTAACCTGAATTTTTATTTTTTTGATATTTTGGATTGTCTTTGTTCTTGTTTAAAAATAACATGCCTCTGGAGTCATTTGAAAAATAGCAAAGCTCAAATGTTTTAAGTAAATCTTTCTCAAGTTCTTTCTCAGCTAGACCTTCCTTCAGAAAATAAAGCTGATAGAAGTATTTATCTTTGTAAATTTGTTTCCATAGATCCAGGGAGGATTGCGTTCCTACTGGTAGATAAGGAACAGATAAACCAACAACCGCATTAACCATATTTGGGTACATGATTGCAGTAGTCCAGGCAATCGGTCCGCCCCAATCATGCCCGATTAATATTGCACTTTTATGCCCCAAGCCGTTGATTACCGCTTTAATATCTGATGCAAGCTTGCCAATTGAATATTCTTCGATAGCATATGGATTAGAGGATTTACCATATCCTCTTACACTTATTGCTGCTATTTGATATCCCAATTTTTCAAGGAATGGAATCTGATGCCTCCAACTGTACCAGCTTTCTGGCCACCCATGGATAAGCACGATGAGAGGCCCCTTTCCATAAACGTTCGTAGAAATATCAATTTCATTATTACTAATAATTCTATGTAACATTATTTAAAAGGGTTGTTTGAGCTTAAAAATTTAAGCCTGAGAATGAGGCCCGGCAAAGCAAGCTCTTTGGTAAGTTTGTTCAAAATATATTTTTTATATGAACCCTCGAGACGATCCAGTGAATTGCCATGAATAATAAAGGTGTGGGGATTTTTACCTCCCTGATGAATGTATCTTAGTTTTGGTTTAAATTTACCTTTGAATGGAACAGATTTATCTTCAATCGCTCGTCGTAAAATTTGATTTAACTTATTTGTCGAAACTCTCTCTTCAATATTTCGGACAGTCCTGAAAATCTGATCAAATAAATTGCGCATACCTATTTTCTCTTTTGCTGAAATAAACACTATGGGAAATTCTTTAGTGGCTGGATCTTCAGAAAGCCGTTTAAGGGTTATTTTCTTCTGTTTTGGTTCAAGAAGATCAGATTTATTTACAACAATAATAATTGCTCTACCAATATCTTTCGCCTTTGATAGTAAGGTAAAGTCCTGATCATTCAGCATATCAGTGGGGTCAAGAAGAAATAAACATAAATCAGATTTTTCCAATGCATCAAAAGATTTAATTACAGAAAATTTCTCTTCCTTTTCAATGACTTTGCTTTTTTTTCTTACTCCAGCAGTATCGTAAAAAAGATAATTCTTTCCCCTAAAGCTAACTTCAACATCAATAGAATCAACAGTTGTTCCCGGAGTATCAGAAACAATCAACCTTTCAGAATTAATAAGGGAGTTGATGGTTGAAGATTTGCCAACATTTGGTTTGCCAATAATTGTAATTTTCGCTTCTTCTTCAAATTTCTTATCAGTGTTTTGTGAAAACCTCTTGAATATTTCATTTCTAAGTTCTGTTATGAATCTGTTATGTGCAGCACTTACCAAAAAAATATCTTTAAAGCCAAGCTTAGTAAAGTCATCGGTAACATCATTTTTTTTAACATCAATTTTATTTATCGCCAATATAATTTCTTTGCCACTTTTTCTTAAGATTGAAGCAATTTCATTGTCATACGGAGATAAGCCAAATTTATTATCAACAACAAAGATAATTAAATCAGAGTTATTAATTGCTTCATGAGCTTGATAAAGAATAAAGTCTTCAAATTGATCGTCCTCGGAAGAGAAAAAACCACCAGTATCTATCAGGTCTAAACTTATTCCATTCTTATCAATAGTTGATATTTTTCTATCTCTGGTCAGGCCTTCATAATCAGACACTATTGCTTTATTGGAACCAATAAGCCTATTAAATATTGACGATTTGCCGACGTTTGTTCTGCCGACAAGTGTGACTGTTTTCCTCATTAAAAGATTTTGTAAACTTTAAGTTTACCAGCTTGATCTTGGACTGCTAATGTATTTGAAGCTGCCTCTATTTGTTTAACTCCATCAAGATTAGTTCGTTTAACTCCAAGAGTTTCTCCAGACTCAGCGCTCACTGAATGAAGGAATCCATCTAAGTCACCAAAGTAAAGTTTATTGTTGTAGAGCACTAAGGAAGACAGGTCTCTAAATTTATATTGGTCATTGATCCATCTCTCAGAGCCGTTTATTGCATCATAAGCAATAATTTCATCATCACTTGATATGCCAATAACCAGGTCTTGAAATAATACTAATGGTTCTGAAGTTGAAAAATCGACAGAGAAAATCTTGTCTCCTGTCCTAATATCAAATCTCGTCAGTGAACCATTGAAATTTGCAACGTATATACTTTCCTGAAATGCTACCGCTGAGGTATCTGAATCCATTAACTTTTCAAGCTCTGTTGTTCCTTTTAAGACAGAAATAGGCTTTTCCCATAATTGGATACCGTCTAATGACCTAATTGCTGCAAGCCTTCCATTAGAGAAACTTGCAAAGACCAAGCCTTCGTAAAAATATGGCACTGCCGTACCCCTAATTGAAAGCAAGGGTGCTTGTGCTGATTTTGTCCAAATAATTTCGCCATCCCTTAAATTAAAAGCATATAAAACATCTGAAGATGTTTGAGCAAATATGAATCTCGATGTTATCAAGACTTTTGAGATAACCAAATCTTTAAGCTCTTGTTGCCAGCGTAGTGTATTGGTATTTAAGTCATAGGCATAAATAGTTCCATCAGAATCTGAGTAGACTAAAGTGTTGTAACCAGCAGTAACTCCTGAGACAATTTCAGCACCTTCCAGGGATATAGAATCTAGAAGGCTGCCGTTTTCAATATTGTATTCTTCTACGGTATTATTTTTTATTTTATAGATGCTTCCAGATGAAACTTGAAATCGGTGATTTGAAGCATACTTGTTACCAGAGTTAGTAAGGTTGATTAATGGGCGAGAATTGGACTTGCTCCAAACTTCGTTTAAGAAATTGGGATAGCTTAAATCTAACTTTGCTGGAGCTCTTGGATCTACCTCAACAAAGCCAAGTGTTTGGCAACCCATCAAGACAAAAAGAGAAAGTATAGCCAGAGATTTATTCATTGAAGGGTTTCTTAAGCTTAATTAAATTTTTTTGAGTTTCATTTAAATCTGAATCTAGTGCTTTGTCATACCATTGATTGGCAAGGTCATTTTCACTGAATGATTTGTAAAAATCTCCACCAAGCTCATAAAAACGTGGAGACTTTAAGCTTGATTGCTCCAAAAATAATCTTCCTTCTTCGTATCTATCAAGCTCAATATATAACCTTATTATATTTTCAACGTACTGTTCTTTGAGCACATTTTTTGTTGCATTGGCTATGCTGCTAGATTGTAATTGCTCATTAACATCAAGATAAATATCTAAAGCCAGCTCAAATCTTGATTCATCCAGAGCTTTTTTTGCTAATACCGATTTCGTAATTAATTCATAGCCAAAATTTTGATATTCAAGATCTAATCTGTTAAATAAATCCTCAGCTGTTTCAGTCTCATTGCTGAACTCCTCATTTATTGCAACAAACAGAAGAAACTCCTCTTGGTTTTTTTGATCATTTAAGTAGTTTAC